>SLLG01000134.1 GCA_007134215.1 Opitutales bacterium | reverse complement strand
TTTTGGTGCAGGACGTGCCGTGGCTGGTGGGTCTTGTGGCGGCATATATCGACCTGAATCCTGTGCGGGCGGGCTTGGCGGAGCTGCCGGAGGACTACCGCTGGAGCGGGTATGCGGCGGCCTTGTGCGGTGCGGACGAGGAGCTGCGGCGCTCGCTGGCGGACTGCTTTCCGGGGGAGGGCGGGGAGGAGGGTGCGCTGGCGCGCTACCGTCTGCTGATGCTGGGCAAGGGGGCGGCGTCGAAGCGCGACGGGACAGGTGATCGGATCGATCCGGCGGCGTTTGCGGAGGCGGCGGCGACCGGTGGCGAGCTGGAGGCGCACGAACTTCTGCGCCTGCGGGCGCGGTTCTTCACGCGCGGCAAAGCGCTGGGGACGGAGGCGTGGCTGCGGGAGGGGGCCGGTGGGGCGGCGCTCTCGCGCGTGGGCAAGCCGGCCGGAGCGCGACCGGTGGAGGTGCTAAAGGACACGGACCTCGCGGTGGCGGGGAGCGGGTCCGGTGTGGAGGTGCCGATCTTGTGACCGGCGTTGTCACGAACAACTTACAGCAGGAAAGGAAAGGCCCTATCTGCCTCGGTCGACGTGCGGTGCGCTTGGAGTCCAATGGCACGGATAAGACCGGAATCGAAGACCATACCAACGGTTCTACGCGGTCCAACGACCCGCGCTCCTTTGAGCCCAGCACGTATCCAAGCGCCATTCCGGTTGGAGCAGAGCGGGGTGGGAATCTTCGGTTTGCGGCGTAGTAGACGGCCATGCGGATGCTGGAAATGTGCTCGCGGGCGGTGTTTTCGGGAGACGTATTGAAGGGATTCCGCGAAAATCCGTGTCGTGAATGACAATCAACCTTGTAGGTATCCGCGCCGAGTCTATAAATTTGCTGCCTTTCAATGAAAAACACCCTGATTTCTCTGACTGTTTCGCTACTGTGCCTCCCGCTGCTTCCGGCCCTTGAATACTGGGCGCCGGACCCGTCGTTCGCGGGAACTGAGTTCCACGAAACTCTGGAACAATCAAATCTTTCGGCTGTGGCCGACGGTCGCAGCGGCATTTTTGTCTGGACGAACTCGTTTCGGCTTTCCGGTGTCGGGGATGTCGTCACCTCGCCGCTTGTGCGTTTTCACGAGGAAACCCTTGAGCTGGATACCTCTTTCTCCGCGGATCCGAGGATACTGTGGGTGGGTGAGGTGTTCACCGGGCCGCAGGGTGGAGTCTATGCGGGTGTGGAGTTGCCGCCCGACCCGTGGGATGCAGTGACATCGACCGGTAATTACCGACTCGTGCGCCTTCTTCCGGGTGGTGAAATCGATCCTTTGTTTGTGTCTCCCCTGTTTGCCTGGCCACCCCGGAGTATTGCTTTTGACAGTCTCGGGCGGATTGCTGTTGCCGTGCAGGGCGTTGATTTGACGGAGCGGAATCCACACGGGTTGGCCCACAACTCGGTATGCCGGCTGTTGGCCGACGGTCGCATTGACACGGGTTTTGTCGCAGCTGTTCCCCACGGTCCGGAGAGTGAAACAGGGCTTTTGTCGTGGACCGTCGCGGTGGACTCCGAAGACAGGATCGTTTCCGGAGCACGTTCGGACTGGGCACCTGTTGCCCGTTACAAGGCGGACGGGCGGTTGGATGAATCGTTTGTCTTTGACCATGGCGGTGAGCTGCCGGGATTGCAGTGGACTCGGGCTTTGCATGTGACCCCCGACGGGCGGATCTTGGCTGCGGGGCTTTTTCGGAGTTCTTCGGGAGATTGGAGACCGGTTCTGCGCATGGAAGCGGACGGCACCGTTGAGTCCGACTACGAGCCCCTGTTTATCGACTCTTCAGGAAACCCGGTCGGGGAAACCGGGGCTCACTTGGGCCGAACAATGGAGATGAGAGACGGAACGGTTGTAATCCCCGGAAGAGCCATTCGCCTGATGGATGCATACGGGGAACCGCTGACAGGTGTCTCCGGCCTTTCTCTGACCGGCCTTCCTCTGCCGGAGGGCGCAATCGAATGGTGGTTGGTGGATGCGTGGCGCGCGTCCCTGCTGGGCGATGGATCCGTCCTTGTTTCATGGGTGCACTCTTCCGCTCGCGGGGATAGAGGGCGGCCTTCCGCTCAAGTCGCTCCTTTCGTCATATCGCAGACTTCGGAAATCTTCCCGATCAAAGCGTTGGCAGCAGTTTCGAGGCGTTCCGCTCCCGACATCGTCCGTCGTGCGCCGGACGGTCGATTCGCCGTGGCGGGCGGCACATTGCCACGCGGGACCTCATCGCGCGGCGGTGGGCAGGCGGCTGCCGGTCCGGCATGGTTTTCGGCGGAGGGTATTCTGGAAGAGACCGTAGAAATTGCGGACCGCCGCCTGACCAACATCGGCCGAACGGCGGACGGTTGGCTGGTTTCCGCCGACGAATCCGGGCGGTCCATGGACGTCTACCGCTTCCCTGATGGGGGAGGCGAGCCTGAGATTGTCGTCGAATCCCGCCCGCGTGCAAAACGACTCTTTCACGTTGATGGGGGCGGGGTCTATGTCCCCGGTCCTGGCAACAGTGTGGCTATTCTCCTCAGATCCTTGGCAGTCGGCGACGAGGAACGCTTCCGTTGGAACTTGGAGGTTTTCACGGACGGCGTCCTCACGCCGTTTCCCACCACGTTAACGCAAGTCCGGCTCCACCGGAGCGCGGAGTACGCTTTCCCGGACTTCGGTGAATGGGTCGAACGCGAGGTTGTCGGCGAATTTGACGACGGCGGACTGCTTGTCCTCCAATCGGTTGTGGTTGCATCCGGTTTCGAGTTGATCCGATTGAGCCCCGACGGTACTCCGGACTCCGGCTTTCCGCCGGTCTTCCTGCCGCAACGAAGCCCGATTACCTTTGACGGGTATGGGTTGTACTTGTCGGATTTGACGGTGGCTATTTGGAGCGATGTGTCGGGAGAAACAGGGACTGTGGATGTGCGTTACCCCGGTCAATCCCCGGTCGCCGAGGTAGTCCGTGCGCCCGGCGGCGGCTGGATCGTGGCGGGCGCCTTCACGGAGATCGGAGGCATCGTGCGGAACGGACTCGCGAAGGTACTGCCGGACGGAACCATTGACCCGGAGTTTGCGGCGCCGCGGCATGCCGGAAGCGCGCTTGCCGGACAACGCGTCGACAGCGTGCTGGTGTCCGACGGCGGGGACCGTATTTGGGTGGCGGGCGCTTTTTCCGAAATCGGGGGCCTGCGCGCGCCGGGTATTCTTGCGCTGGACACCGAGGGCAGGCCGCTGGATTCGGTGGTTTTTGCAGTCCGGTCGACGGCGGGTTTTGGGGAGCGGGCATTGATCGGTCGTGCGGACGAAAACTCGGTTTACCTTTTTGGCAATGTCCGGACGATGGATGGCGGCACTGATGCGGGAGGGTTGTCTCCTGGCCTGGTCAAGCTGGTCCGGACGACGACACCCGGTGAGTATTGGCACCCGGAGTTCGGCGAGATTTACGGATACGGAAGCGGCGGCTGGTTTCATGTGTCCGGGATCGGGTTGCTCCACCACTACGGGAGCGGATGGTACGGTCATTTCGCCGCCCGCGGTGCCGAGTGGCTTCGAACCGGCGCGATCTACGCACCCGGCGTTGTTACGGATGCCGCGCTCCCTCTCTATCACAGCACATACGGCTGGATCCACCTGTCACCGGAGAGCGGGCTCCACTACCGCTGGGCGGATGAAGCGTGGTTCGCCGAATGGTAGGCGACGGACCGGCCGTCGGCGTGGTGCCTACTCGCCCAATCGCTCGCCGATGGCGACCTGCTTGTCGGCGGGGGCGGGGGTGCGGCGGAGTGTTTTTTGGAAGAAGAGGTTGTTGGGCACTTGGTAGCGGTCGCCGTCATCCGTCTGGAGAGAGGTGAAGAATAGGTTGATGTCGACAACCTTGCCCTTCACCTCCTCGCCGGCGAACTTCACGGTGTCGTTCATGTTGAACGGCTTCACCACGACGAGGAGGAAGGTCGCGGTGACGTGGCTGACCAAACTCCAGACGGCGAAAAAGCCAATCGCGACAAGAGCGACGGTGGCCGTGAGGATGGACATCAGCTCGATGCCGAACTGCCCGAGCACGAGCGTGAGGACGATGAGCGCAACGAGCAATTTCACTACGTTGCGCATCGGTTGGAGCACGAGCGTCGGCACCTTGGCGCGTGAGCCTGCCATGTCGAGGGCACGCAGCAGGAACACCATGGCAAGCATGCCCAGCAGAAGAATGGCGAGGATGATCGCGCCGGTTTGGAGAACAGCGGTTAATTCAGGCATATTTTATGGTTTTGTTTTCTCGTTTATGGTTTTGTATGGTAAAATGGCAAACGTCCGGCGCGCCGTTCTCGGAGTGAAGCCGAGATTCTCCGCATCGCAGAGATTGGATATTGCGGGCCGTCTGAATCAGTCCGTCGGCTCAATGCGGTAAAGTCCGCCGTCGCTGCGGTCGGTGAGGAAGTAGATAAAGCCGTCCGGCCCTACACGTACGTCGCGGATACGGCCGATGGATTCGCGCAGGAGCGTTTCTTCGTGAATCACGGAGTCGCCTTCGAGGACAATCCGCTGCACGCGCTCGGCACGGAGAAACCCCGCGAAAAGGTTGCCCTGCCATCCGGGGAATGCGTCGCCTTGATAGACGGTCAGACCGGAAGGGGCGCGGGTGTCGTCCCAGACGTGGTTCGGCGGCGTTACGCCCGGAGCGGAACGGCCGATGCCGATGGGCGCGCCGGTGGAGTATTCGTCGCCGTAGGCAACTTGCGGCCAACCGTAGTTGTTTCCCGCTTCGACGCGGTAGAGGAGGTCCCCGCCGGCGGGACCGTGGTCTGTGGCCCAGACCGCGCCGGTTTCACTGTCGATGGCGAGGCCCTGGATGTTGCGGTGGCCGAAGGAGTGGATCTCCGGGCGGAGGTTGCCGGGCGGCATCCCGACAAACGGGTTGCCGTCATAGGCACCGCCGTCTTCATGCAAGCGGATGACCGATCCCGCAGGGTGTGTCAGGTCCTGCGACGTGTACCGGAGTCCGTTGTCGCCGATGGAAAGTACGACCGTGCCGTCGCCGGGGAAGACGATACGCGAACCGTAGTGACGACCGGGTTCGCTCAGCGGTTGTTGCACATAGAGTATTTCGAGATCGACCAGTTCGTCGCCCTCGTCATTGACGCGGGCGCGGGCCAACGCCGTGCCGGTCCCGAAACGGTCATCGGTGACGACCGAATCACTGTCACCGGGGCTTGAATATGTGAAATAGATCCAGCCGTTGCGGGCGTTGCCGGGATGCGCGACGATATCGAGAAGGCCGCCCTGTCCTCCGCCTTCGGGCGGGATGCGCTGTTCGTCATCCGCGTGGATGCGCGGCAGTCCGGAGAGTCCGGTGATCGAACCGCCGTCGATGACGTGCATCCGCCCCGCACGTTCGCCCACAATCATGCGACCATCGGCGAGCCATGTGACGGCCCATGGATGTTCCAAACCTTCGACGATCTGAATGAGCTTGAAGGAGTGCTCTTCGCTTTCGATCATGTCATCAACGACGCGCTCGACGACGGCAGGTGAAGCCGGGAGGGCGGCGGTTGCACCGACCGCAGCAGCGGTAATTACCGGAATTTGTCGCAATAGAGATGATTTTTGATTCATATGAGGCAAGATTCTAAAGGAGCTCTCCTGTGATGCAAACGCGGGACCGGATTTTCCGGTTGTGTGCCCGGCTTTCCGGGCGCATACCGGCTGTTTTGCAAGGGATACTATTCATGAATTACGGAAATAAGATAAGTGCGGGAAATCTGCGGATGGGATTGTCCGCCGCGTCGATGTGTCTTGCCGGTGTGGTATTCGCGGGCGGGGTGGTGGATTTGCCGGAGGTCACGGTGACAGCGGCGTCGCGCGGAGCGGGCTCGGCCGAAACATCGCCGTTGGTGACAACTCTTCTGGATGCCAACGCCGCGCGGGAATCGCCGACGGTGTCGTTGGACGAGTTCCTGCGCGCGGTGCCGAATTTCAGCCTCTTCCGGCGCACAAGCAGTGTGGCGGCGAATCCAACGACACAAGGGGCGTCGCTGCGCGGTATCGGGCCGTCGGGAGCTTCACGCTCGCTTGTGCTGCTCGACGGCGTGCCGTTCAACGATGCCTTCGGGGGCTGGGTGTACTGGAGCCAGATCGACCTGCGCACGGTGGAGCGGGTGGAGGTGGTGCGCGGAGGCGGGTCGACGGCATGGGGCAACACCGCGCTGGGCGGCGTGATCCATGTCGTGCCCCGGCGCCCCGCACCCGGCGTGTATGAGGCGGAGGGATTTCTCGGGACGCGGTCGACGCGGCAGGCGGGCGTCTACGCGAGCGAGCGGAATGGCGGCTTAGGCGTGTCGCTCGAGGGGCGCTACTTTTCAACGGGCGGCTACACCCGCGTGCGGGAGGACCTCCGCGGGATAGTGGATGTGCCGACGGGGGCGCGGCACCGGCTTGCCAACGCGGCCGTCGAGTACCGGATTTCGGATACAGCGGAGTTTTCTTTGCGGGGCATGCTTTTCCGGGAGGACCGGGGAAACGGCACACCGCTGTCGAACAACAATACCGACGCGCAGCGATTGCACGGGAGACTGTTGTGGTCGGACGGCACTGCTGCGCAGTGGCGGGCTGACGCGTATTACGGGCGCAGTGACTATGCCAATACATTTACATCGGTCTCCGCCGACCGGAATTCGGAAACGCTCGTCCTCGACCAGTACTCCGTGCCTTCGCGCGCCGTGGGCGGGAGCCTGCGCCGGACGGGAGAAGCGGGCGGCAATGGCACACTCACGGCGGGAGTGGACGCGCGCAGCGTGGACGGCGAAACGAATGAGTTTGTTGTCTTCCAGGGCGGCGACCGCGTGGCGGGTGGCGAGCAGGCGCTGCTGGGTGCATTCGCGGAATACGATGCGGCGGCGGGCGAACACTGGCATTGGCAGGTGGGCCTGCGCGGCGATTACTGGCGCAGTGCGGAGGGTTCGCTGGTTCAGCCGAACGGTGACCGCACCGATTTTCCCGGCCGCAGCCGCACCGTCTTCAGCGGGCGCGCGGGGGCGACATGGAGCGCGTTGGACGCCGCTCGGTTGCGCGGAGCCGTCTACCAAGCCTTCCGCGTGCCGACGATCAACGAACTCTACCGGCCGTTTCAGGTGGGCGCGGACGTGACGGAGGCCAACGCCGCCCTCGACCCCGAGCGTTTGCTCGGAGCGGAGGCGGGTGTGGATCTGTTCCCGGCGGACGGTTTCTCCCTGCGCATGACCGCCTTCGTCAGCGAAGTGCGGAACCCGGTCCTCAACGTGACAATCGGAGAGTCGCCCCAGGGCGGGCAACTGCGGCAGCGGCGCAACATCGGGCGCACGGAAATCCGCGGTCTGGAGCTGGACGCGGACTATGCCTTTGCCGAAGGCTGGAGCACGTTCGCCGCCTACGCCCTCACGGACGCGCGGGTGCGCTCGGCCCCGGACCAACCTGTGCTCGAAGGCAACCGGCTCGCGCAAGTGGCGCGGCACATGGCCACGGCGGGGCTCCGTCTCAACCCGGGTGCGGAGGGCGTGGGCGCGGTCTTGCGTACCCGATGGAACGGACCGCAGTTTGAGGACGACCTGAACGGGCGCCGCCTCGGCGGCTTCCTCGTCCTCGACGCGTCCGCGACCTACCGCTTCGCGCCGGGGCGCGAGCTGTTTGCTGCGGCGGAGAACCTCCTCGACCGCCGCTACCCCGACGGCATCACCGGGGCGGGTCTCGTCACCGAGGGTGCGCCCCGTATGCTGCGCGGCGGCGTGCGCTGGGCGTTTTAGACGTCGGCCTGAGGCGCACCGCGGGTTTCCGGCGGCGTTTCAACCCCGCTACCTCCGGTTTTGGCTTGCGGGGCGGGGCGTTCACGGGCGCGATGGTCGGCTTGTGGACCGGCTTCTCGATGACGGAGCGGGCCACGTTTGGAACTTTTCCCGGAACAAACGGGTTTCCGCATGAAATTGAGACGAAGACTTACAGTTCTGTGGGCGGTGTTGGCGTGTCACGGCGCGTGGGCGGCCACGACGCCGCAGGATGGCGGATTGCAATGGCCCGAGGCATGGTTTCCTGAGCTGGAGGCCGTTTTGCGCGCGGCGGTGGCGGAGGCGCCCCGGTTGGAAATCCTGCGCGAGCGCGTCCGCGAACAGGAGGGCGAGGCGCGTGTGCTGGAGTCGTGGCGGCGTCTGCGGGTCGACTCCAACCTGCGCCTCCTCGGTGCTTACGAGATGCGCTCGGACATCGACGACCGCTTCCGCGGCACCGTGCACGGCAACGTGCAGGCGGCCAAACCGCTCTACCACTGGAACCGGCTGGAGAATCAGTCGGAGATCGGGCGGCTCCGGCGCGAGCTGGGCGCGATTGAGTTCGAGCGCGGGGGGCAGCACCATCTCGCGGAGGTCCGCCGCGTTTTTCTCGAGTGGGTGTTGGCGGGCGAACATACCGCGGTTTTGGAGCGGTCGACGGAGGTGGCCGACGGCCTGCTGGCGTATGAACGCGGGTTGCTCGACATCGGCCGGGGTACGGAGGCGTCCGTCATGGAGCTGGAGGCACGCTTGCTCGAGGGCCGCGAGCGGCTCGCCCATCAGGAACGGGAGCGCGCGCGGCTCGAGCGGCGGCTGGAGGAACTGACGGGCGAACCGGGCGTTGTGTCGGGCTACGGCGGAACGGTCTTTCCGGACATCGAAACGCTCGACCTGAACGGGCTGGAAATGCTCGCCCGGCGCCTCGGAGGGCGCGGCGCGGAGCACTCGCCGGGCGTGCGCTTTGAGGAGACAATGCGCGAAATTGAGGACCGGCGCTATGCCATCGTCGCGCGCAACCGTTACCCGCGCCTCGATTTCGTGACGGGTATCCATACCGACCAGCTCGAAGCCTTCGACCGCGATGATTTTGCCCTGCGCATGCAGTATTTCGCCGGGGTGCAGGTGAGCTGGAACATTTTTGACGGCCGCCGCACGGAGGGCGAGAAGATGGCGGCGCTCGCGCGGCGGCGGGTGCACGAGCTGCAGGCAGACGCGGAGCGGCAGCGCATGGGCGCGGAGACGGCGGGCCTGCTTGATGAGCTGGAGTTTGTTATCACGCAACTGTCGGCGCGCGCGACGCGGGCGGACCTCCTGCGCCGCCGCGCCGACCTCCTCGACGAACAGGCGGAGCGCGGCCTCGCCTCGGCGCGCGAGCGGCTGGAAGCACGCCTCGACTACGAAGATACCCGCTTGCGTGTGCTGGAGGCCCGTGCGCAATATCTTGTCCATTTGATGCATCTGGCGGCCCTTCACACGTCGGACCCCTGGTTGCAGGAAACCCCATGAAGCACCTTTGGAAGATTATTTTGCTGCTCGCCGCGGCGGGCCTCCTCGTCTGGGTCTTCGCCGGGCGCCTCCAGCCCGAGGCGGTGGTGGCGGAAGCAAGGCGCGGCACGGCCTTCGACGCGGTTACCGGCACGGTTGAAGTCTTTGCCGATTTCGACATGCGCCTCAAGACGGAGCGCCAAGGACGCCTCGCGGAGGTCAAGGCAAACGTCGGCGACATCGTGGAGAAGGGCGATGTCGTGGCGCGGCAGGAGTCGCGGACCCTCGACCTGCGTATCGAGAGCCTCAAGCTGCGCCTCGCCGCCGCCCGTGAGCGCCAGGCTCTGCGCAACCCCCGCGAGTTCGACATCGAGAACGTGGAGCGCGAGCTGGAGGCCGTGCGGCTCTCCGTGGAGATGAACCAAGCGCCGCGCTCGCGCCTCGAGCAGGTGGAGCGCGAACTCGAAAAACAGCAGGTCTTCCATGAACTCGACCGCATCGGCCAGCGCGAACAGACCGCCCTCCTCGAGAACGAGCTGGCGCAGCTGGAGCTGGAGCGCGACCTCCTCACGGTGGAGGCGACCTTTGACGGCGAGATCATCGAGCAGTTACGCTTCGCGGGCGACATCCTCGGTCCCAATACCGACCTCGTGCGGGTCGTCGCGCCGGGGCGCTTTCTAGAGCTGACGCTCAACGAGGAGGACTATTTTGGCGTGGAGCGGGACCAGCGTGTCACCGTGCGCCTCGCGAGCTACCCGGACCGGCAGTTCGAGGGCCGGGTCGACCGGCTCGCGGGCGCGGCCGATCCGGCGGAGAAAACGCGCAAGGTCACGGTGCGCGTCGATGATGACGAGGGGCTCCTCGCCCCCGGCCTCACCGGCGAGGCGCTGCTCTACAAGGACACGCGCGAGGACGCCGTGCTCGTACCGCGGCGCGCCCTCCTCGGCAACCGCGTCTTTGTCCTTGTCGACGGGCGGGTGGAGGTGCGCCGGGTGACGCCGGGCTTCCTCGGGCTCGACCGAGCGGAAATCATCGACGGCATTGAACCCGGCGATATCGTTGTCGTGGAAAACCAAAGCCTTCTGCGCGAGGGCGGACGAGCGCGCGCGCGGGAGGCGCGCCGCTGGTAGGCAGCACCGGACCGGCGTATGGGGCGCAACTCCCTTCAGCTGAATTTCCGCATTGCGCTGCGGCTTCTCCTCTCGAAACGGCGGGCGATGCTCATGAGCCTTGCGGGTATTGTCTTCGGCGTGGCTCTGCTCATCGTCATGTTGGCGCAGACCTCCGGCTTCGAAGGATTCTTCATCCGCACGATCCTCGGAACCAATGGCGCGCTGCGTGTACAGGACCGTTTTCAGGAGACGGTCACAAGCATGGTCGCGGCGGACGAAGGCGCCGACGATTCCTTCGAGGTCGCGCTGCGGGAGGGCCAGACCTACGTGCAGGGTATTCAGAATCCGCGGCAGGTGCTCGAAGGAGTGCTCGCCTTTGATTCCGTCGTTGACGCTTCACCGGTCCTCCGTGGTCCGGTGCGGGTAACGAGCGGCTTCCGCTCCGAGGAAGGACGGCTGCACGGGATCGACGCGACGTCCTACATCGCCGTCTCCGACCTCGATCGGCAGATCGTCAGCGGCAGTCTCGGCGACTTCGCCGTGCAGCCCGACGGAATCATCCTTGGGTCCGTCCTCGCGGACCGCCTCGGGCTGCGGGTGGGCGACCCCGTCCTCCTCCGCGGCGCGCAGGAGCAGCGGCGCTTCCGGCTCGTCGCCATTTTCGAGTCGGGCATTGAACTGGTCGACCGGGTACACTTTTACGCCCACATGCGCGAGGCTCGGCTCGTTCTCAACGAGTTTGATTCCGTGTCCTACATCCAGGTGACCCTCGACGATCCCGACCGCGCCCCGGAAATCGCCGCGCACATGAGCCAGGTGCTCGGCTACCATGTGGCGAGCTGGCAGGCGCGCGAACGGTCATGGCTCGAGGTCTTCCGCGCGCTCAAGCTGTCCTCCGCCATCAGTATGACGACGATCCTCGTCATCGCCGGTCTCGGCATGTTCAACACCCTCGCGATCATCGTCATGGAGCGGGCGCGGGAAATCGCCATCCTGCGTTCCTTCGGCTACTCACGCCGCGACATTCTCAGCATTTTCCTTTTGCAGGGCGTGTTGGTCTACGTCGCGGGCACGCTCCTCGGCTGGCTGAGCGCGGCGGTCCTCACGCGTATCATCGAAAGCATCCCCATTCGCATCCGCGGGATCTTTTCCACGGACCATTTTATTATGCACTGGTCCTTCAATCACTACCTCATCGCGGCGGCCATCGCCTTTGTCGTCGTCATCACCGCCGCGCTCATCCCGGCGCGCCGGGCTTCGCTTGTCGAGCCGGGTGCCGTCGTGCGGGGGACCAGCGGGTAAGCCATGGCGGCGGAACGGCAACCGGTTGTGCATGTGCGCGGCCTCCACCGCTGGCTCGGGGAGGGCGAGACGCGTGTCCACGTCCTGCGCGGCCTCGACATTGACCTCGAACCGGCCCGCACAATTGCGGTGGTGGGACCGTCGGGCTGCGGCAAGAGCACGCTGCTCTACCTCCTTGGTCTCCTCGACCTGCCGGACGGCGGCAGTATCCACTTCGGCGACCGGCGTGTGGACAACGCCAACGAGGAAACGCGTACGCGGTTGCGCGGTGCGGAGATCGGTTTCGTTTTCCAGTTTCACTTCCTTCTCGCCGAATTCACGGCCGCTGAAAACGTCATGCTGCCCATGCTCAAGCTCGGGCGGCGGTCACCCGAAGAGGCCCGCGCGGTGGCGGAGGAGCTCCTCGACAGCGTGGGGCTGCGTGGCAAGGCCGACCGCCGCGGCAACCAGCTCTCCGGAGGCGAACAGCAGCGCGTCGCCGTGGCGCGGGCGCTCGCCAACGATCCCCGTCTCATCCTCGCCGACGAGCCCACCGGCAACCTCGACCGCAGCAACTCCGAGGCGCTCTTCGGCCTGCTCCGCGACCTCGCCCGTGAAAAAGGCCAGACCATCCTCATCGTCACACACAACCCCGAACTCGCCGCCCGGTGTGACCAGACCCTCGCCATGCTCGACGGCCGCTTCGTGCAGGATTGAGGCAACGTGAGCGCGGGGCTGGACGCACCGCGTTCGTTTCGCGTTTCGCGTTGTCAGGATTTTTTTTGTCCCTCAGCGTTTCTTCATGCCTTCTCTCTCTCCAAAGAACCATGGAAATCCGCCCCGCGCCTGATTCGAACGATGGCAGAGCCCCTTGAAACACTGAAACTCCTCGCTGACGCGACGCGCCTGCGCATCATCCGCCTCTTGGGCGAGGAAGAACTCTCGGTGGCCGAGCTGCAGGAGATTCTTGACATGGGGCAGTCGCGCATCTCCTCGCACCTCGCGATCCTGCGGCAGGCCGGGGTGGTCGCGGACCGGCGCGACGGCAAACGCTCCTTCTACCGGTTGCGGCTTCCCTCCGCCGGTGACCGGCGGCGCATGATCGAGGCGGCGCTGGGTGCCGCCCGCAACGACGGCGCCGAGGCAGACCAACTGCACCTCCGGCGAATCCTCGAGCGCAGGCGGCGGCAGACGGAAAAGTATTTCGACGAGGTGGCGGGACGGCTCGGGCGCAACTACTGCCCGGGGCGCTCATGGGAGGCCATCGGGCATCTCCTGCTGAACCTGGTGCCGCCAATCGAGGTTGTCGACCTCGGCGCGGGGGAGGGTGTACTCTCGCAGCTCATTGCGCGCCGTGCGAAGCATGTCTACTGCGTCGACAGTTCGCCGAAAATGGTGGAGTTCGGCGCGGAACTGGCGCGCCGGAACGGGATTGAGAACCTCACATACCTTGAGGGGGATATCGAGGAAGTGCCTTTGGACGAGGCCAGTGTCGACCTCGCCCTCCTCAGCCAGGCGCTGCACCACGCGCGCAGCCCCCAGCGCGCCCTGCGCGAGGCCTTCCGCGTCCTCCGGCCCGGAGGAACCGTCCTCGTGCTCGACCTCAAAGAGCACCAGTTCGAGCGAGCCCGCGAACTCTACGGCGATGTCTGGCTCGGCTTCACCCATGTCGACCTCCACCAGTGGCTGCGCGAGACGGGCTTCGAGGATATCCGCGTCGACACCGTCGCCCGCGAATCCATGGATCCGCACTTCGAGACCCTCCTCGCCGCCGCAAACAAACCCGCCGCATAGGAGCAAAGCTCACCACAAATTCACCGGAGCGCAATATATCTAACATCTCTGAGATCATTATATTTATTATGAGTAGTATACGTATAAAGTCTGAAAAAGTTGCTGTATATCATGTCTACACGCGTATCGTGCACAAGCGGCGCTTGCTGGCGGATGTGCAGCGGGAGGTGTGGGTGGCGGCGCTGCGGCGCGCGGCCCTCTTCAGCGGGGTGGAGGTGATCACGTATTGTGCGATGCAAACGCATGCGCATATTCTTGTTCGGGTGGATCCGGCGGCGCGGCAGTGCGGCGACGCGGAGCTGGTGGCGCGCTTCGGGGCGCTCTACGGGCGCTCGCGCGCGGCGTGGTGCCGGCTTAACGCGCGGGAGCTGGCGGCGGTGC
>SLLG01000266.1 GCA_007134215.1 Opitutales bacterium | reverse complement strand
GGATGGAGGCCGAAAGCGTACTCGAACAAATTTGAGCGGCCGTCTCCGTCGGGGTCCGCGTCCCATCCGGAGACTTCGGGGTCGTCCAGTTCGGAGAAACTGAAGTGCGCTACCCGCCAGGTGCCGGGAGCAAGGTAAAGATCGAATGTGAAGACGGCGTCGACAAGGTCCGGATAGTCGATGAAGGGATTGCGGTTGTGCTGGAACTCTCCGTAGATCAGGTTGTTGCGGCGCCGTTCGGAGGGTTCGGGCGGGTGGGCGCGGTTCCATCCGAGGAGGGCACCGCGGTTGCCCATGACGGAGCCCCACGGCGTCGATGCGGGCGGATCATCGACGAGGGCGAGGTCCGGCTCGGCGCCGACGCCATTGTAGCGCAGCGCCATGTAAAACATCGCGCGGGCAATGAAGCCGCGCTCGAAAGTCGGCGGGAGCCAGACAAAACTGTCCTTTGAGGCGAGGGGCGCGTGGTAGTAGTGGCCTTCCGGTACATATCCCGCGTCGAGCGGGTCCGGATAGCCGAACGCGAGGTTGCCCCGGGCGTTGTTGATGCCTGCATTGCAGGGCACGAGGTTGAACAAGTCCTCGAATGCCGCGCCGGAAGTTCCCAGACCCCGCGAACGCGGCCAAAGGTGCTCACGGTTCCAGTAGATGTTGTTCGGCAGCTTCGGGACGGAGAAACCCGCATAGATGAGTATCACGTGGTCGGGATTCAGAGGGTCCTCGTCGAGCCGGTGAAACGGAGGCCATGAGTAGCTCACCCGTTGGTGCCCGCTGATGATGGAGGCCAGTGCCGCCCGGAGTTCCTCACCTGTTTTGCCGTCCGCCGCCGCGTAATACTGCGCCGGCATGGCGCCGAAGGCGGAGGTCGCGAAGGCCCAGAAAAAAAAGGCCGCGGCCCCCGGGAAGGGTCTACGGCGGAAAGAGCGGGAGGAAGAGTTGTGCATCAACTGGGAGGTTGCCGCCGACGCTCCCCGTTTGTTCGGTGCTGTCAAAGCAATTGAACGCCGCCGCGGGCAATCGTCACGCGATTGTTGCGCGGGTGTCACTCCGCGGGATTGACTGCGCCTGCGTTGCCTGCATCATTCTGCATCTGAATCAGGGTGGTGACATACACCCGGTTCGTGTCCAACCACAATACGAATGCCAGCCTTAGTAAAAACCATGAATAGTAAAATGCTTCTGTCTGTCGCCGGCGCGGTGGCTTCGACGCTCTTCCTTGCGTCGGCCCACGGCCAGGTGATCATCAACATCGACCTTGCGGGGCAACCGGGTGACCAGGTTTCCACCGCCGGGACTTCCAGCAGCCCGCTGGTCTCGGGCGTGATTGTCGACCGCGGCCCGGGAATCGGGCCGACGGCGGCAGGAAACTCCATCAGCTCGAACGGGTGGGACTCCCTCAATGCGGCGGAGGATTTCTTCTCTCTCCGCTTCACCGTGGCGCCGGGCGAGTCGATTGACATGCAGTCGCTCGTCATCGGCACACGGTCCTCGGGTACCGGTCCGGGCGACCTCGGGCTCTTTTACAGTGGCGACGGGTTCGCCTCGAGCCTCTACACCTTCACACAGAGCGGGACATCGTTCCTCAACTCCGAAGTCGACCTGACCTCGCTCACCGGCGTGAGCGGTGAAGTCGAGTTCCGGGTGATCGCGCTCAGTGACACGCGGGCGGATGGAGCCACGGGAATCACTTCCGGTGGTACTTTCCGCCTGACGAACTACTTCGACGGCGGCGACACCGGCGGAATCACCTTCACGGCGATCCCGGAACCGTCGACCTACGCGGCGTTCGCCGGTCTCCTCGCTCTCGCGGTTGTCGGATTGCGGCGGCGGCTGAAGCGATAAGCGCGCCGCACGACGGATTTTCCACGAGAAAACCGCCTTCCTTTCGGGGACGGCGGTTTATTTTTGAAAAACCACAGCGGATCGCATCCTTCTTTTGTATCATCGATAGAATACGCGGATTAACATATGGAAATTCACGCGCCCGTAACAAACATCCGCTTGACGCATTCGAGGGGGAGGCGCATCGCTAATGAGTCCGGACCGAGTTGTCGGTTTCGTTGCCGCGGTAAGCTCCGCGCGGTCGAGGACTCTCCGGCAACCTAACTCAAAGGAACCAAGACAGATGAAAATGAATGCGCTTACCAACCTTCTCTGCGTCGCCGTGCTGGGCCTTGCCGCCTCCGCCTCAGGGCAGTCCGCGTTCACCGTGAACTTCAATTTCGCGGGAATGCCGGGCGATCAAGCCTCCACCGCCGGAGTCTCCGACAGTGCTTTTGTTTCGGGCGCGATCGTCGACCGGGGACCGGGGATCTTTCCGGCCGCCGCGGGCAATTCAATCAGCTCGAACGGCTGGGACAGCCCGGACCCGGCGCAGGACTACTTCTCCATCCGGTTTGAGGTGGACCCGGGGTATTTCGTCACTTTGGACAACCTGCTCATCGGGAGCCGCTCATCCAATACCGGCCCCGGCGTCCTCGCCCTACGATTTAACGGCGACGGATTTGCCTCCGATCTGGCTGTCCTGAACCAGGACGGCGGCTTCAAGAACGACAACATCGACCTGAGCGTCCTGCCGGACCTCACGGGAGCGGTAGAGTTCCGCATAGTCGCGACAGCGGACGTGCGCGCGAACGGCGACCCGGAAATTAGTCCCAACGGCACCTTCCGCCTGACCAACTACTTTGACGGCGGCGATACCGGGGGCATGACCTTCGGCGGGACCGTCAGCGTCATTCCCGAGCCTTCCACTTACGCGTTTCTCGTCGGCATCCTCGGCTTGGCTGTTGTCGTTTTCCGCCGCCGCCGCGCCTGAGAAACCGTTTTTTCGTCGGGACCGCGCAGCTGTGAACGCTTGGGCACTGAATATGCTTGTGGAACTTCCGGAGCCTGCGGTCTGCGCCGCCTCCGGGATGTGAACAAGTTGTGAGACGGGAACGGTTGACCCCCCGCGGATATCGTCTTTTCCTCTCCTTTCTGTAAGTCCGGCGGTTTCGCACCGCACTCTCTCATCATCCTAGCCATCAACGTCTGAAAAATACTATGAAAAACATGATTCGTCTGATCTGTGTCTTCACGGTTCTCGCCGTCGGAGCCCTGAGTGCCCAAACCATCGTCGGCACGGCGACCAGCAACGCGACGGTCCGTGCCGGTGGTCCGACAACCAACCCGTGGTTCCACACTGCTCAGGGGCCGGGGGATTTCGCGTCCTACGCGATCTCCAGCTTCACGTTCACAGCGGGGGATTTCGGGCTCGCCTCGGTGACGGACGTCACCGCCGCCTCGATTTCGTACACGCAATCGAATGCGGCCTTCACAAACAGCGGTCCGGTCAGCTTCCATGTCTCGTTCGACACGTCGGTCGCGGGCGGAAACTACGCCGGCCTGGCCCACAGCGGGGCGGGTGCGGGGGTGAACGACGGCGAGTTCTCCGACGCGCCTTCAACGCAAGTCATCGGTACGGGAACCTTCACGGAGGTCGCCAGCGGCACGGTGGACACCTACACGCTTGATTTCACAGGCACGCTGGGGTCCCTGCTCGTCGACGCGATCAACAGCGGCAGTTCGTTCTCGATCATCCTCGCGACGTCGGATTCCGGCGCCGCCGTGACCTACGCGGGTATAGAGAACAACACGTATCCAAACCAGATCGATCTTTCCATCACGGCGATCCCGGAGCCCTCGACGTACGCGCTCCTCGCGGGGCTGGCCGTGGCCGCGGTCCTCATGATCCGCCGCCGTCGGTGAATTCCCTTCGGATATCCTGACCT
>SLLG01000250.1 GCA_007134215.1 Opitutales bacterium | reverse complement strand
TCGCCGCGCGTATCAGCCCGTCCCAGGTCAAGCAGCTCGAGGTGCTTGAAGCCCTCTCCACCGCCTCGCTCAACGAAATCGCGGAGGACACCCGGCCCGAAACGATCCGCGCCCTCACGGCGGAGCTTCTCGATCTCGACGTGCCCGCCATCGGCGCGCGCACCATCCTCGAAAACGGGCGCTCGCCCATCCATGAATTCCTGCGCGGGCGCATCGCCGATCTGGAGGAACACGGTCTCGAATACATCGGTTCGTTCCGTGACCGCGTGGCCGCCCCGGTCGCTTTCGATCATTTGCTCTCCACCGATGAGCGGCGCGACCGCGCCCACGTTGTTTTTGAAAGCAGACGCTGGGATGTCCATCCGCTCTGGCCCAACGGACCCATGCCGTCGCTCACGCCGCGGGACGGTTTGGAAGGGCCCTTGCTCTACGTCCGCCAAGCGCGTTGGGACGACTTGCGCGGATTGGACATCGAGGGCTCGGTGGCTGTCATGGATTTCGCCGGCGGACGGCGTTTGGAGCGCTTGTTTTCGCTCGGCGCGGTCGCGGTGGTCGTGGTGGAGGACGACTTTGTGCAATACGGCAACGCGCGCATGCTTTTCAGCAGCACCCCCAACCCATATCCGCGGTTCTACATCGACCGGGAAGCGGGCGCAAGCATGGTGGAAGCAGGCCGTGAAAATGCCGCGCTCATGCTCGAGGGCGGGAACGCCGCCTCCGCCCGTATCCAAGGCGGCAATGTTTATGAGGAACGCCCCGTGGAGAGTCTTTTCGCGTATCTCCCGCCCACCGATTCGGTTCGCGTTGAGATCACGGAATCGACCCTCCTCGAGCTGATCGCCTCGGATTTTGGACTCACGGCGGAGGATGTTCTCGCCGCGAATGAGATGGAGGCCCCTGAACTCGAAGCGGGGCAGCGTCTTCTCTTGCCGGGCGGGCGCGGCGCCCACACCGTGCGGGAAGGCGAACTGATCGGTCGCTTCTCCGTCCTCTACGGCACCGATGCGGCGGAAATCCTCGCGGCGAACGACCTCCCGCCCGACGCGCCGCTGCGACCCGGAACCTCGCTCGTCATCCCCAACCGCGCCGTGCCATTGGTCTTCACCGCACCGATCGACAGCGCCTCCGTCGTTCCCGACGCGCCCCACGGAGCCCGGGCCATGGCCAATCTCGCTTCCGCGCTGACCCTCATGGAGCACTTTGCCACGAGCCGCTTTGTCAACCGCCGGCGCGGCATTGTTTTCGGCTTTATCGACGGCGACACGCTGGGCGGGCAGGGGAGCCGCCTTCTCGCAGAATACTTTTTAGAGCACCAAGGTGGCCTGACCCTCAGCGGCGGCACGAGGGCGGTGGACGCCGAAGGCGTCCTGCGGCGCTACAACGAGGCCCTCCCGTGGATACGGGGCGAGGGTTCCCCCCAGAGCGAGGACGCCGCTTACTGGATGGCCGAAGAGTGGCTCATGGACCAGATCGAACAGGTGCGGATCGACCTCGCGGAACGCCGTATCCCGGAGGTGCTCGCCTTCAACCGCGCGGTTTCGGAGGAGGAGCGCAGCGCCGCTCTGGAGCGGCGCAGGGCGATCGAGGCGGAACTCAATTTCATCGTCGACGTGCGTATGCGCAGCCTCGATTTGCGGGTCTCCGGGCGGGAACGACTCCGCGCCTATGCCGACCTTCTCGACGATCCGGAAAAGCGCGGGCGCCTGCGCGGGTATGGTCTTGACCGTGTTTCCCTGCAAGCGGTCTTCGAGCGCGAATTGGCGGAAGAGCGGCTCACGCGGGAGAACCATGAGAATAATCTGGAGATCGCCGAAGCGCTGCTGGCGCGTCTCCGCGGCCACGGCACGGGCCGTCTCGCGATGGGTTGGCAGCTCGATGTTCTCGACGGCAGCCAAACGATCGGCACGACTTTCGGCTCGTCCGACAGCGCCCGCGGCGGTCGCGGGGATCCGTTCCTGCGTCGTGTCGACCCGCGCCTCCGGGAGGTGGCGGCTTATGCCGCGACCCACGCGGGATGGGATGAGGATTTCACGTTTATCTCCACGGACGACCGGGCCAACCTCGCCCTCATCCCCACAAGGCCGATGCCTCTGTACGATGACTTCTGGCTCTACGGGGATGTGCTTCTCTTGCCCATGGGCGGCAAAAACGACCGCACTCCTCTGCTCGACACTCCGGCGGACACACTCGACAGCGTGCGTTTCGAGAATCTTTCCGTGCAGGCGAGAACGGCCCTCACCCTCGCGAAACTCGCCGCCGAGAGCCCGGTCGATTCCTCCGTCGACGCAACCGTCCTGCGGCGCGAAATGTCCCGCTTGGTCGGGCGCACAACCCAGTTCAACATCCGCTCGGGGATCGACGCGCGGGATCCCGTCGCGGGCACCTACGTCTATCTGCCCCTCGATCCCGCCGATGGCGCGTTTATCGATGACAATGTGTATGGATTTTTCGGCTACCGCCGCGGGGTGGTCGCGATCACGCTCCTCAACGGCTCGTTCCGGATGCCGCTGGAGACACAACGGTTCCGCTCACGCCCGGTGGTCTTCGCCTATTGGTTGGACCGCGAGGAGGGCCTTTTCCGCAAGGTGATGACGCAAGGGCAAGTGGGAACACAACCGCAGACAAACGATTTCCAATACCGCCGCGGCGCGGAGCTGGAACGAAATCTTGTCCTCATCGACACATATCCAAAGGTCATTTTTCCCGGCACCGATCCGCATTCCTACGATTCCATCGGCGGCGCGGCGCGTGGTCCCTCCCGCGTGGAACTCATCGACGCGGTGATCGATGGCGAACCGCGGGACTTCGCGGTGGACAACCCGCTCGCCAATTTCCGTGAACCCGATGTCGAGGGCATCACCATTCACATGCCCATGGAGAGCCGGTTCCGCGCGATGGTGCGGCGCGGCGCGCATCACCGCATGCTCTTGGTCGGCGAGGTGGAAGCCGACGGGGTCACCCAATCGCGTGGCGCGGGCATCTCGGTCGGCCCCGGTCCAGACGGCGACCGCAACATTTATCTTCCCTTGACGCCTCTGCATATCGCGGAACAGATGGCCGCTCTCGCGGGTCAACGACTTGATCTCTACCGCACCTTTGGTATTTCCTCGCGCGTTCTCGACGCCGCCGTCGAACGCAGCCGGGATAAGCTGGACGAGGCCCACGCGGCGAGAGCGGAGCGCGATTGGATGGGCGTGGTCGGGTCTTCCCGCGAGGCGTGGGGAATCCTCGTGAAGAACTACCCGCGGGTCCTGCAACTCGGGCGTGAGGCGGTTTTCTCCGTAATTCTTCTCATGGCTTTCCTCGTGCCCGCGGCGTGGTTTTCCCAGTCTCTTTTCACAAAATCCAAGGGCATTGTTTCCAAACTAGGCTGGACGGCCGGTATTTTCACGGCGGGAACGCTTTTCCTCAATTACTTCCACCCCGCCTTTCGCATCGCGCTTTCGCCCTTCATTGTCGTGATCGCCTTCACGATGATTCTCATGTCGCTCATCGTCATCGGGATTTGTTACCAGCGTTTTGAAGTCCTGCTGCGCCGGTTCCGCTCCGCTTCAGGTGAGGTCGAAAGCGAGGAAATTTCCTTTTTCAGCTCCCTTTCGACGGCCTTTTCCCTCGGTGTTTCCAATTTGCGCAAACGCATGTTCCGCACCGTCCTCACCGTTCTCACGGTGACGGCGCTAACCTTCTCCATTATCGCATTCGTCGCCGTGACGGGCGAAGACACGGTCTCGCGCGCGTCGGTCGCGCTGGATACCTTTGTCGACGGCGAGCATG
>SLLG01000057.1 GCA_007134215.1 Opitutales bacterium | reverse complement strand
TGCAGCATGCGCTTGGAGACATCGCGAATGTCGTTGGCCCGTTCCCGGAGATATTCGTCGTCGATGTGCGCGAAGGCGTCGATGTAACGCTGGGCTACGGCGTGAAAACAGAAGGTGATGTTTCTGCCGCTCTCCCGCATCTCCCGGATGGTTTCCTCGATGAGGGCGCGGTCTTCGAGGACGAGGAGGTGGGCGTCGAAGATGCGGGCTTCGTCGTCGCCCAGGCGCTCGGCGACCTCTTTCTGGAGCTTGAGCACCTGCTGGCGCGTCTCCATGAGTTTCTGCTCGAAGAGCTCGACCTCGTCGTCTTCGCCGCCCTTCTCAACCGGGGTGTCCGGAATCTCCAGTTCCTTGGGGACAAACAGGTAAACCTTGCCGTGAGCCACTCCGGGGGAAGCGGCTATTCCTTTAAAAACCTGTTCGGGATAAACCTCGGAACCCATTCAGTGATTCTCCACGGCGAGCTTGGTTGACGGTAGACGGATGAAGGCGATTTTTATAGTGTCAAAACGATTTATTAACAGACGGGATGCGGGAGGTGGTCAATGCCGTTTTAGGCGATCCGGGATTCCACGATGAAGGCGTCCTCTCCGTAGGCCTCGCGGAGATAGGCGGTCGGTGCGGAAAGATCGGCGCCCTCCGGGGGCAGGGCGAAACCCGCGCTGCCGCTCCCGGTCAGGAGGGCGGGCATGCCGAAGCGTTCCCGCAGGGTGGCGAGAACGAGGGCAACGGCCGGGTACTTGCGCGCAACGACGGGTTCGAAGTCGTTGTGAAGCAGCCTTTCCAGGGGGAGCGCACCGGCGCGCCAGGCGTCGATCCGGTCTTCCGCTTCGGTGGCGGGGGAGGTGGCGCCGCCGGTGGCGAGGTGCCGGTAGGCCCAGGCCGTGGGCACGCCGAAGAACGGTTTGAAGAGGAGTATCTTCCGGCCGCGGAGCCGGTCGGCTTCCGCCGGGGAAAGGGGTTCGATCTCCCCGCCCCGGCCGCGCAGAATGACCGGCCGCCGCTGCAGGAACAGGGGGCAATCGGAACCGAGCTGGAGCGCCAACCGGTGGATTTCCTCCGGGTCGGCGGGATATCCGAAAAGTTCGTTCAGGCCGGCGAGGGTTCCGGCCGCATCGCTGCTGCCTCCCCCCAGGCCGGCCCCGGAGGGTATTCGTTTATTCAGGCCGATGGAGATCCCGCCGTCGACGGGATAGCGGTTCAGGAAAGCCCGGGCCGCCCGGAATGCGAGATTGCCGTCGCCCGTCGGGACCGGTTCTCCCCGGCTTTCCAGCGATATGCCGGCGGCGGGAACGCGCTGCAGCGTGAGGGTGTCGCCAAAACGGAGGGGCGCCGCCAGGGAGAGGATGTCGTGGTAGCCGTCCGATCGCTTCCCCGTGACGGCGAGCGTCAGGTTGATCTTGGCCGGACAGGCTACGTCAATGCGGTTCATAAAGGAATCAGGATCGGCCCGGCCTGGCTGGATTCCGTCCCGGACCGTTCTGCAGCAAAGGCGCGGCCGGCCGCGGCGTCGACCCTTTTGTGCGCGGAGCCGCATCATTTCCGCTTGCCTGCGGGCGGCAATCGTTTTGCCATGAGGGCGTTTGAAGCTCATTGACCGCTACATACTCGCCGAATGGCTGAAGATCCTGGCCCTGATGCTGGGGGTGACGGTGGCGCTCCTTTTCCTCGAGGATATGTACGGCAGCTTCGGCCGCTTTATCAGTTACGAGGTTCCGTTTCCCGTCGTTCTGCGTTACTACGGAACCCTGGCGCCGAGTTTTCTCCCCATTGTCCTTCCACTGTCGCTGCTGCTTTCCCTGCTTTACGTGGTCGGGCAATTTCAGCGGAACAACGAATTCGTGGCGCTCCGCTCCTGCGGTTTCAGCCTTTTCCGCATCACGTGGACGATCTGGGTGGCGGGAATGGTTTTTTCCGCATTGTACCTGGTGCTCAACGCGCGGGTTGTCCCGTGGTCGGTCGAACAATCCCGGTCGGTCTGGGAGGAAATCCAGTATGCCCACCAGGCCGAAACCCGCGAAATGGAACGGGTCGGCGTTACCCACGGCCTGGCATTCGACAACCGGCACGACGGGCGTCTCTGGTTTATGAATCGGTACAGTGCCTACGCGGACCGGGCCTTCGGCGTGACGGTTTCGGTCCTGGACGACGACCGTCGGGAATTGCGGCGGGTCCAGGCGCGGGAGGCGGCGTACGATCCGGAGCGTTCGGCGTGGGTGTTTCGCGAGGGGAGGGAAATCGAATTCGATCCGGAGACCCGCGACGCCGTTCGCTCGCCCCAATTCGACGAAAGGGTTTTTCCGGAATTTTCGGAATCCCCGCATTTTATGCTCCTCCTCGACCGGCGCCCGCGCGATCTGTCGCTCTTCGAATTGCGCGAGGTCCTGGAATTCTACGACGGGGTGGACAGTCCCGGCCGCCACCCCTATGCCGTCCAGTACCACGGAATCCTGGCGGGCGCGCTCAGTTGCCTGATTGTGGTGGGGATCGCGATCCCGTTTTCGGTCAGCGGCGTGCGCGCCAATCCCATGATCGGGGTCCTGAAATCGGTCGGTCTCTTCCTTGTATATTTCCTGATGCAGAATGTGACCCGCCTGATGGGGGAACGGGAGATCCTGGACCCGGCCCTTTCGGCCTGGCTACCCAACGGAATCATGCTCGCGGTCGCTCTTTGGTTTTTTCGCCGTGCCAACTGAAAACAAAACCGCCTCCGTCAAACTGAAACCCGGCACGCGCCCCCGCGTTCTGCGCGGGCACCCGTGGGTGTTCGCCAACGAGATCAGGACACCGCCGCCACCGGAGTGCGACGGGCGGGCGGTCATCTGTCGCGACAGCCGCGGGCGCTTTCTGGGGACGGGATTGTACAACAGCCGGTCGCAAATCGCGTGGCGGCGTTTTTCCCGCGGGCGCGCGGCGTGGACGGACTCCTTTCTTCAGGGAGCCATCGCCGCGGCGGTGGAGCGGCGCGGGGACACACCGGCATGCCGGCTGGTCTGGTCGGAGGCGGACGACCTTCCGGGACTCGTGGTGGACCGCTACGAAGACGTCCTGGTGGTCCAGATGCTCACCGCCGGGACCGATCTCATGGGAGAACGGATTGTGGCGATTCTCCGCGACCTGCTGCAGCCGAGGGAGATCCTCCTGCGCAACGATGCTCCCGCCCGCCGGCTGGAGGGGTTGGACACGGTCGTGCGGACCGTTTCCGGTAAACCCCTTGCGCCCGAGTGGCGGCGCGTGGAAGGGATGGAGTACTGGATCGAGTGGGAGGCGGCGCAAAAAACCGGGTTTTACCTCGACCAGCGCCGGGAACATGTCTCGGTCGCGGCCCTGTCGCCGGGCCGGCGGGTGCTGGACGCATTTTGTCACCAGGGGGCCTTTGCCCTGCATTGCGCCCGAAGCGGCGCCGCTTCGGTCACGGGGGTCGACATTTCGGAGGAGGCCATCCGCGGCGCGCGACGCAACGCGGAAAGGAACGGCCTCGCGGTGCAGTTCGAAACGGATAACGTATTCGATTTTCTGCGACAACAGGAGGCGGCGTCGCGGGACCTGGTGATTCTCGATCCTCCCCCCTTCGCCAAATCGAAGTCCGAGCTCAC
Source organism: Opitutales bacterium (assembly GCA_007134215.1). Taxonomy (GTDB): domain Bacteria; phylum Verrucomicrobiota; class Verrucomicrobiia; order Opitutales; family Oceanipulchritudinaceae; genus SLLG01. The sequence continues at coordinate 184 of SLLG01000057.1, read as the reverse complement.
CGGCGCCCTGCGCGGGTACAAGGAAATCAACCTGCGGGCCATGAAAGTCCTGGCGCGCGGCGGGATTCTGGCCACGTACAGTTGTTCGGCCCACGTGAGCTGGGACCGCTTTTCAGACGTTCTCATCGACGCCGCCGCGGACGCCGGGCGCAAGCTCACGGTGCTGCGCTGCTGTCACCAGCCC
>SLLG01000287.1 GCA_007134215.1 Opitutales bacterium | reverse complement strand
CGGGGGGACGGCCTCTTCGGCGGGGGCGTCTTTGTAGGGTTTGCCGGTGAGGTTGGCGATGAACTTCTTCATGGCCGGGGTGAGGACGCGGCCTTTGCGGTGGATGATGGCGAGGGGACGGGTGAACTGCTTGCCCTTGAGGGGGATGAGTTTGAGTAGGCCCTGCTTGACCTCCTGGTCGACGGTGGCGGCGGGCACGATGGCGACGCCGGCGTCGATTTCGACGGCGCGTTTGACGGTCTCGATGTTGTCGAACTCCATGACGGGATCGGCTTCGAGCCTCGCTTCGCGGAAAATCTGGTCGGTGGCACGGCGGGTGGGGATGTCCTGGTCGAAGCCGATGATCTTCTGCGCGGCGATGTCGGCGAGTTCGATATTCTTGCGTGAGGCGAAGGCGTGCTCGGGATTGCAGATGAGGACGAGGCGATCCTCGTGGAATGGAATGATTTCGATCTGCCGGGCTTTCTGCGGGTAGGCGACGAGCCCGAGGTCGACGGCGTTGTGGACGATATCGTCGTAAACGAGGTTGGAGCGCCGGTATTCGACGCGGACGTTGACGGAGGGAAAGTCCTTGAGGAAGCGGGTGATGTAGGGCGGCAGTTCGTGCAGGCCGATACTGTAGATGGTGGAGATATGGATGGTGCCGCTGATGATCTTGCGCATTTCCTGCAATTCGCTGACGAGTTTTTCGTAGCGGAAGAGGATGTCCTTGGCGCTGTCGTAGAGCTTCTGGCCTTCGCGGGTGAGCCGGAACTGCTTTTGGCTGCGGTCGACGATGAGGACGTTGAAGTGGCGCTCCATGGAGCGGAGCTGCTGGCTGACGGCGGACTGGGTGACGCCGTTGAGCTTCGCCGCGCGGGAAAAACTTTGGCTTTCAACGAGGTCCGAGAAGATTTTGAAGTTCTCAATATGCATGTTGCGACGGGGTAATTCGTGGTTTACACCTAATGTTAATCGGCTACCGATATTAAGGTCGCTAATGATTTTCAAGGTTTAAATTTAGATAAAATGATGGTAGATCCGGAAGGGTTCGGGCGGCGTCTCGGGGATGTGCGCGACCGCATTGCGGCGGCGGCGGCCCGGGCCGGGCGCGACACGGGGGAAATCACGCTCATGGCGGTGACGAAGACGCACGGTCCTGAGGCGGTGGACCTTGCGGCAGAGGCGGGCTTGCGGCACATCGGCGAGAACCGCGTGCAGGAGGCGGCGAAAAAGCAGCACGGGGTGAAAGCGGAGGTTTTCTGGGAGTTGATCGGCCCTGTGCAATCGAACAAGGCACGGCTGGCGGCAGCGCACTTCGACCGGGTGCAGACGGTGGAGCGGGCGAAGATCGTGCGGGCGCTCTGCCGCGCCTGCGAAGAGCTGGGACGTCCGGAACTGCCGGTGCTGGTGCAGGTGAACGTTAGCGAGGACCCCCGCAAGGCGGGTGTTTCCGTGGCGGACGCGCCCGCGCTGGCGGAGGCAGTGAGGGCGGCGGAGCACCTGCGCCTTGAGGGGCTGATGACTATCCCGGCGCTCGACGACGATCCGGACGTGGCACGGCGTGCTTTCGCGGGCCTACGGGAGCTGCGCGACCGGCTGTCGGACCGCCTTGGATTGCCGCTGCCGGTGCTTTCGATGGGGATGACAGGTGATCTTGATGCGGCGGTGGAGGAGGGGAGCACGTTGTTGCGCGTGGGAACGGCGCTCTTCGGCGAGCGGGAGAGCGGGTTCAGCGCTTGAGTACGTTGAACGGATGTTGTTGAATCGCGCTCTTAGAATCGGTGCGGGCGGGTTGCCGCTGAAATCCGCCTCCGGAACAGACCATGAAAAAGCTTTTCAAGATTCTCATCGCCGTCTTCGCGGCGGCTTCGGCCGTCGTCCTGACGATCTTTCTGATTTTCTATTTCAGCGCGGGCCTGCAGAAGCGCGTCGTGCTGGAGGAGTTGAACAGCCGTCCCGGCGTGACCGCCCAGGCGGATTATATCCGCTTCAGCTTCACGGGCGGCGAGGTGCGCAATTTGTTTATCATGGCGGGGGCCGACGGCGTGAGCCTCGAGTCGATGACCCTCCGCTTTTCCCCGTTCCGGTTGCTGCGGGGGGAAGTGGCGGTGCGTGAGGCGGAGGTGCGCAACCTGCTCGTCGACCTTTCGGAAGGCGGGGGGCGCGGATTTGCGCGGGCTTTTAACGCGGATGTTCATCGTGTCGAGACGCCGCCCGGTCGGGCGCGCCGCGACGCGCCCGACCGGTTCGAGGGCGTGATTTCGATGAGCCGTGAGGCCGCGCCGAAACTCGCCATCGGACGCGTCGAACTGAACGGCACGCTTCTGCTGCCGCAGCAGACGGAATTCGACCTATCGGTGCGCCTTGCAGACTGGAAGCCCGAGGATGCGGGCACGCTGACGGTCGAGCTGGCGGGACGCAGCCGGAGCGCGGCCGCGCCGGTGGCGGAGGGCGCGCTGGCGCTGGAGGCGGAGGTCCGGCAGGCGCGGCGCGGCGGGATCGAATCGCTTTCGGGCACACTGCGCGCCTCGGCGCGGGAGCGCGGCGCGGAGGCGGTATTCGCGTTGCGGGGTGAGTTTGCGGTGGACCCGACGCCGGCGGGCGAGGCCTACCGGGTGCGGCTTTTCCGCGAGGGCATCGAGACGGCGTTGGCGGACCTGCGCGCGGAGTGGAAGCGCGGGCCGCAGCGCCTCGACGGCGAACTGGATCTCGACATCGGCGACGAAGCGTTCGCGGGGATTCCGTCGGCGGCGCAGGTCCCGACTGTGGTCGCGGCGGGCAAGGCCTCTTTCGAGTATGCTCCGTTCAGCCGCGAGGGCGGACTGGATCTCGATCTGAAGGCGGCGTTCAAGGATCTGGACCGCGTGGGCGCCGATCTTGCGGCCTTCGAGCCGCTGCGGGTCGAGGCGCTCGCGTCGCTCTTTTACGACCCGGCGACGGTCCGCGTGAACGAGCTGCGGACGCGCTTTTTCCAGCAGGGCGATGTCGAATTGGCCGGCGCGGTGGCGCTGCGCCCGTTCCAGCTTTCGCCGCGGGCGGACGACTTCGGGTTCGGCGAACTTTCCGGGGAGTTGCTGCGCGTCCGCTTCGCGCGCGTGCCTCTGCAGATCCTCGAGACCATCGTGCGCGACACGGAAATCCGTGGCACGACGCTTGCGGCGGAAGGTGTGCTGTCGGCGGCGGACGGCGGTGTGCGGTTTCGCACGGAAGCTCCGTTCGGCGTGGAGGGACTGCGCGTGCGCAGCGCCGGGATGGATCTCGTGGAGTCGCTCGATGCGCGCGTGCGCCCGGCCCTCGACTGGACCGGGGAGGTTCTTGCCGTGGATGTGCCGAACATCGAAGTGCGCCACAACGGCGGGCGCGTCTTCACGGGGTCGGGACGTTTCTCCGTGCGCGATCCGATGGAGACCGCGAGCGGGGACTTTGCCCTCACCGGGGAGACGGACCTTGCGCATCTCTCGGGCATTCCCGCCCTTGGCCTGCGCGGCGGTGTGCGCACGGGGCTGGGGCGTGTCGAGGCGCGGGGCACCTTCGGCGGGGCGCTTGAGGCGACGGGCCTGCTGCATATCCGCGAACTTCGCCCGACGGGTCACACCGGCCGGCCGTATGTCATCCGGCTGGAACCGGAGGTGACGGTTTCCGACGAGCGCATCCGCATGGCTTCGCCGGTCCGGCTCACCGGACCGGCCTCGGATTCGGCGGGGAGCCTTCGCTTCGAGGGGACCCCGCCGCCGAACGGCGGTTATCTGCGGTTCGACGCCGCGCTCGACCTCGACAGCTTTCTCCTCGACGACTGGCAACCGCTCCTTGCGCTCGTGCCGGAGGGGCCGGAGCCGCCGCCGGTGACGGACGAGCCGGATACCGAGCCCCCCTTCGCCGGACTGGACGGCACGGCGGTGGCGACCATCGGCCGTCTGCGCGCGGGCGAGACGGACTTCCGCGATGTGCGCGCGAAAATCCGCGTGACGGAGGGCCGCCGCGCAACGGTGCGGGCGGGCGGGACGAGCGGGGAGTCGCCCCTCGTTCTCAACGCCGATCTGCGCTTCGACCCGGAGCAGCCCCGCACACCTTACCGCCTCGTCGGCGAGCTCGACGTAAAGGCCTTCGATGTGACCCCCTTTCTCCGCCCGGAGGATCCGCGCCGCCCGCCCATGCTCGAAGGTTCGTTCGACGTGGCGGGCGAGTTCCGCTCGACCAGCCCGAACCTCGATCTCATCGCCGACCGGCTGACGGGCGATTTCACGCTGCGCGCATCGCGCCCGGGTGTGTTTCGTCCGCTCGGTGAGCATACCGGCATGGTGGACCCGGCTTCCGGTCTCTTCGGCGCGATTACGGGCAGCGTGCGCGAGCTGCGCTGGATCCAGATCGTGGCCGCGCAGCTAAAGGAGATTCCCTACCAGCAAATGGTCTTCCGTGTCGCGCGGGAGGAGAACCTCGACCTCGTGCTGCGCGAGCTTGACCTCGTCAGCCGCGAGACGCGCATCCGCGGGCAGGGGCGCATCCAGCACCGCGAGGGCGTCGATCTGCTGCGCATGCCGATGGAACTTCCGCTGCGCATCCACGCGAAGGGAGCGCTCGCCGACGCCCTGCGGGAGGGGCGGCAACTCCGCGGCAGCGAGCCGGACGACCTCGGTTTTCTCCCGGGGCCGGAACTGCCCATCCGCGGGACGCTCGCCAATCCCGAGTCGCTCTTCATCAACCTCATGATGGATTCGGCGCAATCCATCCTGCCGGGGCTCTTCCGGCCCCGCCAGTAGCGGCCGGGCGTGGTGCGGCGGCGCTCGTGAAAGCAGACGGAATGGCAACGGGAGAACGGGACAACCGTGCGTTTTGGACGGCGTGCCGCGACCGCCTTGCCGCGCTCGTTCCGCGCACGGCACTCGCGCGGGAGGCGGCGGACTGCCTTGAGCGGGAGCGCGGGCAGACGTGGGGCGTCGCCTGTTCGGGCGGGGTCGACTCGGTGGCGCTCGCGCTGCTCGTTGATGCATGGTTCCGCCTCCGGGGGGGGGCGTCCGTGCTGCTGCATTTCAACCACGGTCTGCGCGGGGAGGCATCGGACGCTGACGCGGCCTTTGTCGGCGGGCTTGCGCAAGGCCTTGGCTGCGGGTACGAGACGGGTCGGTGGACGGAGGCACCGCCCAATCCTCCGGAGGCCGACTGCCGCCGCGCGCGGTGGGCGTTTTTCGATGAAGCCTGCCGTCGACGGCGAATCGCCTGTGTGCTGCTCGGCCACCACCTCGACGATGTCGCGGAATCGCTTCTCATGCGCGCGGGGCGGGGCAGCGGGACGGCGGGGCTGGCCGCGCCCCGGCCGGTGTCGCGCGGCGGGGACGGTCCGGCGCGGGTGCGGCCGCTCCTCGATATCGCGCGGGCGGATTTGGAGGCGGCGATGCGGGAGGCGGGCGTGCCGTGGCGCGAGGACTCGACGAATGAGAGCCGCCGCCACACACGCAACCGTATGCGGCTCGATGTTTTGCCGGCGTGGAAGGCGGCGCTGCCGCAGGACTGGCGCCGTGCCGTGGCGCGCACCCGGTGCCTCTGCGCGGAAGACGCCGATGCGCTCGACGCCCTCGCGGCGGAGTTGGCACTCGCGGCCGCGCCGGAGAACGGCGGGCTGCTCCGCGAGCCGCTGCGAGCCGCGCACCGCGCAGTGGCGCGGCGGGTAGTGGAACGGTGGTTGCGCGGGTTGCACGGCTTGGCGGACGTTTCGGCGGGGGCCGTGGATGCGTTGGTCGACGCCGCGCTCGGCGCGGCCCCGGCGGCGTTTGAGGCGGGGGCCTGGCGCGTGGAGGTCGATTCCGCAACGGTTCGCGCCCGGCCAATCCCGGCGGACGCAGACTGCGCTGCCGCCGCGCTGCCGCCGCGCACCGTGCCGGCGGGCGCCCCATTCGCGGTGGCGTGGCCCGGCGGTGGGGTGCTGCACGGCGAGCCCGTCGCGGTGACAGAGGCGCTCCTCGCGCGACTCGGGCGCGGCGGGGTCGATCCGGAGCGGGAGGTTTTTCTTTCCGTGCCGGTCGCGGGCGCGCTTGTCCTGCGTCCGTGGCGCGCGGGCGACCGCTACCGGCCGCTCGGCGCACCGGGCACGCGCAAGCTTCAGGATGCGTTTGTCGACCGCGGGATCCCGGCGGAGCGGCGCGGGCGGTTGCCCGTGGTTACCGCGCGGGACGGGACCGTGCTGTGGGCGCCGGGGCTGCTTCCGGCGGAATGCGCGCGGGTCTTGCGGGGTTGCCCGTCCGCTCTTAGGTTGACTTACCTCGACCGGTGGACACCGTCGGGATAATTTTATGGCAGAGGATTCTTCCAGCAAAAACCAGCCTTTGAGAGGCGGTGGCCAATACCGGATGCTTTCGATCTGGTTGTTGGTCTTTTTCGTGATTTTCGCACTTCTTTATTACGCGCAGAAGGACGTTCAGCAGCCGGAGACGCTGACCATCCGCGAGGTCATCGCGGAGGCCGAGGCGGGTGAGGCGGGCCGTATCGAACCGGGCGCGGTCATGAAGGAAAGCCCGCAGGGCGGCCGCAACTGGTACGAAATCACGGGCAAGCTCCGGGTCGGCGACGAAACGCGTAATTTCAAGGCGCAGGGCAAGCTGACCGACACCACCATCGAGACCTTGCAGCAATCGGGTCTCTTCAAGGAGGAGCCGGCGAGCACGCTCCTGCGGGACGTCTTCGTCACGCTCCTGCCGATCATGCTCATCATCCTGATCCTCTACTTCCTCTTTGTGCGGCAGTTGCGCAACGCGGGCAAGGGGGCGATGAACTTTGGCAAGAGCAAGGCCAAGATGCTCACGCGCGACCGTGAGAAGGTGACCTTCAAGGATGTCGCGGGCTGCGACGAGGCGAAGGAGGAGGTTTCCGAAGTCGTCGATTTTCTCAAGGATCCGAAGAAGTTCCAGAACATCGGCGGGCGCATTCCCAAGGGCTGTCTCCTCGTCGGGCCTCCGGGCACGGGCAAGACCCTTATCGCGCGCGCCGTGGCGGGCGAGGCGGACGTGCCGTTCTTCAGCATCAGCGGTTCGGACTTTGTGGAAATGTTTGTCGGCGTCGGTGCGGCGCGCGTGCGCGACATGTTCGAGCAGGGCCGCAAAAACGCCCCCTGCATCATCTTTGTCGACGAAATCGACGCCGTCGGCCGCCAGCGCGGGGCCGGGCTCGGCGGGGGCAACGACGAGCGCGAGCAGACGCTCAACAGCCTTCTCGTCGAGCTGGACGGATTCGATGGCCACGAGGGCGTCATCATCATTGCCGCGACAAACCGCCCCGACGTGCTCGACAGCGCTCTCCTGCGGCCAGGGCGCTTCGACCGCCAGGTCGTCATCGACCTGCCCGACCTCACCGGGCGCGAGCAAATCCTCCGCGTGCATGCCAAAAAGGTAAAGCTCGGGGAAGACGTCGACCTCACCTCCGTTGCGCGCTCCACCCCTGGATTTTCCGGTGCCGATCTCGCCAACCTTCTCAATGAGAGCGCCCTCGTCGCTGCCCGCTACGGCAAAAAGGAGATCGATCACTACGACATCGAAGAGGCGCGCGACAAAATCTCCTTCGGCCGCGAACGCCGCAAGCTCATGGACGACGAGGACAAGCGCATGACCGCCTACCATGAGGCGGGCCACGCGCTCGTGCAGGCAGTCATCGGCGAGGGCAAGATGAAGCTGCACAAGGTCACCATCATCCCCCGCGGGCGCGCCCTCGGCATGACGATGTACACCCCCACCAAGGATATCCTCGGGGAGACGCGGAGGGAACTGACCAACCGGATTTGCATGGCAATGGGCGGCCGCCTTGGCGAGGAGATCGAGACGGGCGACTTCAGCTCCGGCGCGGCCAGCGATATCAAGCAGGCCACCGAAATCGCCCGCCACATGGTCTGCGACTGGGGCATGAGCGATCTCGGCCCCGTCGCTTTCGGCGAAAACACCGAGCAGATCTTCCTCGCCAAGGAAATCACGCGTTCGCAGAACTACAGCGAAGCCACTGCCGAGAAGATCGACTCGGCGATCAAGAAAATCATCGCCGAGCAGTTTGAACGTGCCCGCGAGATCATTACCGAGCACAAGGAAGCGCTCGAAAAGATAGCCCGGGCCCTTCTCGAATTCGAAACCATTGAGGGCAAGCACGTGCACGAGATCATCAAATACGGCGAAATCCGTTCTTCGATTGTCGCACCCGCCACCCGCGCGAAGTCCGGCGACGACGAGACAGGCGAGAAAGAGGCCGCCGGAGAAAAAGAGAAGAAAAAGGCGGAGGACCTCGGCGGCGAGGGCGCCCCGGCGATGGCGTAGTGGGTATTTTGAGAGATAGAAAACGCCGGAGATGCCTCAATCATTGAGGACATCGGTCCTTACAAACTGTTTTTCTACTCTGCAGCGGGGACTGAACCTCGGCACGATCACATTCTGCGCGATCGTTGCACGGCTGGATTCTGGCTATCGCCGGGACGCCTTTCACGTGCGCGGGAACGGCGAAGGAACGGCGGAATCACGAGCGTACCGGGGATGGCGAGGGCATTCATTGGCCCGGGGTGGACGAGGATATCAGCGTTGAAGGCCTTACCGCCGGACGGAGGTCGCGGGAATCCGGGGAATCCCTGCGGCGGTGGCCGCTCACCCGCGGCTCTTCAGGTCATCCTTGATTCGGTCCACTTTGCTGAAATGCCGGACGGGTTTGTCCGACTGGCGCGGTTTTAGCGCTGCGCGGTCCGGCGACTGCGCGCGAAGGCTACGCCGCAGCGGCGAGGCCTCTTGACCTGCGTAGCCATGGCGAAGCGGGCTGGCCCCGGGCCCGACCGGACAGCCGTCGACCGCCGCCTCCCGGCGTTTTTGCGCCAATCACTTGCGGTCACGGCTGTTTTGGCGACATTGCAACAAGTGTCTCAATTCGCGTGTTGACAACCGGCGGAACCGCCGAACCTTACCTAATACCTATGAAAGTCGTAGCTTATTTGAAACCTACCTGCGGTTGGAGCCGGGGCGTGCGTGCGATTTTCCGCAAGTATGCCCTCGATTACGAGGACCGCGACATCATTAACGACCCGCGCAACTACGAGGAAATGGTCCGCAAATCGGGCCAGCCCCTCTCGCCCTGCGTCGAGATCGACGGCGTGATGCTGGCGGACGTAAGCGGGGAGGAAGTCGAGAACTATCTTCTATCCAACGAGTTGGTGAAGCCGAGCGAGTCCGCTGTGGACGTGCCGACGAACGCCCCCTGCACCGATGAGGAACACGCCAGTATGGAGTCGAAGGCGATCCGTTTTTTCTAGGGTGCGGAAAGCTTTCCGCGCGGTCGCCTAGGGCCGTCTTTTTTCCTCTTGTTTCCCTGCCGGTAGTTCCGGCAGTCTTTTCTGTTGGCGGTGTGTTCCGCCGCTCCTTCCCGGGCTGCGGGCCTGCGCCGGGAATGCGCGGGCGCGATGCCCGTCGCCAATGTATTTTGAGCCATTGTCGCTTTCCCGCGAGGCGGAAGCAGAAAGGGCGCCGAGCCCGCCACCGATTGATTATACGCCATGTCTGACACACCGGTCACCCATTCCAGTAGCGTTTATCCCGCCGCGCAGGGTCTCTACCGTCCTTCGGACGAACACGACGCGTGCGGCGTGGGCTTCATCGCCAATGTCCACGGCAAGCCGAGCTACGAGATACTCGACGCCGCCATCACGGGCCTGAAGAACCTCGCCCACCGCGGTGCGATCGACGCCGACGCGGTGACAGGCGACGGCGCGGGGGTGCTCACCCAGATCCCCTTTGAGCTGTTCTTCGGTTTTTTGGAGGGGCAGAAGATCAAGCTGAAGCGCAGAGAAGACCTCGGAGTGGGAATGATTTTTCTGCCGCGCGGGAGCAAGAAGCGTCTGGAGCGCGCGCGGGCGCTCGTCGAGGAATCCATAGCGGCGGAAAAGGGGCTGAAGCTACTCGCATGGCGGGATGTGCCGGTCGACAACACCTGCCTTGGACGCAAGGCCGAGAATACCCGGCCGGAAATCGCGCAGGTGTTCATCGCGCGGGTGGGCGACTTTTCACAGGCGGAGTTTGAGCGGAAGCTCCTCCTCGTACAAAAGGCATGCACTCGGCGGGCGGCGGAAGAATCGCTTGCGGGCTTCTATGTCGTGAGCCTCTCCTGCCGCACGATCACCTACAAGGGACTGCTCAACGCCCCGCAGGTGCGCCGGTTTTACAAGGATCTGAAGTCACCGAAGTTCAAGACGGCCTTCGCTATCTTCCACCAGCGGTTTGCCACGAACACCTTTCCGGACTGGGTGCTCGCCCAGCCCTTCCGCATGCTCGCCCACAATGGCGAGATCAACACTATCCGCGGCAACCGCAACAACATGAAGGCGCGGGAGTATTCCTCCGACCACGGCGTCTGGGGCGACCGCTACAAGGATCTCGTTCCGCTCGTGGATGAGAATATGTCCGACAGCGCCAGCTTCGACAACTGCCTGCATGTCATGACCGTCGGCGGGCGGCCCGTCACCCAGGGCGTCTCGATCATGATGCCGACGGCATGGGAGGAGAACAAGGAGATGAGCGACGCCGTGCGGCACTACTACCGCTACCACTCCGTCGTTATGGAGCCGTGGGACGGCCCGGCTGCGATTGTCTTCAGCGACGGGCGATACGTGGGCGCTTCGCTCGACCGCAACGGCCTCCGCCCCGCGCGCTTCAAAGTGTATGAGGACGGCACGGTCATCCTTGCCTCCGAGGTGGGCCTGATTCCAAAGTGGCCTGCCCGTGTCGTACAGTCGGGCCGCCTCGGTCCTGGCAAAATGATGGCCGTCGATCTGGAGAAGCGCCGCCTCGTCGAAGACGACGAACTTATGGAAGACCTCGCTGGGCAGGCGGATTACGGCGCATGGTGCGGGCGCTCCGTCCATGACTTGGCGTCGTTTGTCCAAGAGCCTTCCGACTACAGCAAGGGAAGCGTGCCGGCGGAGCGTATCACCAACCTGCGGGTGGCTTTCGGGTACGATCTCGACGAGGAGAACGTCATCCTCAAGCCGATGGTCGACACCGGCAAGGAGCCGATCGGTTCGATGGGTGACGACACCCCGCTCGCCGTTCTCTCGCGCCGCCCGCGCCTGATCTACACCTACTTCAAGCAGCTCTTCGCGCAGGTCACCAACCCCGCTATCGACTCGCTGCGCGAGCGGTTGGTCATGTCGAAGAAGATGGCCCTCGGCGGTCGGCTTGGCCTCTTCGACGATATGGTGCGCGAGCACGACGTCATCGCCCTCGAGTCTCCCGTGCTCCTCGGCCACGAGTTCGAGGCTGTGTTCAAGACGGACTTCCTCAAAGACCGCATCCTCCGTGTCGACTCCGCCTTCCCTCGTGCCGAGGGACCGGCCGGGGTCAAGGCGGCCCTGCACCGCATGCGCCGGGAGGTGCGTGATGCCGCGGGGCGCGCGGGGATCCGCATTGTCGTCGTCTCCGACCGGGGTATCGACGCGGATCATGCCGCCGTCCCGGCCCTCCTCGCGGTCGGCGCGGTTCACAGCGAGCTTGTGCAGGGGGGCTGGCGCATCAACTGCGACATCGTCTGCGAAACAGGCGAGGTGCGTGATGTCCACCAGACGGCTTGCGTCCTCGGGTTCGGGGCCAACGCGGTGTATCCGTACCTCGCTCTCGACATCGTCCGTAAGATCGCCGCCGCCGCGGCGGAGGACAAGGACTCTGCCGACAACGGCAACGGAAAGGAGCGTGGGGTGACCGACCCGGTCAAGGCGCTCGACAATTACCGCAAGGCTATCGACGCCGGTATTCTCAAAATCATGTCGAAGATGGGGATCAGCACCCTCTTCAGCTACCAGGGTGCAAAAGTCTTCGAGGCGATTGGAATCAGTCAGGACGTGATCGACGAGTGCTTCTCCGGCACAGCCTGCCCGATCAGCGGAATCGGGTATGAGCAGCTGGGCGCGGAGGTCCTCGCGCGCCACGCCGACGCCTTCCCCGTGGACCATGAGCCGGAGCTGTCGCACGAAGGCTACTACGCCGTGAACAAACGTGCCCCCGGCGAATACCATGCGTGGAGTTCGAAGGTCGTTTCCGGCATGAACACCTTTCTGCGCAAGGGCGGCGACTACAAGAGTTTCGCGGACTACCGCGCGGCGGGCGACTCGCACACGCCGGTATCCATCAAAGACCTTTTGCGCTTCAAATACGCGCGGGAGCGGGTGCCGCTCGACGAGATCGAACCCGTCGAGGAAATCCGCCGCCGCTTCACCACGGCGGGTATGTCGCTCGGTGCCCTCTCACCGGAGATGCACGAGACGCTCGCCATCGCCATGAACAGCATCGGCGGCAAGTCCAACTCGGGCGAAGGCGGCGAGGATCCCGTTCGCTACAAGCCCTACGAAGACGGGCGCAACGCTAACAGCGCCATCAAGCAAGTTGCCAGCGGACGTTTCGGAGTCACCGCGGAATACCTTGCCAATGCAAAAGAGATTGAGATTAAAATCGCACAGGGAGCGAAGCCGGGCGAAGGTGGTCAAATCATGGGCATCAAGGTCAGCCCGCTCATCGCGCGCCTGCGCTACAGCGTTCCCGGCGTGACCCTCATTTCGCCCCCGCCGCACCACGATATCTATTCCATCGAGGACCTCGCGCAGCTCATCTTCGACCTCAAGGAGGTCAATCCCCGCTCCAAGGTGTGTGTCAAACTCGTCTCCAGTTCCGGCGTGGGCACGATCGCGGCGGGTGTCGCCAAGGCCTACGCCGATGTCATCCTCATCTCCGGCCACGACGGAGGCACGGGGGCTTCTCCCTTTTCCTCCATCAAAAACGCCGGGTCGGCGTGGGAGATCGGTCTCGCCGAGGCGCACCAGGTGCTCATGCTCAACGACCTGCGCACCCGCGTGACGCTGCGCACCGACGGCGGCATGAAGACCGGGCGCGACATCGTCATCGCCTCCCTCCTCGGGGCGGAGGAGTACAACTTCGGCACCGCCGCGCTCATCGCGGGCGGGTGCGCCATGTTCCGGGTGTGCCACCTCAACACATGTCCTGTCGGCGTCGCCACCCAGCGCGAGGACCTGCGCGCAAAGTTCCGCGGCAAGCCGGAATACATCGTCAGCTATTTCAACGCCGTCGCCGAAGACGTGCGTATTCTCATGAGCCGCCTCGGCTTCCGCACGGTCGACGAGATGGTCGGACGCGTCGACCGGCTCGAACAACTGGACGATCCGCGCAATCCGAAGACCGCCTTTATCGACTTTGGCAAGATTCTCCACCCGGTCGATCCGGCGTGGGAACAGCCGCGCATCCACACCCGCGCCCGCAACGACCGCTTCGGCAACGAAGGCTCGCTCGACGATACGATCCTGCAGGAGGCCAAAGAGACGGTTACGCTGAAGAAGCCTGTATTCCGTGGTCGATACAAAGTACTCAACACGAACCGGAATATCGGTACCCACATTTCCGGAGAGATCGCCTACATGCACGGCAACCGGGGTTTGCAGCCCGGGACGGTCAATCTCGATCTGCGCGGAAGTTCGGGGCAGGGCCTCGGGACGTTTCTCGTCCAGGGCATCCGCATCAGCCTTACCGGCGACGCCAACGACTACGTCGGCAAAGGCATGACGGGCGGGGAGATTGTTGTCCGTCCGGATCCCAGCGTGACCTACCCATGGCATGAAAACACGATCATGGGCAACACCTGCCTCTACGGTGCGACAGGCGGATACCTCTTCGGCGCGGGTCAGGCCGGCGAGCGCTTCGCCGTGCGCAATTCCGGCGCCGCCGCCGTTATTGAAGGGGTGGGGGACCATTGTTGCGAATACATGACCGGCGGCACGGTCGTGTGCCTTGGCGAGACCGGTCGCAACTTCGGCGCGGGCATGAGCGGAGGCGTGGCGTTCGTTTACGACGCCGAAGGAACGCTTCCGCTTCGGCTCAACCCCGAGATGGTCTCTCTCGAACGTCTCGATGACAACGCCGAGATCCTGTCGCTGCGGAAGCTTGTCGAGCTGCACTACCGGCTGACGGCGAGTCCCCGTGCGCGGGAGATTCTCGACCAATGGGATGTTGCCCTCGCACGGTTCCAGCGGGTCACGCCGCATACGGCCCCGGAAGTGGAGAAGGCAATCTTCTCCTTCGACAAGAACCTTCAGGAGATTACCGCCTGATTCCGTGGCGCCTCCGGGCGGATCCGTCATCTCTTCAAATAATCCTTTCCCATGAGCGAACAGACATTCAGTCTTCCTGAACACGCGCCTTTCGGCCACGAGCAGAAGGTAGCGCTCGATGCGCTTCTTCCCACGCTCTCGCCGCAGCAGGCGTCGTGGCTGAGCGGGTACTTCGCGCATGCCGCGCAAACGGCCGGCGCCGCTCCCGCCGGAACCGCCGCCACGGCTTCCGCGCCCGCCGCCGCTCAGGCCGCCGCGCCGACGGTTCCGCTGACGATTCTTTACGGGTCGGAGTCGGGCAACGCCGAGGGCCTGGCCGAGCGCGCCGACAAAGCCGCCAAGGCCGCCGGCTTCCGCTCCGCGGTTTTCGACATGGGCGATTACGAGTCCTCCAGGCTCAAGGACGAAAAGAATGTCCTCATCATCGTGAGCACGTGGGGCGAGGGCGATCCGCCAGAGCGGGCGGTCGACTTCCATGAGTGGGTTATGGGCGACGGCGCGCCGAAACTGGAAGGGGTGAACTTTGCCGTCTTCGCTTTGGGTGATACGAGCTATCCGGACTTTTGCGAGTGCGGCAAGCAGTTCGACAAACGCTTCTCCGAACTCGGCGCGAACCGGGTCATGGAGCGGATCGACGCCGATGTTGATTTTGAAGAGCCCTTCAACGCATGGCTTTCGGCGGTCATGCCAAAGATGGTCGAGGTCGCGGGAGTGAAGGAGGCCGTTGCGGCGGCGGCGCCGGAACCCGCCGCCGTATCCGCCGGGGCGGGCGGGGGATTTGAAGCGCCCGCTTTCGCACCGCCCGCCGAGGCGGGCTATTCCAAGAACAAGCCCTTCCCTGCGGAGGTCAAAGACGCGGTCATTCTCAACGGCCGGGGCTCGGCCAAGGAGACGCTGCACGTCGAGCTTTCGCTTGAAGGCTCCGGGCTCACCTATGAAGTCGGCGACGCCTTGGGCGTTTTCCCGGAAAATTGCGCGGAGGTTTCGGAGCACATGCTCCGTTGCGCGGGCTTCCGCGGCGACGAGATCAAGGAGATCGACGGTGAATACCTCACCATTCAGGAGATATTAATCGGCGGGTACGATGTGACTTCGCTCAACAAAAGCCTCATGACGAAGTATGCGGCGGCCGCGAAGAACAGGGCGCTCGATGCATTGCTCCAAGAGGAGAACAGAAGCAAGTTGAATGACTACCTCCACGGGCGGGAGCTTTGCGATCTTTTCTATGACTTTCCGTCCGTCGACCAGATTTCCGTGGACCAGCTCCTCGGGTTGCTGCGGAAGATTCCGCCGCGTCTCTATTCGATCGCTTCCAGCCTCAAGGCGCACCCGGAAGAAGTGCATCTTTGTGTCGGCGTGGTTCGCTACGACACCCACGGCAAACAGCGCAAAGGCGTGTGTTCCACGTTTCTCGCGGACCGGCGGGGCGTCGGGGAGAAGGTTCCTGTTTACGTGCACGTGAACAAAAACTTCAAGCTTCCCGCCGATCCGGATACGCCGATTATCATGGTCGGGCCGGGGACGGGGATCGCACCGTTCCGCGCCTTTGTCGAGGAGCGCGCCGCCGTCGGGGCGAAGGGACGCATCTGGCTCTTCTTCGGCGATCAGCACTTTCAGTCCGATTTCCTCTACCAGACAGAGTGGCAGAGCTACCTCAAGAGCGGTGTGCTCACCCGCATGGACGTCGCCTTCTCACGCGACACCGACCGCAAGGTCTATGTGCAGCACCGTATGAAGGAACGTGCCAAGGACCTCTACGCCTGGCTGGAGGAGGGCGCGTACTTCTATGTCTGCGGGGACGCCTCGCGTATGGCCAAGGATGTCCACCAAGCCCTCATCGAGGTGGTTGCGGAGCAGGGCGGACGGTCCGCCGAGGATGCCGAAGCCTACGTCAAAGCGCTCCAGAAAGAGCGGCGCTACCAGCGCGACGTGTATTGAGGGAAATCATACCGAAGCCGGGCGTCCGGCTTTTGCCCTGCTATGGCACGGCCCGCTCTCCGCTCTCAGCCCCAAGGCATCCAGCGGCGGCGGGGGCGCTCCGTCTCCGGCGGTGTGGCGCGCAGGCGTTCCCATGCCGCCGCCCGCTCGAGATCGTCGCAGCGCAGGATACCGAGGAAATCGGATCCGTTGTAGACGGCGAATCTGTCCTCTTTGCGGCGGGCCAGCTCTTTGGACAGCACGCCGAAGGGCCAGCCCGCCTGCAAATGGATCGAGGGTTGCGGGGCGACGGCCTCCAAGGGCGTCGAGCGGGGGCGTTCCCGCGCCGCGCGGCGCAGGTCGCCCGGCGTGAGAATTCGCACGGGACCCCCGCCGTTGTGCACGACGATTTCGCGCGGCTGTTCGTGTTGCATGAGCCAAAGGGCGTCATCAATGGAGAGGTGCCCGGGCACCGTCCGCACAAAACGCGCCGTCAGGTCGCCGATGACTTGATCGCGGAACCGTTCCTGACGCTCCACCATGCGGTACTCCATATCGCCCGCGATGTAGATGAAGGCGAAAAGCAGCGCGAGGAGGATATGCCCCGGACCGAGCAGCGCGTAGAGCGCCCCCGCCGCCGCAAGCGGTTTCGCTACCCACGCCGCCACCCGCGTTGCGTGCAGGTATGAGAGGCGCATGGCGAGGAGCGAGCGGAAGATTCGGCCCCCGTCCATGGGGAAGACCGGGATGAGGTTGAAGCCTGCCATGATCACGTTGTAGACGAGCAGCGTGAGCGCGAGGGCGAGGGGCGTGTAGTCCTGGAATACGGCGAGCACCTCCTGCTCCGTGGTCGGAACGAGGCCCGCCGTCCACAGCGGCACACCGATCAGGAGCACGATGACCACGTTGACCGCCGGTCCCGCCGCCGTGATGAAAAACTCGCGCCACGGCTCGCGGGGCATTTCCGCCAGTTGCGCCATGCCGCCGATGGGCAGCAGGAGGATGCGGTGCGTCGGAATCCCGTAAAGACGCGCCGTGAGACTGTGGCCAAGTTCGTGGAGCACCACGCAGACGAAGAGCAGGGCCACAAGCAGTACGCTCCACGCCGCTCCGCGCGCTCCATCGTGGCCGCTGCCCATCCACGCCGCGTAGGCAAGGATGAGGATGAACGTAATGTGCATCTCCAGACGGATGCCGAAGACGCGGAACAAGGGAATTGACCATGCGCGGCCCATGAAAATACCTTCGCCCTTTTATTCGCGCCCGGCAAGGCGCCATCCTTTTATTCGCACAAACATGAGCGCCGAACCGAAAACGTCCATTCTCGTCATCGACGACGATTCCGAGATCCGCTACTCCCTCGAGCGGGTCCTCGGAGCCAACGGCTATCAGGTTGAGAGCGCGTCGAGCGGCGAAGAAGGCATCGAACGCGCCGAGAAATCGCAGCCGCCCATTGTCTTCCTCGACAACCGCATGCAGGGGATCACCGGAATCGAGACGCTCCAGCACCTGCGCTCCGCCAGCCCGCACTCGATGGTTATCCTCATGACCGCTTTCGGCACCACGCAGACGGCCATCGAGGCGATGAAGTTCGGGGCGTTTGATTACATCATCAAGCCCTTCGACATCAAGAAGGTTCTCTCCCTCGTCACCAAGGCGATCAAGGCGCACGACGACCTCGCGAGCGCGCGGCAGGCCCGCTACAGCCCCATCCTCAACAGCGACGACTACAAAGAGGGCATCGTCGGCAACTCCGAGCCCATGCAGGAGGTCTTCAAGATCATCGGACAGGTTGCCGCGAGCGATGTCACGGTCATGATCACGGGCGAGAGCGGTACCGGCAAGGAACTCGTCGCCCGATGCATCTACCGGCACAGCCACCGCGCCAACCGGCATTTCGTGGCCGTCAATTGCGCCGCCATCCCGGAGAACCTCATCGAGTCCGAGCTGTTCGGACACGAAAAGGGCTCCTTCACCGGAGCCACCCAGCAGCGGACGGGCAAGTTCGAGTTATGCGACGGCGGCACGCTCTTCCTCGACGAAATCGGCGATATGGCCCTGCCCACGCAGACGAAAATCCTCCGCGCTCTCCAGGAGGGCGAGATCCAGCGTGTCGGCGGCAACGAGACGATCAAGGTCGACGTCCGCCTCATCGCGGCGACCAACAAGGACCTCGAAAAGATGGTCGAGGAAAAGCAGTTCCGCGAGGACCTCTACTACCGCCTCAACGTCATGCGCATACGTATGCCGGGCCTGCGCGAGCGGCGTGAGGACGTGCCCGCCCTCGTCGATTTCATGCTCCAGCGCCTCGGCAAAGAGCGCGGTGTCGGTGTCCGCCGGGTGTCCGACGACGCCATGCGCGCCCTCACCGCCTACAACTGGCCGGGAAATGTCCGTGAACTCGAGAATGTCGTCCAGCGCAGCGCCGTCGTCGCCAAAGGAGACACCGTCCTCACCAAAGACCTCCCCCGCGAAATCGCCGCCTGCGCCGCCGCCGCGCCGGAAAGTCCGCCGGCCGCCGAAGGTGCCGGGACTTCCGCGGAGCCGCCGGAGAACCAGACTGCTGGCGGGGATACCGCCCAAATCGGAGCCGGAACTCCCGCGACCGTCCCTCCCGTTATCGGAGCCGCTCCCCCGGCACCCACCCTTGAAGACGCCTTCGACCACCTCTACGAACGCCTGCGTGGTGACGTCGACGAAGGCCTCTTGCAAGCCATCGAGAAAGAGATGATCGTCCGTGCGCTTGCTGAAACCGGAGGCAACCAAGTCAAGACCAGCGCCCTCCTCGGCATGACCCGTGCCACTCTCCGCAAGCGCATCCAGCAACTCGACCTCCGCGTCTGATTGCCTCCGCGTAAAGGCTTGACGCTCCCAGATTCCGCGTTTTGTTCCTCAGCCTTTCGTTTTCGAAGCGCCAGAGTAGCTCAGTGGTAGAGCAGAGGACTCATAAGCCTTTGGTCGGCGGTTCAAATCCGCCCTCTGGCACCACCTCACCGCCCGCCTCCCCCGCATGTACCTGTATTCTCTCTATTTCTCGAAGAAAATAGTCATTTACCGCCGCGTTAATTTCTCGGAGAAATTAGGTGTTGACATTCGGCAGGGCTGCCGGGGGTGGGTTGGTCTCGATTTGTGTCGCGCACGGGCGTGGAATCGCCATGGACTGGGCGCATGCGCTACCACACCACCGATCCCTACGGTGTGACTCATATCGAGCCGGATATCGCCCGGATGCGGCGGGTGCTCGATTTGCTGGATCATGCGGATGACGCCGACCACCCTGATGCCGCGCTGGTGCACGAGAGCGGTTGGTCGATCACGGTCACGGCGGGCGGGACGGCGGTGCTGGAAAACCTTGAAGATGGGAACCAGCCCGCCCGAATCCGTTTGGGCGTCGACAAGACCGACGCGCTCCATCTCTGGGAGCGGCTCGCATCCGGTGATGTGGACGGACTTTGCGACGAGGCGTGGGACGAGGTGTGATGGCGCATTTTCCGGGCGCGTTGATTTCCTGCCGTTGAATTCCCCATGCTACCCGCCTTCATCACGACGTTTCTCTGGAGTTTCTGTGTCGTTGCGGCGCGCCGTTCCGTCGACCAGTTGGGTGAAGACCGCGCCAATCTCTACCGGCTCATCGTGGCGACGATGCTGCTCGGAATTCTCGCGCACACCTTCGGAGGCGGCCTCGGCGGGGCGGGATTCTGGTATTTCTTCCTGAGCGGAGTGATTGGATTCGGTCTTGGGGATATCGGAATCTATTTCGCGCTCCCGCGCATCGGTTCCCGGCTGACGATTCTCCTTGCGCAGTGCGGGGCGGCGCCGGTCGCCGGGCTGGCGGAATGGCTGTGGATGGGGACTGTCGTTTCCGCCGCGCAGATCATGAGTATTTCGATCATCCTCGCCGGGATAACAATTGCATTGTTTCCGGAGCGGGGGCGCTGGGCGACGTTGCGCGAGGGGCCCTTCCTGCCCGGAGTGCTCGCGGGGGTGTTGGCAGCCGTCGGGCAGGGCATGGGTGCGGTGTTCAGCCGAAGGGCTTACGAAGCGGCGCAGGCCGTGGGCGAATTGCCCGTCGACCGCACGCTTTTGTTGCCCACCGAGGCCATATGGCTCGGGGCGACGGCCGGCTACCAGCGATTGATCGGCGGATTGCTTCTGGTCGTTCTCTTCACGGCGTGGCGGGCTTACCGCGGATCGCTCGCGAGGAACGCGCCGCAGTGCGGTGATCCGGTCACCGCGAAGGGTGCCTTTGTCTTCCTCAATGCGCTCACGGGTCCGGTGCTCGGGATCATTTGCTTTCAATGGGCCCTGGCGACGACGCCGAGCGTCATCGTGCAGCCGATTATCGCGCTGACGCCGATCATTGTGATCCCGCTTGCTTTCTGGTTTGAGGGCGACCGGCCTTCTCCGCGGTCGCTCCTCGGGGGCGTGGTCGCCGTCGCCGGGGCGTTGGTACTTGTATGGGCCTGACCGCGGGTTGCGGATCCGGGGTCGCGGGAATTTCTCAATCGAGGGTAAATTCGAGCAGGACCGGACGGTGGTCACTCAGTTCTCCCGGGGGTGTTTCAATGACGCGGGCCTGTGTTGCGGGAAGGCCGCGTGTGACGAAATGGTCGAAGGAGGCGTCGCCGAAGCGCCCCCGCGCGGGCCACGTGACGCGCTCTTCGAACGGCACCCCTTCCCATGTCCAGTGAAACCCTTCGTCGATGAATTTCGCCAGCGTGCGCTCATGCTCCGTTGCCGGTTGTTCGAGCAGGAGGTTGAAGTCTCCGCCGACGAGCACCCGCACCGGTCCCGTGTCTGCGTAGAGCGCTTCCATTTCGCGGATGTGCGCGATTATCTGTTCTGCGGCGGCCTCCCGCATGGCGATGTTTACGGCGGCATCACCTCGGTTGCTTTTGAGGTGTAAACAGTAAACCAAGAGGGTACCGGGCGCGGGCACGTCGAGCGCAGCGAAAGCGAATCCGCGGTAGGGTTGATCGCCGCCACCCGCCATGCCGGTGAAGTGTTCCGCGAATCCGGCCAGTGCGGGAAAACGGCTTGCGATGACCAATTGCTGGGAGAGGTCGGACTCCGCTCGCCGGAAGTTGCTCACAACGTGCAGGTCCATGCCGTCCAGTGCGTTGACAATCCACTCCGCCGCCTCTGCGTCGCGTATTTCCTGAAGGAGCAGAATATCGGCGTCGAGGGAAGGAACGTATTCGAGAACTTCCGCGCGGTGGGCTGCCTGTCGGGCCGCTTCGGCGCGTGGCGACCTGCCGGGGAACCATTCGATGTTCCAGGAAACGGCACGGATGGCATCGGCGGGTTCGGGCGGGTGATCCTCAGCGCACCCGGCAACCAAGGTGAGGAAAAAGCCCGGCAGCATCAGCGAGCCAACGAAAAACTTCAGCAGTGATCTCATGAAGGGGATGTCACACGGATTCGGAAGTGGTGCAACGATACGTGTGTGACAATCGGGTGATTCGTCCCGGCATGGGACGGTGGCGGGCGGTACCCTATGAATTACGCGGCGGCGGGCGGAAAACTCACGTGCGCGGATCCTCGATGGCGCGGTATCTGGATCGAGTCCGTGCGACGGCGAGGTCGGCGTTGTCCATGACTTCAATGGGTTTGTGGGAAGGCGGGCATTTCAATCGTTCAAGGCAGCGGGCACCTTCTCCGGATTCCATCCAGTCGCGCGACCCGAGCGCCCGTCCCTCGGAAAAATACCGGACGCGGAGACGGAGCAACTCGTGCGGCTGCAATTCGCCGCCGTTTTCCAGGGCTTCGAGCAAGCGCTCGGGGTCGATCCGTGCGCCGGTGCCGTCGCCCCTTGCGGCCGCGCCCTTTCCGAGCATGAGGAGACGGTAGTGGGCGAGTGCCTCGGTCGTGTCCTTTGTGTGCGGGAAGCAGCGGGCGATCATCGACTGAAGAGCCTCATGCCCGGCGAGAGCCTCCGTGTAACCGCACCAGCGGTAGTTTTCGGGAAGGTCGGCGAGGCCGGCGCGCACGGCGTTCAGGTCGATATAGGCGGCGATCAGACCGACAAGCCATGGTGTGTCCTGCACCAGGACACTGCCGAAGCGCTCGGCCCACAGGGTGCCCGCCGTTTCGTGCGCCCGGTTGAACCACCGTGTGTAGCGCTGCCGCAGGGTGCGCATAAACTCAGAGACATCGCCCATGCGGCGGCGGAGCCGGTCGCGCAAATGTTCAGCTGCTTCGGGTGAACCCGTGGCCAGCGTGTGGGCCAGCTCGTCGGCATTGAGACCGCTCCATTGTGCCCTCGTGTCGCCATACAGCGCCCGGTAGCGGCGCACCAGCGTCGCGTCGTCGCAGTTGCGCGCCGCAGGATCGATGCGCACAAGGATGTGGAAGTGCGTCTCAAGGACGCAGTAGGTGATGACCTCGACGCCGCTGAACTCCGCCGCGCGGTGTAGCGCGCCGACCCATACCTCCCGTTGTCCTTCCGCGAGAAGCCGCCGCTTCTGAATCACACGGGAAGTGATGTGATACACTCCCGGTCCGTCTGTTTTGATACGAATTTCGCCCATAATTAGATCGAGTAAAATATTCTGGAGGCCGCTGTCGCGCCGTGCAAGATAAATTTCTTCGAGATTTTAAGGGGGATTTATATGGGACTTTTACAACTCGGGAATTGTCGCGGCGGAGGAAAGAGGTAGAGTTGGGAAAACGCTGGAGGAGTGGAGGAGTGGCGACTGAGATCATAGAGTTGTTGAAGGAGCGGGGGCTTTGGCCGGCGGGG
Organism: Opitutales bacterium; assembly: GCA_007134215.1. Classification (GTDB taxonomy): domain Bacteria; phylum Verrucomicrobiota; class Verrucomicrobiia; order Opitutales; family Oceanipulchritudinaceae; genus SLLG01. Next base: position 14,949 of record SLLG01000287.1, on the reverse strand, counting down.
CTGACGCCTGCCGCGTCTCCGGCGGGGACCGGGGCGCGTTTTGGTTTGTTGTGTGCATTGGCGGAGTCGGGTGAGGTGGACCGGGGGCGGCTGCGCGCGGTGCTGGCGGAGGCGGGCGCGGTGGAGACGGTGGAGGCGGTGGAGCTCGTGTGCGCGGGCGGAGCGGCGGGGCGGATTCCGGCGGCGGAGGCGCTGCGCCGGGGCTGGTTGCCGCTGAGGGAGGAAGCGGGGGGATTGGTGACGGCGGTGGCGGACCCGCTGGACCAGGAGGCGATGGACGATTTCGGGCACGTGGCGGGTGTCTTTCTTGAGCCCCGCGCGGCGGACCCGCTGGAGTTGCTGGCGGCGATCCGGCGGGCCTACGGACTGGCGGCGCCCGGAGACGCGGGCGGGCGCAACGACGTGGCGGAGAGCGGCCTGGCGGCTCCCGGACGGGATGAAGCGGATGCCTTGGAGCGTTTGTTGGCGGAGGTTCCTTCGGAAGGTAGCACGGCGGCGGCGGACGACGGCCCTGTGGAGCGGTACGCGCGTGAGTTGATTGCGGAGGCGATCCGGCGGCGGGCATCGGACATTCATCTGGAGCCGCTGGAGCGTCGGTTCCGGGTGCGGTTCCGTGTGGATGGGCGCTTACAGGAGACGGCGTCTCCGCCGAAACGTCTGCAACCGGCGATTCTCTCGCGGGTGAAGCTGATGGCGGGAATATCCATTGCGGAGAAGCGGTTGCCGCAGGACGGGCGCATCCAGACGGCGGCGGGCGAAAGGAGTTTTGATTTGCGGGTGTCGAGCATGCCGAGCGTGCACGGAGAGACCATTGTGATGCGGATCCTCGACCGCGGGGGGTTGCGGCTCGGCCTCCCGGAGCTGGGCTTTGCGGTGTGGGACGAGGCCGCCTTTTCGGAGTTGATTGAGCTGCCGGACGGGATTTTTCTGGTGACGGGTCCGACGGGCTCGGGGAAGTCGACGACGCTCTACGCAGCCCTGCACGCCATCAACCGCCCGGACCGCAAGATCATCACCGTGGAAGACCCGGTGGAGTATCAGTTGCCGGGCATCAACCAGGTGCAGGTCCGCCCGGCGGTGGGAATGACCTTTGCGGCGGCCCTGCGCGCAATTCTGCGCCAGGCACCGAACATCATCATGGTCGGCGAGATCCGCGACCGGGAGACGGCGGAGATTGCGGTGAACGCATCGCTCACCGGCCACATGGTCTTCAGCACCTTGCATACAAACGACGCCCCGAGCGCGGTCTCTCGCCTGACGGACATCGGGGTGAAGCCGTTTCTGGTCTCCGCTTCGTTGCGCGGGGTGCTGGCGCAGCGGCTCGTGCGCACGGTGTGCGAGGAGTGCGCCATGCCGGACTCTCCGGACGCCGCCATGCTGCGTATCGCGGGCCTGGCACCTGATGTTGTGGAGACGGCACGCTTCCGGCGGGGAAAGGGATGCGCACGCTGCGCGGGCCGCGGGTATTACGGGCGGAAGGGAATCTTCGAGCTTTTCCGGATCGACGAGGGGGCCCGCCGCCTCATCGACGCCCGTGCGAGCCTTGTCGACTTGCGCCGGCATGCCCGCGCGCATGGAATGCGGACGATGCGTGAAGACGGTATGGCAAAAGCGGTTTCCGGGACGACGACCATTGGCGAAGTGCTTGCGGTGACCGTCGCCGGGACGGCGGACGGAATTGACTGATCTTTTTCAAAGTGTAGAGAACCAACAATGAAGGCAAAGCGATGACGACGAACCTGACGGAACAACTCGAGGAATGCCCGTATGAAATGCACGACCTGCTTGAACTGATGGTCGAGCAGGGTGCCAGCGACCTGCATATCCAGGTGGGACAGCCGCCGACACTCCGCATGAGCGGAGGGATGGTGCCGGTGGAGGGGCCGAATCTGCGCCCGTCCGACACGGAGGCGCTCATGCGTGCGATCACACCAGACTCCCAGCAGGAGCGCGTGAAGAAGGCCGGCGGAGCGGATTTCGGATTCGCCTACATGGACAAGGCGCGCTTCCGCACGAGCGTGCTCAAGGCCAAAGGAAACTACGGACTCGTGCTGCGCACCATTCCCAAACAGTTATTCGGCCTGAGGGAGATCGGGCTTCCGGACACGATCAAGGATCTGCTCGTGCGCCCGCGTGGTCTCATCCTTGTGACCGGCCCGACGGGGTCGGGCAAGTCGACGACGCTCGCTTCAATGGTCAACTGGATCAATGAAAACCGGGACGGGCATATCATTACAATCGAAGACCCAATTGAGTATTATCATGAGCACAAGAACTGCATCGTGACCCAGCGCGAAGTGGGCACGGACACGACGAGTTTCGCGGAGGCGATCCGTGGCGCGCTCCGGCAGGACCCGGATGTCATTCTGGTGGGTGAGATGCGCGACCTTGAGACCATTGAGGCGGCGGTGAGCGCGGCGGAGACGGGACACCTCGTCTTCGGCACGCTGCACACGACGGGCGCGGCGCGGACCGTTGACCGCATTGTCGACGCCTTTCCCTCGAATGTGAAGGACCAGATCCGCACGCAGCTTGCGTCGTCTATTGTGGCGGTGATCTCGCAGGTGCTCTGCCGCAAGACCGGCGGCGGGCGCATCGCGGGTTTTGAGATCATGGTGACAACGACCTCCATTGCCGCGCTGATCCGCGAAAACAAGACCTACCGCATCGCCTCGGACATCCAGACGGGATCGCGCTATGGGATGATTTCGCTCGACGCGCACCTGACAAGCCTCGTCAACCGCGAGCTGATCACGCCGGCGCAGGCCATCGAGAAAGCCCAGGAGCCGACGGAGATGCGCCAGAAATTCAAACAGGCGGGGCTTGATGTGAGCGGTGTGGAAGTGCCTCCGGCGTGACGGGCCGAAGACCGTGCTGTTAGCCGACCACAATAGTTTGGTTTTCGAAGTCCTTGAGAAGCGGGCGGGGCTTGAGCCCGGTCGGCTCGACGACCTCCAGGCCACACATGTGCAGACGGGCAAACCGCTTGCGGAGGTGGCCGTATCAGCGGGCGTTTTGGAGCGCGGCGAGTTGCTGCGGCTGGTGGCCGATTATGAGCGGCTGCGTTACTTCGCGGAAGTTCCGCCCGCGCCGCCGCCGGCGTTGCGCGAGGCGGTGCCTGCGAGCCTTGCCCGCGACTACGGGGTCATTCCGGTGGAGGAAAACAACGGACGCCTGACCTTGCTCGCCGTCGATCCGATGAATCCCCATGTTCTCGACGACCTCACCTTTGCCCTCGGGCGCGATATTGAGATCGGATTGGCGGATCCGGACGCGGTGGCGCACCTGCTTGAGTCGACCTATGGAAAGGACACCGCCGATCCCGCGGAGATTCTGCATGGGCTGGATGCCGCGGAGGACGGGGCCGAACCCGCCGACGCGGAGGCGGCGGCCATGGCCGCGCGGGACGCACCGGTTATCCGGTTCGTTGACGCCGTGCTGCGCGACGCCGTGCGGCGGCAGGCGAGCGACGTGCATTTTGAGCCGTTTGAGGATGTCTTCCGCGTCCGTAGCCGTATCGACGGGGCACTACAGGAGGTGAGTACACCGGCCCGCGTCCTTGCCGTGCCGGTGATTTCGCGCATCAAGGTGCTTGCTGACCTGAACATCGCGGAGCGTCGGGTGCCGCAGGATGGTCGTATCCAGATGACGGTGGACGGGCGCGCCGTCGATCTGCGTGTGAGCACGCTGCCGACGCAATTCGGGGAGAGCGTGGTGCTGCGCGTTCTCGACAAGTCGGTCGTCAACCTGAACCTCGACGCGCTCGGAATGCCCCCGGAGATCCTCGCCGCCGTGCGTGAGCTGGCGCGCCGGCCCAACGGCATCTTTATCGTCACCGGCCCCACCGGATCGGGAAAGACCACGACGCTCAACAGCGCGCTTCGCGAGGTAAACGAAGAGGAGACGAAAATCCTCACCGCCGAGGACCCGGTTGAATACGAAATCGACGGGATCATGCAAGTGGCGGTCAACAGCGGCATAGGGCTGACCTTCGCGGCGGCACTGCGTTCCTTTCTGCGCCAGGACCCGGACAAGATCCTTGTGGGAGAAATCCGCGACCTGGAAACCGCGCGCATTGCCGTGCAGGCGTCGCTCACGGGGCACCTCGTCTTCACGACCCTGCACACCAACGACGCGGCGGGCGCGGTCACCCGCCTTGTCGACATGGGCCTTGAGCCCTACCTGATCGCCGCCTCGCTGGAGGCTGTACTCGCGCAGCGGCTGGTGCGCCGCGTGTGCCGCGAATGCAGCGAGACTTACCGCCCCGGGGACGCTGAACTGGCGCGGCTCGGGCTCGACCGGGCGATGATCGGCGCGGGAACTTTCGCGCGGGGCCGCGGCTGCGCGGCATGCGGAGGGTCCGGCTACAGGGGGCGCCTCGGGCTCTACGAACTCATCCGCGTGACGGACCGCTTCCGCGAGGCGGTCGCTGGCGGGGCGACGACCCTCGGTCTTGCCGCGATCGCCTGTGAAGAGGGAACGCGCACGCTGCGGGAGGACGGCGCCCGCGCGCTCCTTGATCATGCCACGACGGCGGAGGAGATTTTGCGTTACACCTGATGCGCCGTCGTGCCCGCCTGCGCGCCTGGGGCGGATTTTTGTGTCGATTCGCGTCGTGGGGCGCGGCAACCTCGGGATTCATGGCAAATGGCTCAAGCGAAGGGGCGAAGGGAGAGGGCGGCCCCGGGCGGCCCCCGGTCCGGCGCATCCGCAACCGCGCGGAAAAGGTGACGCTTTTCACCCGCCAGCTTTCGACCCTCCTGGGGGCGGGCGTTCCCCTGACGCGTGCACTGGAGACCCTCCGCAAACAAGAGCGCCAGAAGGCCTTCCGTCAGGTGATCGACGACTTGGTCAACCAAGTGCGGGGCGGCAACAAACTTTCCGAAGGGCTGGCGCGCTACCCGCATGTATTTGACGGACTGTATGTGAACATGGTCCGCGCGGGCGAGAGCGGGAGTATCATGGAGGAGGTACTCCAGCGCGTGGCGACGTTTTTGGAGAAGGCCCGTGCCCTCAAGAAAAAGGTCCGCGCGGCGCTCGTTTATCCGACGGTCGTCATCGCGGTCGCGGCTGTCATCGTCGGGTTCCTTGTGTCCTATGTCATACCGCAGTTTGAGACAATCTTCTCGAGCATGCTGCGCGGGCAGAGCCTGCCGGCCTTGACGGAAGGCGTGCTCGCCGTGAGCGACTTCGTGCGCGACCGCTGGTGGGTCCTCGGCGGGGCGGTTATCCTGGTCGTTCTCGGATGGAACTTCGCGCGGCGCACGGCGGCGGGTGGGCGGCTTATCGACCGCGTTTCGCTCGCGATGCCCATTGTCGGCGAGTTGATCCGCAAGATTTCCATAGCCCGCTTCGCGCGGACCTTCGGCACGTTGATCGCCAGCGGTGTTCCGCTTCTCGAAGCGCTGCGCATCGCGCGCGATGTGTCGGGCAACCGCGTCGTCGAGGCCGCTCTCACCCGCGTGCACGACCGCGTGCGCGACGGCGATGCGGTGGCGCGTCCGCTGGAGCAGACCAACGTCTTTCCCGTCATGGTATCGAGCATGATCGAAGTGGGCGAGGAGACCGGGCAGCTGCCCGCCATGCTCGACCGCATCGCCGATGACTACGAGGAAGATGTGGATACCGCGGTGGCGGGACTGACCTCGGCACTGGAGCCGGTGCTTATCGTGCTCCTCGCCGTCGTTGTCGGGACCATCGTCATCGCCCTTTTCCTGCCGATCATCGCCATCATCCAGAACCTGCAATGAGCCAACCCGACGAACCTCTCCAGATTTTCACGACGGGCGGCACGATCGACAAGGTCTACTTCGATTCCCTGAGCGACTACCAGGTCGGGCACCCGCTGGCGGAGGAAGTGCTGCGGCAGGCCCATGTGGCCTTTCCCTTCACGGTGACCTCGCTCATGAAGAAGGACAGCATCGAGATGGACGACGCGGACCGCGCGGCGGTGCGTGCCGCCGTCGAGCGTTGCGCGGCCGGCCGCGTCCTCATTACCCACGGGACCGACACCATGGCCGACACGGCCCGCGCGCTCGACGGCATTCCCGGCAAAACCATCGTCTTCACCGGATCGCTCACCCCGGCGCGCTTTCAGGAGAGCGACGCCTTTTTCAATATCGGCTTCGCCGTCGCCGCCGCGCGCATCCTTCCGTCGGGCGTCTATGTGGCCATGCAGGGCCGCGTCTTCGAGGCCGGGCGCGTCCGCAAAGACCGCGCCCACAACCGCTTCGAGGCGGTGGAGTGAACCGGCGACGGTAACTCACCGCAAATTCCGTTCGCTTCGGCGCATCCGCCCCGCGAACCGGTTTGGCCGGAGTGCGCGCCCGCGGGCTACACGGGACCGGCCAGAACAAGGGCTGCGACCACGGCGGTTTCGACCCGGAGCACGCGGGGGCCGAGGTGAACGAGCCGGAAGCCCGCAGCGCGGAGGGTTTCGCGGTCGTCGGCGGCCCATCCGCGCTCGGGGCCGACGGCGAGGACGAGCGGGGGCGCCGGGCGCGTTTCGCGGAGGGGGGCGGTGCCCTCGTAGACGTCGAGGGCGAGGCGGGGCGCGTTTGCCGGAAGTGTCGCGACGATCTCCGGAAGCGTGCGTCCGTGGGTGACCTCGGGGATGCGGGTGTCGAAGGCCTGTTCGGCCCCGCGCACGAGGTGTGCCCGCCATTCGCCGGAAGACCACAGCGTGCTGCGCGCATAGGCGGGGTCGGACTTGCGCGAGGCGAAGAAGTGAATGGCGCGCACGCCGAGCGTTGTCGCTTCAAAAAGGATTTTGCGCGCGGTCTGCGGACGGGGCATGCCGACGAGCAGGCGGATGTCGGGCGGCTTTGGCGGCGGGCTGCCCCATGACGCGGCTATGTCCACGCCGTCCACAGAGATCCGCGTGACGGTGCCGCGGCCCGCCGGTCCGTTGACGACGCCGATGTCGAGCACGTCGCCCGGCCGCACACGCAGAACGCCGCGCGCGTGCTCGAGACGCGGATCGCCGGGGGCCAGCCGGTAGTCCTCCGCCCGTGTGTCGAAGAGGATGCGGTTCATCGGGGCACCGCCCGCGCGCTCAGGCGTCGATGACGACGTCGCCCTTCGGCACGCTGCAGCAGAGCAACTGGTTGCCCTCTTCGGGCACGCCCGTGTGCCCCATCGGGTAATCAACCTCGCCCGAGAGCACAGGCTGCTGGCAGGCCGTGCAGTTGCCCATGCGGCACCCGAAATCGAGGTCGATGCCGTTGGCCTCGGCGAGTTCGAGGATGCTTTCGTGGTCCCCCGTCCATTCGAGGGTTTTACCGCTCTGCTTGAAGGTCACTTTGGACATGGAGTGACACCATGCGCGGACCCACGCGGAATGCAAGCGCCGGGGGCGGCGAATGCCGGGCCGGACCGGCGCGTTCAGCCCCGGTCGCGCCTTCCTGGGCTTCCCGCGGGAGACTACGGGACCCGCCCGCTCCGGTGGAAAAACCGTTGCCACCGCGCCGTCCTTTCGCAGATCTTCAAGCTCGTTTTTCTGGTCCACTGTCCGGCATCGCGCGGCGTGTTTTCGGGCGGCGGGGTGCGCACGGACTTGAGGTCGGCGTGTTTTCGCGGCATGGTTTGGCGCGTAAGTCTCATAAAGATGGAATCGCTGCGTGTGATCACATTCAATATCGCCCACGGGCGCGGGCTCGGGATCTACCAAGGGTTTACGACGCGACGACGGTTGCGGCACAACCTGCGGGCGATCGGGTCGCTCCTCGCCGGGCACCGGGCGGATGTCGTGGCGATGCAGGAGGTTGACGAGGATTCGGTCTGGAACCGGCGGGTCAACTTGCTGCACGAGATCGGGGATTCGGCGGGCCTTGAGCACCGTGTGATGGGCATCCACAACCGCCACTCGGGGCGGTTCCGGCTCAACTACGGGACGGCCGTGCTGTCGCGCTTTCCGGTGCGGGCGCACCACAACGAGCCCTTCGGCTCGCGCCGCCTCGGCGAGAAGGGGTTTCTCTACACGGAGATCGACACGGGCGGGGAGCACCCGATCCCGGTGTTGAATCTGCACCTCGACTTCCGGTCGCGCGCGCGGCGGCTGGAGCAGGTGGGGCGGATCGTCGATTTCTTCGAGGGGCCGGAATACCAGCTAACACCGCTCCCGCCGGTGGTGTGCGGCGATTTCAACGTCGCCTCGCACCGCAGCCTCGACGCCACCGCCGAACTCTTCCGCTACCTCAACCACCGCCACGGCTACCGGCTTCTGCCCGAGGGAGCGCGCACGTTTCCCGCGCAATGGCCGCGGCGGACGATTGATTTTGTGTTTGTGCCGAAGCGGTTCCGCATCGTGCGCTGCGAGGTGATCCGGTCTTTCCTCAGCGACCACCGCCCGGTTTTGGTCGAGTTGCAGGTGGCGGGGCTGTAGGCGCGGGGTCGACGGCGGCGTGGCTCCGGCGCTACGGGGCGCCCGCGCTTTCGATCCCCCGTTTTCCTTTTCCGGCGGAACCGTTTGACACTGACGATACACCGGTTTTTCTGGGATGGGCTATGCCGCTGAGCTTGCATTCGCTTCGTCGTGTCCGGGTGTGCCTCTCCGTTTTGACGGCGGGCTTATGCCTGCCGTGTCCTTGGATCGCGGCGAGCGACGCGGCCGTGCGTGTCGCGGAGGTCTCCGCCTCCGAAGCGGTTGGCGGAGAGGACGCACACGCGGATGTCGAGATCCTCCACCGCTTCAATGAACCGGAGGGGCACCAGCCGTTCACAAGCCCTCTTCATCACAGGGGCTGGATCTATGGGGCGACGCACCGCGGGGGCGAACACGGCGGCGGCACTGTGTACAGGATCGGATGGGACGGCACCGGGTGGGAGGTTGTGCACCACTTCGAGCCCCCGCGCGGTCAAGAGCCATTCGGGGACATGGTTGTCGCGGGCGAGAGGCTCTACGGCACGACGAAGTTCGGCGGACGCCACCGGAACGGGACGCTCTACTCCCTCGGGCTCGCGTCGGAAGACGGCTTTGCGTTCGCGATCCATCACGAGTTCGGAGACGTGTCCGGAAACCTCTGGGGGCCGAACGGGCCCGTGACTGTCGACGACCGACGGCTCTATGGCACGGCGTTTCACGGGGGAAAGGCGCGCTGGAGCGGGGGCGCGTGGTCCTATGATCTTGAAACAGAGACGTTCGCGATACTGGCCAGTCTCAATCCTGCGACGGGCCAGCACCCGACGGGCCGCTTGCTGTGGTTCGACGGCTGGTTGTGGGGCACGATGTCCGGATACGGGCGCACCGAACAGGGGGATTACGGAGGCGTGTTCCGGGTCCGCCGCGACGGTTCGGATTTCGAGGTGGTGCATCGCTTCGGGAACGGCGGACCCGGTGCCCATCCTTACGACAGCCTGAGTCTCGGTCCCGACGGGCGTCTGTGGGGCACGACGTTCGGGGATTTCAAGTCCGCCGATGATCCGGGAACGGTGTTCCGGCTCGATCCGGCCACGCTGGAGGTTGAAACCATCGTGGATTTCGCGAAGCTTCCGCACGCTGGCGCAAAACCCAACGGCGGCATCCTGTTCATCGGGGACGGGCGGGGTTTCTTCGTCACGCACGGCAGCGACACGCGCGGCGGCGAAACACCGGGCACGCTGCTCGAGCTTGTTCCGCCGGGGGACGGTGAAGGCGGCGCGGTTGCGCGGTTGCGCGTGCTCTGGACGTTCGATGGATTGGAGACGGGGATCACGCCGATGCGCAGCCTGACGACCGATGGATCGTTTCTCTACGGGGTGGCGGCGTTCGGGGGCATTGATTACGGCGACGACGGGCCGCCTGACCGCAGCGGGCTCCCGCGGTCCGGCGGGCTGCTCTACCGTCTCAAGGTCGCGCCGCGCGCGAACGCGGGTTCCGGATTCGACGGATCAAACCATTGCTCCCATGTCGGCGAGAGAAACGGCGGTACACCCTCCAGTTCGAGCGACAAGTTGATCGAGAGGTAGCGGGGCCGCGCGCGGTCGTCCCCTGTATGCAGGCGGCTGGCCGAGCCGATATCGGTGCGCAGGTGCCAGACTTTTCCGTCAAGGCCCGCCGGAACTTCTATCCGGCGCGCCCCCTTCGGTCCGTGGATGATTTCGACGACGCGGTCGGGCGCGTTGACCTCGACGAGGACATGGTGAGCGGGATCGCCGGTCGACGCGCGCACAGTGAAGTCACCGGTGCCCGGCGGAACAAAGAAATACCAGTTGCGCGCGTTGCCCACTTCGAGATGGAAAGCGGAGCGCCGCCCGGTTTGCACCCCGCGAAGGACGACGGGCGTGGCAGGATAGGTGAATGCCCACCAGCGCGCGGCGCCGCTTACGTCGATGAGATGGACGCCGACTTCGCCGAGGAATTCAGCCTCTTCGGGCGGGTCAACCCCCTCGTGGTAATGCGGCACGGGCATGCGGCGCTCTTCCCGTGCGCCGGAGACGGGGTGTCCGAACACGACGGTGGCCTCACCCTCCAGATCCCGCGATAGGTAGGCGCCCAAGGCGAAGCGCAGCGGGCGGCCTTCCGGATTCCACAGGGCGGCGCCCGTCCCGCCGCGGATAAAGCTGCCGTCGGGGTCGCCGAGGGCCGGGGTCGGCGTCCAGTGTTCCAAATGTGGACGGCGTTCCGGATCTTCCGGCTCGTAGGCCGCCTGCACAAAGCTGCTTTTATCGTAGGGGTGCGCCGGCGGGCGCTCTCCGGTGGAGCCGTCAAACCACGCCTCCGGGCTCCGGGCAATGTAGGGCGGGATGCCTTCGAATGTGAAGTTGACGTTCGCGAAATGGTGGGCATCGCCGTTGCGCACCTCGATATACCAGAAGCGTCCGCCCGATCCGGGGACGACTTCGACAACCCGCTCCATCTCCTGCCGGTACGCCGCGCGGGCGGTCCGGGGCGGCTGCCCCCAGAGGACCTCCATCCTTTGCCCGCGCGGCGAGAAGACCGTCAGGCCCCATGCTTCCCGCTGGCTCATGTGCCGCTCCGTCCGCTGCGCGCGCACGACAAACCGGTCCACGTCGTCCGGCACCCAAAACCACCATCGCCGGGGAACGGACGCCTGGAAGAAAGGGCGGCGTTGCTCCACCGCGCTCCGGTCGGACGGCGCGCCGGTCGCCGGGTCGCCCGTCCACACCACGCTTCGCGGCAGGTCGGTCTCGAGCCAGAAATTCGGGCCGCGCCATTCGTCATTGCCGGGCTTCCGGCCCCAGTCAACCGTGTAAACGCCGGGCTCTCCGGCGGGGAGTTCCAGTATTATGCGGCTTCCGTCGACCGCGAACAGTTCCCAAACCACGGGCTCGCCGTCCGGCCCGTCCACCCGTATCGCGACCTCATCCGGATTCCACTGTGCGACGGGCCAGAGCATGGTGTGGAAGGTGAGTGTGAAGGCGCGCCCATCCGGATTGTCCACATGGATCCGCGGACGCATGGAGAGGAAGTGCCCCCAGTCGCCGAGCGCCGATCCGGCCAGTGGCTCCGGTGGGTCCCCGGCGCATCCGGTCTGGCAGCAAAGGGTGAGCGCAAGGAATCCGAAAGTATTCCGCCATACGCCGGATCGTCCGCGGGGAAACAACCGGGAGGGAGAGGTCATTGCCCGGACGCTTCGCGCGGAACCCTCCGGAGGGCCGTCTCCGGGTCGACCACGACAAAGCGCGGATGGAATGCATATCCGTCGCGGGTCGCGTGCCGGTTGAGCGGATCCTCGCCTTCGATGTTGTAGGCAAACGCCAGCATATACAGCCGCCCCGCTTCATCGATATCCATGGCATGCACCTCCGCGACGCGGCGACCGTCTTCAAGGATGAGCGGGCCGAGGTCGGTCAAGCGGCCTTCGTCGAGATCGAACCGGACGAGGTGGGTGACGCCGCCCCAGCCGGTGTAGGGCGTGTAGTAGACGCGGTTTCCATGGACGGCGAGAGTGCATGCTGCGTGACGGTCGGCGTAGCGGTATCCCAAATGCGGCGGGCGCAGCCGACCCAGTGCCTCCGCCCGCGGTTCTGTCCCCCCGCCGCCGGGATAAAACCGGCCCAGCATTTCGTCGAAGCTGCGCACGAAGTAAAAGTATCCGCCGTCCTCGTTCCACCGCGTCACATGGATCGCGCTCTGCGCGTAATTGCGCCGGGTCCGGTCGTCCGCGTCCTCTGCTGCGATTTCGGCGGGCTCCGGCATCGATGCATCAAGGACGCGGATCTTCCCAGTCGCGGGGCTCCATTCCCAAAAGGTCGCGCCGGGCGGCCTGCCTCCGAAAACACGGCCGTCGGGTGCCACCATGAGCGACATCCCCCGGGCGTACTGCCTCCCGACCCCTTCCCACGGAAAGCCTAGGTCCTCTTCTTCGCTGCTTTCAGGATCGAAACGCAGGAGGCGGCCCAGCCGGTTCGTGTGCCCGTAGAGGATGCCGCGTATGCTGTCGAAGCCTGCCGTGATGATCCCGTCGCCGGTCTCCGTTCGTCCGAGGTCGCGGACATCTCCCGTCTTCATGTCGATGGCGATCCAGTGGCCCCCGTGGTACTCCAGCCCGTCGTGCCTGGGGCCGTCGCAAGTCGCCGCGTAGATCCATCCGTTGTACTCGAACATGGCGGTGTGGACTTTGTCTTGCGGAGCGCCGGGCGGCTCCGTTGCTTCCACGACATCCCCGAGGTCCGCGAGGTGTTCGATGCGGCCTTCGCCGCCGAGGTAGCGGAAGATTTCGGCATGGTGCTCGCTCGCGTGCGAACCCACACTGAAGTAGACATTGCCGTCGCCGGCGTGCAGGAGGCCTTTCCACTGCCCGTCAAGATGGGGATAATCCACGAGGTCAAAACTCCGGCCCGAAACATATGGTCCGCTTTCGCCGTCGCCGGGAAAAACCGCCTTGTAGCGCTGCGGAGTCCATTCGTCCGCGAGACCCGGGGTCAATGCGAGGAGAAGTGCGTAGACCGCGCTTGCCAGCCTTTGGGGTGCATTCATGACGCACATACGTATGTCGGTTTCCCGCCCCGTAGTCAATCCGGTCGGTGGTTTCGCCCGCTTGATGTCTGTGCTCGGCAGGGTTTGGGGGCGTAGGGCGATGGCGGCGCGGCTCTGTCGCTACGCAGCGAATCTTCGGTGTAGATTCGACGCGGCATTGCCAGCTGAGGGCGAATACGCAGCGTTGTGCGTTGATGACCCCATGGTTGACACGCCCTTGGCTGGACTCGGTCCCCGCCGGTCCCGGACTCACGGTGGCCGCGCCCGGCGGCGGAGAAGACGCCGCGCCCTTGCTGCAACACGCGATTGATGCCGCCGCGGAGAAGCGCAACGGCGGGATCGTTTTTGTCCGCGGCGGCGAATACGGGATCGGGCGGACTGTCAATGTGTGGCGCGGGGTGCGTTTGATCGGGGCGGGCTCAGGGCGGGCGCGGTTTACATGGGCGGGCTCTTCGGCAAGCTCGGGGCGCGTGTACATGCTGCACTTCCGCAATTTCCGGGACGAACCGGAGGCGGACGCGGACAATACGACCTTTTTCTCCGGGGCGTTCGGGATCGACTTTGTCGTGCCGGAGGACTGTTGGTGGGTTGCGGCGGTGCGTTTCCGAGTCGCGCAGCACTCGGTTCTGCGGCAGTGCGGATTTTTAACGGGGCCGGACTCGGTGGCGGTGGAGGCAGCGGGGCATTTCATCGAGGAATGTCATTTTTCCGGGGGTGCGACGGGCGTGCTTACCGGGCGCACTTCGGCGAGCTGGCCGCTGTGCCTGCGGCGCTGTCTCTTCGAGGGGCAGACAGAGGCGGCGGTGGCGAGCGCGCGGGCCGGTCTGACGGCGGAGGATTGTGTCTTCCGGGCGCAGCGGACCGTCTTCGCGCCGTATCCGGAAGCGCCCGACGATGTGGAGTGGCTTTTTGCCCGGCGATGCCGCTTCGAGGGCGTGTCCGGCGCGGTGGTGGAGCGGCGGCCGCCCGTGCCGGTGGAGATGGCGGTCTCCTTCGAAGATTGCACGGCGGTCGACGCGCCCGTCCTCCTGCGCATGGGCGGGGAGGCGGTGCGCGCGTTGGCGGGCGGCGCGTTCGTGCGCTCGCTGCGGTATGGCTGCCATATTCGCGGCGGGGTGGAGCAGGCAGCGGTGGAGCCGCTCGCCGACGTGCGCACGGAGGCCGACCTCGCCCCGCTTCCGGAGGGCGGCATGGATCCGCTCGCCGACGGGCCGGAGGTTTTGCCGCCTATGGAAGGGTGGCGGGATGTCCGGATGTCCGGCGCACACGGGGACGGTGTAAGCGACGACTCCGCCGCCGTGCAGGCCGCTGTCAACGCGGCGCGTGTGGTCTACCTGCCCGTGGGTGAATACCGCCTTACACGGCCCCTGCGACTGCGCGCGGACACGGTGTTGCTCGGGCTCCATCCCGGCCGCACGCAACTGATCCTCCGGCCCGGCACGGAAGGATTCATGGACGCCGCGAAACCGCGCGCGCTGCTTGAGACGGATGCAGGCGGTGCCTGCGTCGTGCGCGGCATCGGCCTGCGCACGGGCGACCACCCTGGCGCCATCGGCATCCGGTGGCGGGCGGGGTGCGATTCGCTCTGCGAGGACGTGTATTTTCACGCGCCGTTCCGCGACCGCGACGCGGCCCGCGAACGCAGCGGACACAGCCTGTGGATCACGGACGGCGGCGCGGGGGTTTTCCGCAACATCTGGAGCGCTGACATCGCGGCGGAGTCGGGACTCTGCATCGAGGACACCGATGGTCCCGTGCGGGGCTTCCTCCTCAGCGTCGAGCACCACCGGGAGCGGGAGGTATGGCTGCGGCGCTCGCGGAATATTGACCTCGTCGCCCTCCAGACCGAGGAAAACCAACTCAGCCCGCGCGCGGTTGCGGTGGTCGTGGAGGATTGCGCGGAGGTCCGTATCGCCAACGGATTTTTCTACCGCGTGCAGTCACTTGATACAGCCGTCGCGCAGGCCGTGCTCGTCCGCTCGGGGCGGGCGTTGGTTTTCGACATTGTCCACGTCTTTTCATGGGGGCCT
>SLLG01000111.1 GCA_007134215.1 Opitutales bacterium | reverse complement strand
CGGGTGAAAGATGACACCGGACGCGGGGAAGCGCAGACAGACGGGGGCGATGCGGCTGGCTCGCTGCTTGCCCGAACGCCCGCGCTGCTGCGCGGTGCGGTGGTCGGGACGCAGGCGTTCGTGATGCGTTGGTCGGCGCTTTTGGGACGGCGGCGGGCGACGGTGCCGATGCCCTTCAGAAGCGGTGCGTCCGAGGCGGAGCCGTTTCACGCGCGGCGACCAGGAGGAACGCGGAGGGTACCCGCAAGGAACAGCGCGGGAACGCAATGAGACAGCGAATGGACATGGATTGAGCGGAGCAAACGGCACGGGATCCAAGCGGCGGCGGAGAAAGCTTTCTTTTCCGTTGTCAGGGGCGGCAGCTGTCGCGCAGAACTCCACCCCGTTATGCAGACCGACGAACTTTCCCTTTCCGAAATCGACATCCACGGCGGCACACAAAGCCGCGCCGCGACCAACGACGAGGCGGTGGGCAGCTACGCCGACGAGATGGAGGCGGGCACCGTCTTCCCTCCCGTAACCGTCTACTTCGACGGTGCGAAACACTGGCTTGCCGACGGCTTCCACCGCTACCTCGCGGCCAAGCGCACCGGGCGCGAAATGATCGCCGCCGACGTTCGCGAGGGCAGCCGCACCGACGCCCTGCGCCACGCCCTCGGGGCCAACGCCGCCAACGGGCTCTTCCGCTCCAACGCCGACAAGCGCAACGCCGTCGAGATCGCCCTCGAGGAGTGGCCCGACCTCGCCAATCCCGTGATCGCGGAGCTGTGCAAGGTCTCCACCGACCTCGTGCGCCGCTGCCGCACCGAGATGGAAAAGGCCATGCGCATCGACAAGCCGAGCAAAGTAACCGGGCGCGACGGGAAGCAGTACCCCGCCGCCGTCGAGCGCGAGCCCCGCGGCGTCACGGAAAAGCCGTCCTCGGCTGGTCAGGGCGGCGGCACCGGCAGTGGCGGCGGCAAACCCAAGGGCGGCGACTTCTCCCTCACTCCGGGTGGCGCCAACCGCGAAATCGAAGCCGAGGCCCGCTCCATGGTGCGCAAGGGCGAAATCCCCTTCAAGGAACTCGCCTCCCTCCGCAGTGCCAATGCCATGGACTACGCCGAGACGGCCGTGAACGTTCTCGATCTCATGCCCGCCGACGACCCGAAACGCGGCGAGGCCATCGCCCGCCTCGAGCGCTGGATCGCCAAGCAGCGCCTCATGCCCGCCGCAACAGCTGAGTCCCGCCCCGTCCCGACCGGAGCGGCGGAATTCCGCGCCGAACCGCCGGAGTCCCTTGAAGCCGAAACGCCGACGGAGATCGATAAACCCGCCGGGGCCGCCGTCGTATAACGCCGCCCGCACGAGGAAGAAGGGACCGCCCCGCAGCCCCGACACAGTCGTTCCAGGTCAACTGCTTTGCGCTTGAGTCCGGGAGGCACGGGCGGCACCCTTCCGTGTGTCCCGCGTCTCGATCTCATGCGATGCATGGCCTCACCTTCACTCGCCCAAACCTCATGAAACCCAAAACCATAGCATCCGACGAAAAGGAATTCTTTGACTTCGGCGGGCTTGGCGTCCGCTGGAAAATCGACGGTGCCGAAACCGGGGGCCGTTTTTCCGTTGTGCACCACCCTATTGCACCGCGCGCCTTGGCGGCCCCGCTCCACTACCACCACAACGAAGACGAGTACTCGTATGTCCTGAGCGGAAGACTCGGGGCTTTGCTGGGCGACGATGTGGTGACAGCTCCCGTCGGCAGCTGGGTGTTCAAGCCGCGCGGGCAATGGCACACCTTTTGGAACGCCGGCGACACCCCCTGTGAAATCATCGAGGTGATCTCTCCCGCCGGCTTCGAGAATTTCTTCCGCGAAGTAGCCGCCGCATGGGGTGACCTACAGAAATTCGCGGAAATCAACAAACGGTATCAGCTGGACATGGACTTTGAGAGCGTCCCGGAACTCTGCGAACGCTTCGGCCTCACCTTTCCGAAGCTGTGAGGCAATGCGTCTCCTTCACCGCAGGCACCGGCCGGTGGCGCTGGAGGGGACGGTGCGGATACCGTCGACGGGGCCGCTGTAGACGAGTTGCCCGCCTTCGCCGCCGCCGCCGGGGCCGAGGTCGACGATCCAGTCGGCAAGGCGGATGACATCGACGTTGTGCTCGATGACGATGACGGTGTTGCCCTGGTCGCGCAGGCGGAAGAGGAGATCGAGGAGTTTCTGGATGTCCTGCCAGTGCAGGCCGGTGGTGGGTTCGTCGAGGATGTAGAGCGATTCGCCAGCCTGGCGCTTGCTCAGCTCGAGGGAAAGTTTGATACGCTGCGCCTCGCCGCCGCTGAGGGTGTTGGCGGGCTGGCCGAGGTGGATGTAGTCGAGCCCGACGGCGCGCAGGGTGTCGAGTTTGGCCATGATTTTGGGGACGGCGCCGAAGACGGCGCACGCCTCGTCGACGGTGAGTTCGAGGACCTCGGCGATGTTGAGGCCCTTGAAGCGGACCTCGAGCGTCTCGCGGTTGTAGCGTTTGCCGTTGCAGGCCGGGCACTCCGCGTAGACGTCGCTGAGGAACTGCATGTCGAGGCGGATCTGGCCGTCGCCCTGGCAGCGCTCGCAGCGCCCGCCGCGCATGTTGAAGCTGAACCGCCCCGCGCTGTAGCCGCGCACTTTGGCGAGCGGACAGCGGGCGAAGAGCTGGCGCAAGTCGTCGAAGAGCTTGGTATAGGTGGCGGGGTTGGAGCGCGGGCTGCGGCCGATGGGTTCCTGGTCGACGCGCACGAGGCGGCCGAAGTGCTCCAGCCCGCGCAGGCCGGTGTGTTTTCCGGGGATGGTCTTGCTGCGGTTGAGGCGGAAGGCGGCGGCGTTGGCGAGGACGTTGTTGACGAGCGTGCTCTTGCCCGACCCGCTCACGCCGGTGACGACGGTGAGGAGGCCCGCCGGAAAGGCGACGTCGATACCGCGCAGGTTGTGCTCCACCGCGCCTTCGACGGCGAGCCAGCGCCCGTCCGGTTCGCGCGCGGGGGCGCTGCGCTCCACGGTGGCACGCCCGCTAAGGTAAGCGCCCGTCGTGGAACGCCCGGAGGCCTTCGCCTCGTCGAGACTGCCCGCGAAGACGACGTGCCCGCCCCGCACCCCCGCGCCCGGCCCGATCTCAATGATGGCATCCGCCGCCGCCATGACATCGGGATCGTGCTCGACGACGACGACGGCGTTGCCCCGGTCGCGCAGGGCGCGTAGGCTCGCGACGAGGCGCGCCGTGTCCGCCGGGTGGAGACCGATGGTGGGCTCGTCGAGGACGTAGGTCACCCCCACCAGCCCCATGCCGAGCTGTGTCGCGAGCCGCACGCGCTGCGCCTCGCCGCCGCTGAGCGAGGCGTAGGCGCGGTCGAGGCTCAGGTAGTTGAGCCCCACTTCGTTGAGGAAGCGCAACCGCTGCTCGAGCCCGGCAAAGACCTCGCCGAGCTTGTCAAGGTGGCGGCCCGCGCCCGCTTCCGCCGCGCCTTGGCCGGAAAGCACGGCGCGGCGGGTGGCACGCACAAACTCGAAAGCCCGGGCGAGGTCCATGCGCATGAACTCAGCGAAGCCAGTGCCGTTGACCCGCACGGCCCGCGCCGCCGCGTGGAGCCGCTCGCCGCCGCAGTCGGGGCATTCCGAGGCCACCTGGTAGGCCATGAGGCGCGCCCGCAGACCGTCGCTCGTGGTCTCCGCGCGGGTGCGCTCGAGGTCTTTGACAACGCCCTGGAAGTGCATGGCCTCGGGCTTGCGGTTGCCGCCCCTGAGTTTGAAGGAAAAGAGGCGTTCCCCCGTGCCGCGGAGAATTTGCCGCCGCGTGTCCGCGTCGAGGTCCTCCCACGGGGCAGTCGGATCGAAGGGCAGCTGCTCGGAGAGCTGTTTGAGGATGGCGTTGCGCTGGATGATCATGCGCTTGGAGCCGAGACGCCATGGTTTGACCGCTCCGCCCTTCACGGATTTGGACGGATCGGGCACGAGCAGTTCCTCCGCGAACTGCCGGGTCTGCCCGAGGCCTCCGCAGGTGCGGCACGCGCCCTCGGCATGGTTGTGGGAAAAGTGCCGCGGCGTGAGCGCCTCGTAGACTTCGCCGCAGATTTCGCAGGCGAGGTGGCGGCTGAGCGTCCGCTCCGCGAAATCCGCTTCCCGGTCGGCCTGCACGAGGGCGACGGCGCGGTCGGCCCCCTCGCGGAAGGCAAGCTCCAGCGAATCGGCGAGGCGGCTGCGCTGGTCGGGACGCAGGACAAGGCGGTCGACCACGACATCGAGGACCAGCTCGCCGGAGGTGCCCGCGAGAGGATCCTCATCCTCGAGCGAGCGGATTTCTCCGTTGAGACGCACGCGCTGGTAGCCGCGCTGGCGCAGGACCGGCAGCTCGCCCCGCACGACCGAGGCCTTCGCGCGCATGAGGGGCGCGAGGAGGATGCAACGCGCCCCTTCCGGCTCGGCGAGCAGCGCGTCGACCACGTCGTCGAGCGTCTGCCGGCGGATACGGCCGCCGTCGTGCGGGCAAAAGGCCTCGCCCCCCAGCGCCCAGAGCAGGCGCGCGTAGTCCGCCACCTCGGTGACCGTCGCCACCGTACTGCGCGGGTTCGCGCCCGCCGCCTCCCGCTGCTCGATGGCGATGACAGGCGAGAGGCCCTCGATGAAATCCACCTCCGGACGCGGCATCTGCTCGAGGAGCTGGCGCGCCCGCACGGAGAGACTGTCGATGTATTTGCGGTAGCCCTCGGCGTAGAGCGTGTCGAAGGCAAGCGACGACTTACCGCTCCCGCTCACGCCCGTGATGACGGTGAGGTGGTCGCGCCGCAGGGACACATCGACATTGGCGAGGTTGTGCTGCCGCGCCCCCTTGATGTGGATGCACATAGGCTCCGCGTGGGGCGGCGCGCCCCCGATTTCAGTTGTCGTTGTTGCCCCTGCCATTCAGAATAAGCGAATAATCTTGAAAACTTTGCGGATGCGGGCGAATCACCTTTGCCTTTTGTCCGTCACCAGACCGAACATTCGAAGGCTTTTTTCCGTTTAATGAAAGACAAACTCCGCCCGATCCTCTACATCAAACCCGGCTGCCCGTGGTGCCGCGAGGCCATGGCGTTCTTTTCGCAGCACGGGGTCGAGGTCAATGTCCGCGATGTCCACGCGAACAAACAGAACATGCAGCGCATGATCGAGGTGAGCGGGCAAAGCCTGACGCCGACCCTCGAGTTCGGTGAATTCATTGTGGCCGATTTCAGCGTCGACGAACTCATCAGCGAGCTGGAACAAGTGCCCGAAATCAAACGGGATCTCGGCTTTGGCGACACCGAAGACTGGAACTGAGGGCGGCGGCGCGGACGACGGACGGCCGTGGCTCACCGGGGTCCAGCGCAGGCTGGTGACCGCCGCCTTGGTCTGCGTCTCGCTCTTCGTCATCGGTGCCCTCGCCTTCGGAGTCTTTCTTGTCCTCCGCGCCTTCGTCACCACCTTTGCCAACGTCCTCTGGCCGCTGGCCGTGGCGGGGATACTCGCCCTTCTCCTGCGCCCGGTTGCCCTCTTTCTACAAGAGCACCTGCGCTTCTCCCGCGTCGGTGCCATCGCGGCGATCTACGGGCTCATCCTCCTCGCCTGTGCGGCGGTGATCGCCTTCGTCGTGCCCGTGCTCGTCGAGCAGAGCCTGAAATTCGCCCGCGAGGTACCCGTCCTCCTCGACCGCGCGCAGGAAGGCTTCGACAACCGCTTCCCGCAGGTCATGGAGTTTCTCGAGGAGAAGGTCGGGGCGGAAAAACTCGCGGAATACCGCGAGACACTCACGCGGTACGCACAGGAAAGCTTCGCCCATGCCGCGCCCGCCGTCGGCCGGCTCGGCACATGGCTCATGGATGTCTTCGCGTGGGCCGCCGCCGCCGCCATCGTGCCGGTCTACCTCTTCTTTTTCCTCCTCTCCGACCGCAACCCGACGCGCGACCTCAAAGAGCAGCTCTCCTTCGTCCGCAAGGACATCCGCGAGGACATCATTTTCCTCATCAACGAGTTCGCATTGAGCATGGTCGCCTTCTTCCGCGGCCAGATCCTCATCGGCATGATCATGGGCGTGCTCTTCGCCATCGGGTTCAGCGCCGTGGGCGTCAACTTCGCCATCGTCCTCGGGCTCCTCCTCGGCGCGCTCAACATCATCCCCTACCTCGGCACCATCCTCGGCCTCGCCAGCGTCCTGCCCATCGCCTACTTCCAGCCCGAGGGCGGCATCGTCACCGCCGCGCTCGCGCTGCTTGTCTTCGGTGTCGTCCAGCTCGTCGAGAGCTACTTCCTCACGCCCCGCATCATGGGCCAGTCCACCGGCCTGCACCCTCTCGTCATCATCATCGCCATCTTCTTCTGGGGCACCGCCCTCGGCGGCATCCTCGGCATGATCCTCGCCATCCCGCTGACCGCCTTCTTCGTCGTCGCATGGCGGCTCCTCCGCCAGAAATACCTCGTCCGCCTCGCCTGAGCAACCTGGCTTCCCGCCCGATGCACCGATGGCCCGATTTGGGCGGAGAGTGAGTCACCACACCGGCACATCGAGGGTCGTCTCCGCCGGCGCCGGCTCGCCCCCGCGCACCGCCGGAAGAAACCGCACCTTCGTGAGGTTGCGCAGCAACTCCGGCATGCTCCCGCCCGGCAGTTCCTCCGGCGGCCGCACATCCTGCACGATGCCGTCGCGGCTTATCCGCACCCGCACGGGAAGTGTCGTCCCCGCGGGCGCGGCGGCGAAAGTCACCGGGCGCAGGTCCGTGGCGAGGACCGGCGGCGCGTGTTTGTCCGACTCCGCGGCGCGGCCCAGGAAATCATCGCGCTCACGCGCAAACACGTCCAACTCCGCGCGGTCGAGGTGGGACAACTGCACGCGGCGGGACGTCACAACCTCGCGCCCGTCGCTGAAAATCATGAGCGCGACCGGCCGGTTACGCCACCCGCGCTGCTCGAACTCGACTTGCACAACGCGCTCGCGTCCCGCGCGCAGCGTCCCGATGGACTGCCACCATGCGCGGTAGCCGCCCGAGCCGTCGCCGATGACGAGCGCGGCAAAGCAATTGCGCAAATCCGCTTCCGCCGTGAGTGTCGCCACGATACGGGGCGAGAGAGTGCTCACGGCAAGGGCACCCCCGATACGCACCACCGGACCCGTGTAGAACAGCTCGTCCATCTCCACACGGGCCGGTGCGAAAGCGTCGCCGGGGAGCAAATACACAGGCGCATCGCCGTCGAGCCGCACCCGACGGTTGTTGGCAAAGCCGTAGGGCCGGTTGCGGCGCACCGAGGAAACCGCCACGATACCGCTGCCGCCGTCCTCGACCATCACCAAACGAATGGGAAAGATCTCGCCCGCCCCGTAACCATGGCTGGCGAAAACATCCACCGCCTCGGTTTCCGACTCCACCACCCCGGAATCCGCCATGCGGGCCATATCCGCCAGCGCATTGCGCGCGGCGTCGTGCCCCTGCCGCGCCGCCGCGGCGAGAAGACCGCGCGCCCGCTCCGCGTCGCGCACCACGATACTCCCCTCGACATAGCGCATACCCGCGGCGAACTGCGCGTCGGCGTTGCCGGCATCCGCCGCCGCTTCGAGCCAGCGCAGCGAGCGTAGCGCGTCCGGTTCTACGTGCTCACCTGTATGATAAAGCTCCGCCAGGCGCAGAAACGCCGGTTCGTAGCCCAGATACGCCGCCTCCTCGATCCACTCCAGCGCGGTCTCCGTCAACCCCGCCGCCGATTCCTCGCCCAACATCCACGATCCCAGCCAGTAGGCGGCCCGTTCCGAGCCGAGCGTATTGGCTTGGTAATACAAGTCGGCGAACGACAAAGCCACCGACTCTTCCGGGTCCGTGCCGGGGTCGCCGCCGAGATCAATGAAGAGCCGCTCCGCGTTGGCATCGCCTCCCTCCGCCGCAGTCCGTAAGTGGTGTGTGCCCGCTTCAAGGGTCGGTTCGTCCAGTCGCTTTGCCTCCATCGCCTCATTGAGGATCGACGATCCCAGCAGATAGTGTGCTTCGGCGTGGCCCCGCCGCGCCGCCGGTTCGAGAAGGGCGCGGGCGGCGGCATGGTCGACCGGAGGCTGATCGCGCCCGGAGAGGATCCCGCTGATTTCCCTGACCCGCTCGCTATCACCTTCCCGGTGCGCCTCGACGCGGGCGTTTTCCAGCGCGCGGCGCTCGACGCCCGACCGCGCGTACCCGAGCAATACGGCCGCCGCGCGCACGGCGGATTCATCGTGCCCCAGCGCGGCGGCGCGCTCCCAAGAGTCCAGCGCCCGCGCACGAAGATCCTCAAAGGTCTCGCCTTCCCGCGGCAGCCGCCGCCAATGCAGGTCTCCCATATGATAAAGCGGCCACACATGGTCCTCCGCCGCGAGCCGGCCCATCGCCCGGCGTGTCGCCGTATTCAATATCGAGATCCCTCGGCCCGCGATGAACAGTTCCTCCAGCAGTGCCTCCGCCTCGTCGCTGCCTTCGGCACGTTGAAGAATGGCCACCGCCGAGCGGTCTGCGTCCGCGCTGCCTTCCTCGAGAAGTTGGCGCGCCGACCCAAGCAAAGCCCCGTGGTGACCGGCCATCTCCGCCAGCGAACGCATCGTTTCCGCCGTCTCCGCATCGTGCAGCGGACCCTCGGCGTCGGCATGCAGGCGGTGCGCGGTCCACGCTGCCGCGGCATGCCCTCCGTAAGCCGCCCGGCGCAGCCAAAACGCCGCGTCTTCCGCATCCGCGGCAAGCCCGTCCCCGTGCTTCAACGCCAATGCCAACCGGTAGGCCGCGTCCGTGTCGCCGTCCGACGCCGCCGCGTAAGCCTCTTCCCAACCCGGATAAGCCGTCCGGGGGAGCGTCGGCTCCGCAAACCACGCGCGCACGGCGGATTCGAGGTCGGCTCCGTCCTCCTTCCATGACCGACGCACCGCCTCGATGCCGCGCGCGACGATCTCTGCGCCGTGCCGCACCGCCTCCGACATCGCAGGCATGCCGACTCGTGCCGCCGACCGATGCGGAAACGCCCGCTCCCCATAGACTTGCCAGCCCGCCAGAACAGCGTCCATCTCCCCGTCGAAAACATCCGCGCGCGGAAGTGTGTGCAGTAGCCGCTCGAGCACCGCGAAGTCCCCGGCGAGAACACCCATCGCGTAGTGAACCAATGCCTCCTCACGGCGCCCCTCGCGCCAGAGATAGTCGCCCAAGGGTCCGGCGGCCTCGATGATCCCGTTGTCGTAGGCAAAACGCAGGCGCTCACGCGCGTAGGCACGCTGGTGCGGCGACCGCGCGCGGCGGTGGAAGATCCGCCCGATCACATACGACGCCTCCACATGGCCCGCCGACGCCGCCAGATTCATCCAGCGCTCGGCCTCATCCGGCCACGTCCTCAGCGCTCCGCCCTCGCCGTACGCCCGGGCCAGCCAATACATTGCTTCGACATCGCCGTCCGCCGCGGCACTGCGGATTCGCCGCACACCCTCGCGGAAAGGTTCCTCCTCCGCATCGCCCTCCACAAGACGCGCGCCCAGCGCCCAATTCGCCGCGGAATGCCCCGCGTCCGCCGCCACGCGCAGCCAATGCTCCGTCCCTCCCGCATCGCCTTCCCTCTCAAGAGCGCGGGCGCGCCGGTAGGCGGGATCAGGTTCTCCCGCCCGGGCCAGCGCCGCCGTCCAATGCTCTGCTTCCGCGCTCCCCGCTTCCGCATGCCGCACCACGCCCCGCATTCCTTCGATAAAGCCGGCCTCCGCCGCCGCCCCGTACCATCCAAGGGCCGCGCCCGGATCCCGCGCCTCGTGAAGCCGCGCCAATGCGAGCTGCGCCTCCGCGTCGCCCCGGTCCGCCCGCCAGCGCAGGGCCGGAGCACTGCCGGACGTCTCCATCCACACATACAACCCCGCACCGCCCGTGGCCAGCAGCACAACCGCAGTCAGAGCCCCCCACAGGAAAAAGCGTTTCACCGTTTCTCCTCCTTCACGTGTTCATTCAGGAAGCGCATAATCCGCTCATAGAGCAGGATGCGGTCGCGCATCGGTCCGGTGCCGTGCCCCGAGTCCTCAAGCCGCAGGAACTCGTGCGCAACCCCCGCCGCCGCGAGCGCCCCGACCAATTCCTCACTCTGTTCCGGCGGCACCACAAAGTCCTGCATGCCGTGCGCCACAAACACCGGCGCACGCACCCGGTCCACCGACCCGAGCGGCGACATTTCCCGCAGCTCGCGGCGGTTCCAAATTCCTCCCGTCATCTCCCGCCAAAACTCGTAGCCCATGCGGGGAGCGGACCGGCGCGTGTGGCGCAGCTGCTCGGGGATGTCATACACTCCGGCGACCGCAACCCCCGCCCGGAAACGGTCCGGTGCCACCGCCATCGCGCGAAGCGTGGCGAGCCCGCCGTAGCTCGCACCCATCGCGGCCACCCGGTCCGGGTCCGCGTAGCCCCGTGCCACCGCCCAGTCCACTCCGTCGAGAATGTCGCGCACCGCCGGATCGCCGAGGTCGCCCCGCAGCGCGTCCAGATGAGCGAACCCGTACCCCGTCGATCCCCGGAAGTTCACCTGCAAGACCGTGAACCCGTGGTACGCCAGAAACTGCACCTCCGGATGGT
Source organism: Opitutales bacterium (assembly GCA_007134215.1). Taxonomy (GTDB): domain Bacteria; phylum Verrucomicrobiota; class Verrucomicrobiia; order Opitutales; family Oceanipulchritudinaceae; genus SLLG01. Next base: position 3,628 of record SLLG01000111.1, on the reverse strand, counting down.
AGCCGTAGGTGTCGCGGATCCACGGCCCCCCGTGGATCAACACCACTGTGCGGTTGGGCACGCCCTCCGGATGGTCCTTCGGGACCGTCAGGTAGCCGTGCAGCGCATGGCCGTCGCGCCCCGTGAACCGGACCGGCCGCATCGCCGACATGTCTTCCGCGCGGAAGCGGCGGTCCGCCTCCGCCAGCGCCGTCAGCTCGCCGCTCCCGCGGTCATACAGATGCACCAGTCCCTTGTGCCGGCTCGACGCCGAGAAAACAACAAACCGGTTCTCTGCCGCGTCCATCCCGGTGATAAAGTTGATCGTCTCCGGAAGAAGCGCGTCCACCGCCGCCTGCAAGGCCTCGAACGCCGGATCGAACCACAGCGCGCGCTGTTTGTCCGCCTCGTAATAAATCCCTGCAAGGTCTCCCGTGCGCGGGCTGAAAACAGGCGCGAGGTAGTCCTGCCCGTGCGCAAACAAGTCGTAGACCGGATCCTCCGCCAAAAGCGTCTGCTCTCCAGTCGAGAGCCGGTAGGTGAACAACGCCGCGCGGTCCCGGCCCGCGTTCGACGCGAGATAAAACAGGTCCGCGTCGCGCGCGAATCCCAGAAAATGGTGCCGCCGCCCCGCCAGCGTCCGGCCCGAGTAGGCGAAGCGCCCGCCGTCGTCCGGCATCACCCGGTCGAGCGAACGCCAGCGCGCCCCCGGTGTCTCGCGGTAGAGGAGACGTTCCCGCCCGCGCTGGTACTGCATGCCGATCCGCACCACACCCGCCCGGTCGGCAATCCATGAATACACATCCCGCTGGCCGCCCTGCACCACCTCCGAGTCCCCCGTGTGAACCTCCACACGGGACACCTCCGGCAATCCGTCCCGCCCCAGCGCATGCACCAGGATATGGTCGGGTTCGTCCGGAAGACGCGACAACACCCGCGGGTAGGCAAAATCACCCAAAAGCAGGAAACCCCATCCCAGCAGCACCCGCCCGGCGCTGAACAACTCCGTACGGTTCGACAAATTGGCGTTGATCGCCACCAGCGTCCCGAAACTCTCCTGATACGCCAACCGCTCGTCCGTCAGCCAGCGCAGCTCCGTTATCATTCCGGTGTCCGCATTGGCGGAATGCACCACACGCTCCCGCCCGCTCTCAATCTCCCGCACCATCACCGTCGCGCGGCGCCGCCGCGTCGTCACAAACGTAACATGCTCACCGTCCGGCGACAACTGCGGCGACGACAACGCCACCGGACGGAAAAAATCCTCCACGTGGTACCCCAGCACCCGCGCCCCGGCCACGCCCGCGCCGCACCCCAACCACGCCAACCCAAGGCACAACACCGTCGCAAGAATCCTTCCGGACCGGACCGGCCCTATGCTTCGCTTTACCTTCGGCGTGCTCACAATTCCGGAACCCTACGCGCGCCTGCCCCCCGGAATCAAGCGCCAAACCTTGCAACGAAAGAACATCACTGACTGCAATCAAACCACCGCAACCCAAATCTGCAAAGGACTCAAATGCTGATCTACGGATGGCGCGGCGCAAGACAGGACCGCGCCGAGAACCGCGATCTCCTCGCGCTCGCCGCCGATCCGGGAGATGCCAAGGCTCTTCCGCGAATCGACAAGGTTCTCCTCGATCCCTTCCTATAGCCCGCCGACACGGCGGAAGCCGGGTTCCACTTTCCCTTGACATTGCAAAAGGGATGCCGCCCGAATGAATGTAATGTTTAATCCAATGAGATGGAAAGCGGCACTGTTGATCGGCGCGACGGGCGGCGTGGTTCTGTCCGCGGCAGACGGGGGGAGCGGAACGGATTCGGCGCGGCCGAACTTCATCGTCCTCATCGCGGACGACCTGAACGACTCTGTGGAAGGCATGGGCGGGCACCCGCAGGCGATCACACCGAACCTCGACCGCATGGCGGCGGAGGGCGTGCGCATGCAGAACGCACATTGCACGGTGGCCATCTGCGGACCTTCGCGGGCGAGCATGTGGACGGGGATGTCTCCGCTGCGAACGGGCTATTACGGCTACCGGCAGCAGCAGAACAACTGGCGGCAGTTCGAGGAGATGAGCGATGCCGTCACGCTCATGGAGTATTTCGCGGCGCGCGGCTACGCCGTCATGGGAACCGGCAAAATCTTCCACAACGGCCATGAGGACAACAGCGTGTTCAACACGCCTATGGACGGGCTGGAGCCGAGCTTCGGGCCCGCCCCGTGGGACGGCCGAGGCTACTTTTCGTGGAACAAGCCGGAGGGCCGGGGCCACCCGGCGATGCCCGGCGACCGCACGGAGAGCTACTGGGGCGGGTTCGGGCCGCTGAGCGAGGTTCCCGAGGTCGACGGCTGGCGCGGCTGGATGGCCGACTGGGCCGCCGGCGAGGTGGGCGATCCGGATTCATGGCGCTTCCGCTGGGAGTCTCCCGACGAACGCGACCGGATGCCCGACGAAATCTCCGCGCAATGGGCGGCGGACAAGCTGCGCTCGGCGGATACGCGGGACGATCCGTTTCTCATGATCGTGGGCTTCAACCGCCCGCACACGCCGATGTATGCGCCGGACGAGTTTTTCGACCTTTGGGACCCCGCCGAAATCCGTTTGCCGCCCTACCTGCCCAACGATCTGGAGGATGTGCCGGAAATCCTGTGGAAGAACCCGGAAACCGGACAGCGTACCCACCATGCCATGCGCCTGCCGCAACTCATGCGGCAGGGCGACGCCACTCCGGAGGGCGGCTTCGGGTGGTGGCGGCGCTGGGTACATGCCTACCTCGCCTGCACGGCGTTTGTCGATCATCAGGTCGGCGTCATCCTCGACGCTCTGACGGAAAGCCCGCACCGGGACAATACCTATGTGATCTTCATCTCCGACCACGGCTACCACATGGGCCAGAAGGACTTCATGGCCAAGACAACGATCTGGGAAGAGAGCACCCGCGTGCCCATGCTCTGGGTCGGTCCGGACATACCGGCGGGCACGGAGACGGAGGTCCCCGTGAGCCTGCTCGATCTCTACCCCACCCTTGTCGAATTCGCGGGTTTCACGCGCGGGTTGCCCGGAGACAGTTCGCCGCCGCTCGACGGCGCCTCCATCGCCGCTCTCCTGCGCGAACCCGCTTCCGTCACCGCGGTTGATGACCGGCGGGGCGTGCTCTCGCACCTCGCCGGGCCCAAACACCTCGAACCGCATACCTATTCGGAACCCGCGTGGAACCACCACAGCATCCGCACCGAACGCTACCGCTACACCCTCTGCAGCGACGGCAGCGAGGAACTCTACGACCTCCTCGAAGATCCCCATGCCTGGAACAACCGCGCGGGCAACCCCGACTACCGCGACGTTCAAGCCGATCTCGCCGTCTACCTCGCGCAACGCCTCGCCGCCGCCCCCGCTCCGCAACAGCGCTCCGGTCAAGACCGGCCTTGACGCACCCATCCTTACGGTATCGGCAACCTGACCCGCGGTGTGCCCCAAGCGGGTCGGACCTGTGCAGACGACAGAGATCGACAAAGCCTGTCATTCCCGTAGGATGCCGTCATGAATGTTTCGCTCACGCCAGAGCTGGAGGTGTGTGGGTTCACTCCTAGGTGAAATCCAGGTTTTACGGTTTGTCTTCGGAGGTCGTCCGGGACGCCCTGCGG
>SLLG01000214.1 GCA_007134215.1 Opitutales bacterium | reverse complement strand
CACATTTCCAGACCGAGCGTTTCGAAGAGATCATCCTCCGGAGCTACGACGAAGTCGCGCCCGTTTGGACGGAGGTTAGGGCGCGTTGGCGCAATGCCGAATTGAGCAACCCGGACCGCCCCTTCACGCTTACCCACCGTGCGAATTTGTTGAGTTGGGCGCAACAACACCCGGCGCGCCAGCGAGGGCATATACGCGAGTACTTTGGGCTGCGCGCGGAGCGCCCGCTCACCGTGCATGTGTCCGATCCGGCGGCCGGACGTGTGCGGGTGAATACGGTGGTGGTCGACGGCGACACACCGGGCGTGCCCTCACCGGCGTATCCGTGGACGGGGCTTTATTTTCAGGAGCATCCGGTCGAACTCGAAGCGCTACCGCGCGAAGGGCACCGTTTTATCGAGTGGCGGCTTAGGCCGACGTCCGGGGGAACGACAAGCGTTCGTAGCGACCCGGTAGTATCCCTCCCCGTGACGGTGGCGACGACTGCCGGGGCTATTTTCGCTCCGCTTCCGCCGGCATTTGTCGAAGGAGTGGCGGGAACTCCCGTGGCTTTCGACTCCGGTGAATGGTTTCCCGGCGACGGTGCCGCCACCGGCATTTCCGCCGTGAGCAGCGACGACTCGGTGCTCGTCGCTTCGGTGGTGGACGGTGAGCTTGTCCTCACGCCGCTGACGGCGGGAGAGGCGACCGTCGAGCTGACCGTGGACGGCGGCGATGCGCCCGGCTTCGACCATAGTATGCGCGTCCTCGTTTACGGCGCGCCCTTTGCCGTCGCGGAAGGTAACTATATTTTCGATACGTGGGCGGCGGACGAACCGGCGGGGAGCTACCCGCCGAACATGCTTTTCACGCAAAGTGACACGACCGATCCCGATCTCGCCGCGCCGCTTCTTTTTGCCTATCGTATACCACCGGAGGATGCGCGGGATCCGGAGGACGTGCTCTTGCCCTACGCCGCTTCACGGCGCACACGCATCAACGGCTTGGGCGAAGACGGTATACTCTTTATCAACACAGGCCGGACGCGCGATCTGGGTGCCGCCGTGCTCAGTCTCGATACCAGCGGCACGGCGGACATCCAGGTCGTTTGGACGGCGGGGACGGTCCTTCCGAACAGCCGGATCTACGGACTGCGGCTGCAACACCGTATCGGGTTGGATGGTGTGTGGCGGGACCTCACCGACGCCACCGGCGCTCCCGTTGGCTATGTGCGCAGCGAGGTGGAAGGACATGCGGTCATGGTCGGCCCGGTCATCCTTCCAGCCGAAACGGAAGACCAACCCCTTGTGCAGTTGCGTTGGAAATACCACCATATTTCCGGATCCGACGGCCCCCGCGCCGCCCTGCGTCTCGATGACATCATCGTCACCGGGGGCTCTCCCACGCGCTTTGCCGATTGGCTGTTGCGCGAGGTTTCCGACCCCGCACTGCGCGCCGATCCGCACCATGCCGGTCCCGCCGCTGATCCTTCCAACAGCGGCTTCCCCAATCTTCTCCGCTATGCCCTCGGGCTCGGGATTATGGAGCCACCCGATGCGCGCATGCCCCGCCTCCATGGCACCGGGGACGACGCTCTCGTCTACCGCTTTCCCTACAATCCGCTTCTGACCGAAATTACCTACCGCGTTGTCGCCTCGGAGGATTTAGTGGACTGGGATGCGGTCCTCTTCGACTCACGAATCGACACCGCCCCGCCCGCTGTCGAGGGCTGGCTGGCGATTCCGCTTGATCCTAGGCCCAACCAATACATCCGCCTTCTGGTGATACTGGCGGACGATTGATGCCGCAAGCCAGTGGGCGGACGTGCGTAGCGACGGAGCCCCGCCTCCGTCGATCCCGTGGGAAGGCCTTTTCTCCACCGCAGATGTCGTAGGCGATGATCACATACATGGTTTTTGCACCGCGGGGGTGGCCGCGGCGTTCGCTGGCGTTGGCAAGGCGGGGGAAGGCTTCATGCCACCAGCCGTCCCGCCAGCTCAGTTCATCTTGAAGGGGCGCAGGGGACATCCTTCGTTGAAGGCGCGTTTCGCCTGGTAGCAGTGGTCTTTGATGACTTGACGGAGCGTTGTGCGGTGGCCCGCCTGCTCGTGCAGAAACTCGCGCTCGAGGCGGTTTTCGAGCGCGCCGAAGAGTTTGCGGCGCGAGTCGCGGCGCAGGAAGCACCCGCCGTCGCGGTATTCAAAATCCTCTTCCTGGAAGCGCTTATGGTTGAGGGTGTCGAGGACGAGCGCGTCGGCCACGGGCGCGTGGAAGGGCTCGAGGAGGTCGAGCGAGAGCGACGGCCGGCCTTCCTCGGTCTCGTGGTAGACGCCCCATGCCGGTTCGAGCCCGGCGGCGCGCAGGTGCATGGAGAACTCCGCCACAAGGAGCGTGTAGACAAAGGAGAGCAGAGCGTTGGCGGGGTTGTGCGGGGGACGCCGGGAGCGCCGCTCGAAGGGCAGTCCGGGAGGAAAGAAGGCACCGAGGGTTTCAAAATAACGGCCCGCCGCCGCGCCCTCGATGCCCCGCAGGCTGTCGACCCCCGCCGCCGCGCGGGCTTGGTTGGCTATGGAGTTGAGCCACGCCGCCGTGCCCTCCACCGACCGGCTGCGGTTGGCGGCGAGGCGTTGCAGGACCCTCTTTTGGTTTTGGATTTTCGCGACGATGAGGCGGCGCGACTGCTCCAGGCGGAAGGCGGGATCGCGCGCGCGGTCGAGCTGCGCCGCGAGGACGGCGGTGGACGCACCCGCCGGGATGGCGTGGCCCGAGGGAAAGGTGCCGTGCGCCATGAAGAGCACGGGAATGTTCTTCCGCAGCAGGCCGCAGAGCGCCGGGGTGGAGAGCGCCACCCCGGCGTCGACGACGACATGCTCGATGTCGACGAGCGGGATGGACCGGCGCGCGGGATACTGCCCTTCGGCGTGGCGGGGCACGGTGACTTCAAGCCGCTCGGAATGGAGCGACACTTTCATGCCCTTGGTGGTGAGGTAGGCGATTGGCATGGCGTTGGCGGGTCAGGGTTTCGCTGTGGCGTGTGCAAAAAGGGTTTACGCGGCCTGTCTCCGTGGAAGCGGCCTCTTGCCGCTTTATCCGTGGCCAAGGTCTGTGGAAGCGGCATCCTGCCGCTTTTCCCTTGGGCGGGAGAAGCGCCTCCGCTCGCACGGACATTGTCGCCGGGCATCACCCGCCATCCGCGCGGTTGCCTTTGCGCAGGTTGCAGGGGGCGCAGAGGGTCTGGAGGTTGTCCGGCACGGTGAGGCCGCCGCGGGAGACGGGCAGAACATGGTCGACATGCAAGTTTTCGGTGGCCCCGCATTGGCGGCAGCGGCCGCCGTCGCGCTCGAGGACGGCCCGGCGCAGGCGGGCAGGGATCGCGCGGCTGTAGCGGGTGAGGTCGCCGCCTGACCGCTTCGGCACGTAGCCGGAATGCCCCCGCTCCCGCTTGGCAGCCTTCCGTAAATTCGTCGATCGTGAAGCTCTTCATGCGTGGTGTTGTTTTCATGCCGGGCAGCCTACACCCCGCCCGCCCGCCGTCGGTTCGATTCCGACGTCCGGCGACGTCCGCCCGCAGCCGTGAGGCATTGGACCGCGCCCGGAGCGCGCACGCTTATCTCGGCGACCGCGCCACGATCTCCGGAATCCGCAGGTCATCCCCTCCGTCGGTGAACCTGCCATCCGCATATTTTCCAACCGCCCGCTGCGCTCAAGGACGCTAAGAACGCGAAGAGTGATTCCAGGGGTGCGCCTCCACACCCTCGTGTGTCTTTTGTGCCTTTTGCGGTCTATCAAGTGGTGGGGCTGGCCGGGAAACCGGTTGCTCCCCGGATCGGTGGCCCCGCTATGGATTCT
>SLLG01000132.1 GCA_007134215.1 Opitutales bacterium | reverse complement strand
TGGCTGATGGTGCCGTACATTCTATGGGTGGGTTACGCCTCGATGTTAAATGGTGCTATCTGGCTTATGAACTGATTTTACGGGACATGAAATCGGCCTTGCAAACACCCTCCAGAGGCCGGCAGGGGCTTCTGTGTCGACGATCATCTATGGGGGCAGGCAACACACCCTTGCCGAATTTTTGATTTTACGGGGCAATCATTATTTTTGGGTTCCGATGCAGTAAAATGAACGTGCCTGTATGGCAATACTTGTTTTGACAATGTGCAGGGAAATGGCGTTTTTGGGGGAAAGGCATGATAGCCGCTAGTTTGCACTGATACTATTTGAGATGCTTCAGCAATGATGGCGAAGTGCTTCGTCTGGTTTCGATTGACACTTATAAAAGTAGTCGTTACAATAAGATATTTTCCTGAGGATTGACGACCATAAAGAAAACTTCGTGTCCAGATGATTTGGAAAATCTGGACTGCTCTTTTGCGTGGTTTTGTTCCAGTTGTCTGGGGAATTATGCATAACACAGATATTCAACTTTGTGCTAACCTGACAAAAATTCCATTCGCCCTTCAACGGTATGAATCAAAAACGGGTGTCTGATTTTATTTGACCATTACATTCCAATCTGGTATGCTGAAGTGATAAGTTTGGTTGTGGTGCAGGTATGATTCATTCCGGATGCGCTATAATATAGGATTTCGACTTTTTGAGACCTCCCGCAGTGAGATCTAAGGGACTATCGGAATGCGCATAAAAAATACTAAGGATTTTTTTCTTCCGTTATTATCGGTTTTCATTCTTGCCCTTTTCCTGAACTGCAGTTCTTCCACATCACGGTCTCCATCCCCGACAATTGTTGCCCAGCCATCCGATGTGACGGTAATCGAACCCGAAGCTGCCGTTTTCAGTGTGGAGGCTTCCGGCGACGAACCCTTGTCCTACCAGTGGCGTCGCAACGGAGAAGAGATACCGGGCGCCACTGATACTGTTTACAGCATCGAACCCACTTCGATTGAAGATGACGGCGCACGGTTTTCCGTCGTGGTGACCAACTCGAAAGGCAGTGCTACCAGCGATGCGGCCACGCTGACGGTAAAACAGCCCCCGACAATTGTTACCCAGCCATCCGATGTGACGGTAATCGAACCCGAAACTGCCGTTTTCAGTGTGGAGGCTTCCGGCGACGAACCCTTGTCCTACCAGTGGATCAAAAATGGCTTGGAGTTTATCAATCCTGCTACAAGCTATATAATCGCTTATTGGAAACTGGATGAGAAAACGGGATCTATTTACTATGACGCCTTTGGCGATCATCACGGAAATTGCGCCGGCGATGTAGATGAACATTGTCCTGTCCCGGCCTCCGGGCGGATCAATGGCGGACAGGAATTTGACGGAAATAAAAAGGGCATCGATGTGCCTGCAAAAACCGCTTTTAACTGGCGCAACGACGACAGTTTTTCTGTTGAGCTTTGGGTAAAAGCGGTAGCCGGGCGAACCTGCGAAACCAACGACCAAATCATGATCGGCCGTGTCGATGAACTTACCGGGCTTCGTTGGACCTTGGGCTGTGTCGGCGGAACAGGCGAAGCCCGTTTTCAGTTGGCCGACGACAACGGAACCGAGATGATCATCGAAAGCAACAAGGTTATCACCACTGGCGCCTGGCACCACATCGTCGCCGCCCGCGACGGCGTAAACGACACCAACACCCTGTATGTCGATGGAACCGATGTCGTATCGAAATCTCAAGTCTATAATGGCAGCTTTACTTCCGCCACGGCGCCCTTGCACCTGGGTTACATGAATTTTGATAACTACTTTGAAGGCGTGCTCGACGAGGTTGCCATTTATAATAATGTATTTTCTGAAAATGATATCCGGGCCCATTATTTTCTGTCCCGCGGATATCTGGAAACATGCGACACACCGGTTCGCATCATGCCGTTGGGAGACTCCATTACTGTTGGCAGCGCATCAGGGGTTGATGATGCGGACAAGATGATATCATATCGAAAAGACCTCTGGGATCTGCTGGTTACATCCCGCTATGACGTTGCCTTTGTAGGGAGCCAAGAAAACGGCTGGTTTTATGATGGTTTTGATCCATACCATGAAGGTCATAGCGGAGCGACGGACCAGGAAATCTCTATCGACGTAGTCCACTTTCTGAAGAATGATCCGGCGGATATCGTTTTGCTGCATATCGGCACCAATGGCCGCAATGACAGCGATCCTGAGTATGTGGAAAAAATACTTGATGAAATCGATTGGTATGAAAAGCGTTATGACACAAGCGTTACAGTTGTTCTGGCGCGTATCATCAACCGGGCCCCGGAAGATGCCATGACCACTGAATATAATGATAATGTCATTGACATGGCGCAATCACGCATAGACGATAACGGCGACAATATCATCATTGTTGATATGGAATTTGGTGCGGGTATAATTTATAAGGTGGAGCCGGAAGGTGATATGTGGGATGATGGACTAGAAGCCAAACTTCATCCCTACAAAACCGGTTATAAAAAAATGGCGCAGGTATGGTTTGATGCCCTGGATGAAATTCTGCCTGACTGCCGATATGTGATCACGGGCGACACCCTGGAGGCTAGACGCACGCAGGCCGAAGATGACGACAACACAGAGTTTTCCGTGATAGTGTCCAACCCCTATGGCAGCACCATCAGCCAAAAGGCCACCCTTACAGTGACGCCCTCTGTCGATTAATGCAATCCTCATGCGCTATCCATTACTTCGTAAGCAGTCCGGCCCCGCCTTTTGGTTGTGCATTGGGAAACTGCATGGTCATAGCCTGGTACGGTACCAGGGCGGTGACACTGCATTTGCGCCTATGAGGGGTCTTCCGGATATATCGTGCTCGCCTCCGGGATGGAAAACGGGAAGGAAAACCGGTTTGATAGCAGGAATGATCAAGGTAACTGTTCGGCAAAAAACAAAAAAAGACAGCAATTCACTCCCAAACTTTGACAGAGGTGGGGATGATGGTGGTCTGTGCCGGAATAAATTGGAAAAGTTAAGATCTTTCCGTACAGTTGACCCTTTTGGGTTTAAAAGGGACATGCACTTTGTCAAGCAAATGCAATATTTCCTGGTCTGCCAAATTTTGCACATTGATTCCGGCAATGTGATCCGGGCTGAAATTTGCAATACTGGAGGGGCCATAGCCGCTATCTGCAATTAGGAACGTATTCGCAGAACCATTGGGCAGTTGGGGTTGATGTTTTACACCCTTTAGCAATAAAAATAAAAGCCGCATACAAAATGCGGCTTTTATTGATTTTTCTGTCTATGCTGATGCGGCTGCCAACACTATTTCAAGCTACTGATAAAGCATCCGCTACTGCTGCTACCTCCTCCGTCGTCTGTTCCGGTATCTGTGCTTTCCACGCTCGCGCCTAGCACGGTCGGATCTTTGATAACACCTTCCACATCGTCAAGGTCATAGTCACCGTTATCCTGGATAGTAAAATGAATCGTGTATTGTTTTTCCACATCCAGCGTTGCAGAGCGGTCCTGGTAAATCCCCGAATCCATGAGCCACCAGGTACCGTCCAAATAGCTGTCGGGTATGGTTTCATCTTCAAGTGCGTAAAAAAACTCGAGGCTGTTTTCGCTGTCTTTTAGCTTGAGCAAAAGCAGGTCGGAAACGGAGCCTGAAAGGCCGCTGGTGTCAAACGTAAATTCGTGGATCTCGTTTCCGGCCCCGGTTGCAGTAAAACTGACAACCTCGCTATATGGCTGAAAATCGTCCGACACGCCCTGGTATTCGTCCTTCAATTGTTGTAGGCTTTTGGATGTGGAGTCAGAATTCAATA
>SLLG01000305.1 GCA_007134215.1 Opitutales bacterium | reverse complement strand
TCGCGCGCCGCGCCCTCAAGGACGCCGAAGAGATCCCCGCCGAAGGGTGAGGGCGGGCGGACTGCGAATAAACGCCGGCTTGGTTCGTCCCGGTGTGGGCGGTGTGCTACCGTTGGTCCGGTGGCGAGCGCGGCAACACCCTTCAGCCTATGAAAGAACAAAAAGCTTCCGATCTCTTTATCCAGTGCCTTGAGGCGGAGGGCGTGGAGTATATCTTCGGTGTTCCGGGTGAGGAAAATCTCGACTTCCTCGAATCTCTCGCGCAGTCCGGCAAAATCCGGCTCATCCTCACCCGTCACGAGCAGACCGCGGGCTTCATGGCGGCGACCTACGGGCGGCTCACGGGAAAGGCGGGCGTCTGCCTCGCAACCCTTGGTCCTGGTGCGACCAATTTGGTGACGGCGGGGGCTTACGCCCAGCTCGGGGCCATGCCCATGCTCATGATCACGGGGCAAAAGCCGGTGAAGACGAGCAAACAGGGCCAGTTTCAGATCATCGACGTGGTCGACATGATGGGGCCGATCACCAAATACACCCGGCAGATCGTCAGCGGTGAAGCAATCCCTTCGCACGTGCGCAACGCTTTCCGGCTGGCCGAGGAGGAGCGTCCGGGCGCGGTCCACCTCGAACTCCCCGAGGATGTGGCACGGGAAACGACGGATCGCGCACCGGTGCCGGCGAGCGCCACGCGGCGGCCCGTCGTCGAGGCGAAAGCGGTCGCGCGGGCCGTCGCCCTGTTGAAGGAGAGCCGCCGCCCGGTCTTGCTCATCGGCGCCGGCGCCAACCGCAAAATGACGGCACGCATGCTCCGCGCTTTTATCGACAAGCAGGGAATTCCTTTTGTCACGACGCAGATGGGCAAAGGTGTGGTGGACGAAACCCATCCGCTTTTTCTCGGCAACGCGGCCGTCTCGGAAAAGGACTTTCCGCACCGCGCGCTGGAGTGCGCCGACCTCATCCTCAATGTCGGCCATGATGTCGTTGAGAAACCGCCGTTCTTCATGAACAGCGGAGAGCGCAAAGTCATCCACGTCAATTTCCTCTCCGCCGAAATCGACCCGGTCTATTTTCCGCAGGCGGAGATGATCGGCGACATCGCCAACAGTGTTTGGCAGCTGAACGAAGCGCTTGAGCCGCAAACGCACTGGGATTTCGGGTTTTTCCGGAAGGTTGGCGCGGCCCTGCGCGAGCACACCTGCCGCAGGCTCGACGACGACCGCTTTCCCGTCCTTCCGCAGCGTTTGGTCGGGGTCGTGCGCGAGGTGATGCCGGAAGACGGCATCATCGCCCTCGACAACGGCATCTATAAGATTTGGTTCGCGCGCAACTATCCGGCACGCTGCCCCAACACCGTTCTTCTCGACAACGCCCTCGCCTCCATGGGCGCGGGCATGCCTTCCGCCATGGCGGCCAAACTCGTCCACCCGGACCGCCGTGTTCTCGCCGTCTGCGGCGACGGCGGGTTTATGATGAACTCGCAGGATCTGGAGACGGCCGTCCGGCTCGGACTCGGTTTGGTTGTCCTGATTCTCAACGACAGCGCCTACGGCATGATTCGCTGGAAGCAGGAGCAATTGGGATTCAGAGACTTCGGGCTCACCTTCAAAAATCCGGATTTCGTGCGCTACGCGGAGAGCTACGGCGCGACGGGCCGCCGGATTGACGCGGAAGCGGAACTGCGGCCCGCCTTGGAAGAGGCCTTTGCCCAAGGCGGCGTTCACGTCATTGACCTGCCCGTGGATTACTCGCTCAACGCCAATATCCTTTTCGACGAAATCCCCGCCGAGAGCGCGCGACTCCTCGAAACTCCAGGTGAGAGTTCCGCCACGTAGCGCCGGAGCCGTGCCTCCGTCGAACGCGGCCAGGTTGACGCCGCCGCCCTTACCCTCATACTGAAACAAAGTCCCAACGCCGGTCCAATCATGTCCAAGACCTATCCATACTTCCTCGCGAACCAGCCGCGCACACCCAACGCCGATCTCGAAGTGCGCGATAAATATTCCGGCGACCTCGTCGGCAAGGTCGCCATGGCCGACAAGGAGGCGATCGATGAAGCCATCGGGGCCGCTGTCCAAGCCGCCGCGCCGCTTCGCGCGATGAGCCCCGACCAGCGCAAGAAGGTGCTCCTGCACTGCGTGCGGCGCTTCGAGGAAAAGGCCGAAGACCTCGCGCAAATCCTCTGCGCCGAGGCAGGCAAACCGATCAAGGACAGCCGCGGCGAAGTCACCCGGCTCATCGAAACCTTTCAGATCGCGGCGGAGGAGGCGGTGCGCCCGCACGGCGAGATGCTTAATCTGGAGATCAGCCCGCGCTCGCGCGGCTACCGGGGCTGGACGCAGCGCGTGCCGATCGGTCCGTGCTCCTTCATTTCACCTTTCAATTTTCCTTTCAACCTCACCGCGCATAAGGTCGCCCCCGCCCTCGCCACGGGCTGCCCCTTTGTTCTCAAACCTGCGAGTTACACCCCCCTCGGCGCGATCATGATCGGCGAGATTCTCGCCGAGACCGAACTGCCCGAAGGGGCCTTCTCCATCCTCCCGTGCCGCCGCGACGGCGCCGACCTCTTCACGACGGACGAACGGCTCAAGCTCCTCAGCTTCACCGGCTCGCCCGACGTCGGCTGGAAACTCAAGGAGAAGGCGGGCAAAAAGAAGGTTGTCCTCGAACTCGGGGGCAACGCCGCCTGCGTTGTCGACGAAGGCGCGGATCTCGACGACGCCGTCAAGCGCCTCATCTTCGGCGCCTTTTACCAGTCGGGCCAGAGTTGCATCTCCGTGCAGCGCATCCTCGCCCACGCCTCCCTCGCGGAGGAGCTGGAGAGCAAATTGGTGGCGGAAACAAGGAAACTGGCGGCGGGCGATCCGCGCGACGAAGACACCTTCACCGGTCCCATGATTTCAGAGAAAGAGGCCGAACGCCTCGAGGGGTGGATCGCGCAGGCCACGGCGGCCGGCGCCGAGGTGCTCTGCGGGGGCGCGCGCAAGGGCGCGATGTTGGACGCCACCGTCTTGAAGAACGTCCCGCGCGACCAAACGCTTTACCGCGAAGAGGCCTTCGGTCCCGTCGTGCTCCTTGAAACGTATGAGGATTTTGATGACGCTCTGGCGGTGGTCAACGACAGCCGCTTCGGCATCCACGCGGGCGTCTTCACCCCGCGCATCGACCGCGCCATGAAGGCATGGGACACGCTTGAAGTCGGGGGCGTTCTCATCAACGAAGTCCCCTCATGGCGCGTCGACCACATGCCCTACGGCGGCGTCAAAGACAGCGGCCTCGGCCGCGAGGGCATCCGCTACGCCATGGAAGATATGACGGAGATCCGCACCTTTGTCTACCGCGACCCGAAGGGTTGACGGGGAGGGCTCGCGAAGAGCGGGGCGGGGTCCGGCCGGCTTCGGAACGACGTGGCTTCAACCGGTTGCAGGCGGGCCTCTACTTGACATCCCACGCTACAATACGGCGCTGCATGCGGCTGAACTCGATGCCCGCGCAATCCACCGGGCAGGCCCTCCGCGCGCCATCGCTTCGCATAGCCCCGCTCTGTGATCGCCGCGAGGGCATCAAGCTCGCCGCTGTCGCTTTCGGCAAAGCCGTGGACAAGCTCAGTTATTGCATGGTGTGAGGCGGGGTTGCCTGAGAAGGGAATAACTGCCGGGGCGGTTCGTCTCGTTTCCATCGCGGGGCGCGGTTTGTTCAAAACTGCTTTTACCGTGCCCCGTGGCGGCGCGCCGAAGACGGATCTCGGCGCTGTCGAGGAAAAGCTCCTTGCCGTCCGCATACATGCGGGAGGGTGATGGCGGTGCAACTCGCTCCGCGTGAGGGTTGGCCGGCGCTGTCCGTGTGCC
>SLLG01000334.1 GCA_007134215.1 Opitutales bacterium | reverse complement strand
TGCCAGCGGATACCGAGGGTGTTCACCGGCGTGCGCGGCCGGAAGAGCATCTGGATGGCCAGTCGGTTCGTCGCCCAGCCGATGAGGGCGGAGACAACGGGCAGGGAAAGCAGGAAAATCCAGTTCATTCGGAGCCATTCTCACGGCTGCCGCTGCCGATGCAACCGCGCTGTGCGGTGCCCGTGCCCCGGCGAGGGGCCGTCCCCAAGGCTTTGGACCGCGCGGCCGCCCGCGGCGGGTCACTTCGTGGCGGGGCGGGGCGGTGGTGCGCCGGGTCCTTCGGGATCGTCGGGGGGACGAAGGGGGAGTTCGAGGGTGAAGGCGGCGCCGCGGCCGGGGCCGTCACTGTGGGCGCGGACCTCGCCGCCGATTTCTTTGGCGGTGTTGGCGCTGGAGTGGAGCCCGAAGCCGTGTCCGTCCTTGCGGGTGGTGAAGCCGAAGCGGAAGAGGCTGGCCATATTTTCCGGGGCGACTCCCGCCCCGTTGTCGCGGACGGTTATCGCGATTTTCCCCTCTGGTGTTTGTCCGAGGACGAGGGTGATCGTCTTGTCATGGTCGCGGCCGGATTCATCGAGGGCGTATTTCGCGTTGCGGATGAAGTTGACGAGAATCTGGAGAACCTTGTGGCGCGTCACGCGGATGACGGGTACGGGCGAAAACTCCCGCAGGACATCAATACCATGCCGATCGAGGGAGAGCGCGCTGATCTGGACGGCTTCTTCGACGAGTTCCTCCGGGGCCGCGTTTTCGACGAGGGAACCCGTGCGGTTGTACCCCTGTTGGAGAGCCACGACGGATTTGAGGTGTTCGACGTAGCGCCGCAACTGTTCCACCTCGGTCTTGAGTGCGTTTTGTTCCTCCGCGAGGAGCGCGGACAATTCAATGAGGTAGCCGGGAAGCATCGTGCCGCGCTCGTCCTCGGTGAGAAAGCGGGCGAGGCCGGACTCGTTCTCCCTCAGCATTTCCGCAGCCTTGACGAGTTTGACCACGCGCGACTGCGCGAGTTGTTCGGTGATGAGCGTGACCGATGTATTCACGCTGTTGAGGCCGTTTCCGATATTGTGGAGGATGCCGCTGGAGATTTCCGCCATGCCCGCGAGGCGGGAGGCTTCGAGGAGTTCTTTGCGCGTCGAAGCGAGAAGAGTCTCCGCCTTGACGCGCGCGGTGATGTCGCGCGAGATGCCAAAGGTCCCGATGATCCCGCCGTAGTCGTCGCGCAGGGGCATCTTTGAGGTGGAGACCCATGTGACGCGTCCGTCCGGCCAGGTTTCTTTTTCCTCGATATCGTGGATCGGTTGGCCGGTGCGCAGGATCTTCTGCTCGTCCGCGAAGGCCTGCGTTGCATGTTCTTTGGAGAACGTGTCGAAGTCCGTCGTGCCGATGAGGGCGGAGGGATCCTCGATGCCGCGCTTTTCCGCCATGGACTTGCAGACCCATGTGAAACGGCTCTCACAGTCCTTGAAGTAGATGGCATCGGGGGCGTTGTCGTGCAGCGCCTTGAGGTAAAGGGCGGCCTCTTCGGGTGTGGCGGCGTGGGTGTGCGCAGCGGCGGGGCGGGAAAGATCTGTCCGTCCGGGCGGAGTCATGTCAGGCGCGGATTTCATGCGGCTCGGTTGTGAAGCGTTCGATGATTTGGAGCAGATCGGCCTTCTTCACCGGTTTCGTAATGAATTCGTCCATACCTGCCTTGAGACAGCGTTCTTTGTATTCGGCGGTGGCACCCGCAGTCATGGCAATGACCGGCGTGCGCGCGCGGGCGGCGGATTCTTCGAGACGGCGGATTTCGCGCGTGGCCTCAAAGCCGTCCATCTCCGGCATCTGGCAGTCCATGAAAATGAGATCGTAGGTTCCGGACTTCACGGCTTGGACCGCCTCGCGTCCGTTGTCGACCGTTTCGCTGCGAAGACCGATGCGGTCGCACAGCAGTACGGCGACTTTGCGGCTCACGGCGTTGTCCTCCGCGATGAGGACCCGCAGCTTCTCGGGATCGGGCATTGAATCCGGGTCCACGGTGGTTCGGGCGGCGGTTTTCGGTAATCCCGCGATTGTTTGGCAGATGGCCTCGTAGAGGGCTTCCTTCCGGATCGGTTTGAAGAGACACGAGGAGATGCCCGTGCCTATCAGGGCATCATCGGAAGGACGCTGGAAGCCGGAGGTGAGCAGCAGCGCCGACGGCGACCGGTCCGCGTAACGCTCTCTCACCGCGCGGGCGAAGGTGAGTCCGTCGGTATCGGGCATGTGGTAGTCGAGGAGAAGAATGTCGACGGAGTTGCCGCAACGCACGGCTGCATCCAGTGCTTTCATAGCGCTTGCCGCGCCTTCGGTCTCAATGGAGCGAATCGACCATGCGTCGAGGAGGCGGACAAGGAACTTCCGGTTGGTTTCATTGTCGTCGACGATGAGGGCGCGCAATCCGGCGGGGCTGGCGTGGACGGGCTTCGTGCGTGTCTCGCTTTCGGGAAGCTCATGCTGCGGGACGACACGGAGGGGGACGACCGCCGTGAAGGTGCTGCCTGTGCCGGGCACGCTTTCAAGCCGGATTTCCCCGTCCATGAGGTGGACAAGGCGGCGGCAGATGGCGAGGCCGAGTCCCGTGCCGCCGAACCGGCGTGTGATGGAGGAGTCCGCCTGTGTGAACGGTTGAAAGAGGCGCTTCTGGACCTCCGGCGCAATCCCGATGCCTGTGTCGCGCACGCTCAGGGAGACCTCCTTTGCCGACTCTTCGAGCGGGCGGCACTTTATATCGATATGGATCTCGCCCGCGGTCGTGAACTTGACCGCGTTGGCGAGAAAGTTCTGGAGGATTTGCCGCAGGCGGACGGCGTCGCCGTGAAAGGATTCGTCCGGATCAAGATCGGTCTCGCAGACCAGCTCGATTCCTTTTCCGTCGGCCTCCGCTGCGAAGAGCCGCGCGGTGTCATGGACGAGCGTGTCGAGGGAAAACGGGGCGGCTTCAAGAGACAGGCGGTTGGCTTCGATTTTCGAGAAATCGAGAATGTCGTTGATGAGGGCGAGGAGGACCTCCCCGCTGGAGGCGAGGGTGTGGACAAGGTGCCGGTGGTCGGGCGGCAGGTCGGGAGCATCGGCGAGGAGCTGGCACATGCCGAGAATGCCGTTCATCGGCGTGCGGATCTCGTGGCTCATGTTCGCGAGGAAGGCGCTTTTCGCCCGGTTCGCCGCCTCCGCCTCGTCGCGCGCCTTCGCCAGTTTGCATTCGGTCGCCCGCCGCCATTCGATCTCTTGGTGGAGGGAGGCCGTGCGCTCCGCCACGATGGCTTCCAGCTCCTTCAGCTTCATCCGCGCGGCGCGGGCCAGCCGCCACTTTTCCGTCAGGGCATGCGCGAACTGGATGACTTCAATGGTGTCGAACGGTTTTTTCAGAATGACGAGTTTGTCCGACTCGCCGAGCCGCTCGACCATTCGCTCCCAGCTGTAGTCGGAGTAGGCCGTGCAGATGACGATCAGGAGAGACGGGTCGGCCTGCCAGAGGTGTTCTGTTGTTTCAATGCCGTCCCAGCCCGGCGGCATGCGCACATCGACGAAGGCGACGGCGTAGGGCTTGCCGGCGTCTGCCGCCGCTTTTGCGAGGCGGACGCCCTCCTCGCCTTGGTATGCGGAGTCGACGAGAAACTCCCGGCGCTTCCGCTCCGGTGCGGCGGCACCGAAGAGCGCCGCTTCGACGGCCTCAACGGCCCCGGAAGCGGCTCCGGCGCGGGGCGCGAGGATCTTGCGGAAGTCGCTGTGAATGGCCTCGTTGTCGTCGATGACGAGGATCCGGCGGTTGTTGGGTACTTCGGAAGGGTTCATGGCATCCGGTTCCGCGGCACCGCCTGTGGGGAGGCAGG
>SLLG01000055.1 GCA_007134215.1 Opitutales bacterium | reverse complement strand
GTACGGCGCCAGGCCGATCGTTCTGCTCTTCAACAACGGCATCTACGGCACGATCCGGATGCACCAGGAACGCGATCATCCCGGCCGGCTGTCGGGAACCACGCTGGTCAACCACGATTTCCTCAAGATGGCCGAGGGCTATCCGGCCTACACGGAGTTTATCGAGCTGGAGACGCAGGCGCCCTTTGTGCCGGACCACCGCGTCATCGCCAGCGGCGTTTCACACCACCTCCGCAACACCCGGTGGATGCGCGACCAGCAATTCGAGGAAGGCTATATCGACTTTTGGCTGCGGAGCAACGACGGGCGTCCGCCGGACCACTTTCACCAGTACAGCAACTGGTTCCACCACACGCTCTGGGAACGCAACAAGGTGCTCGACGACGACGACTTCCTCATCGAACGCTTCGACGACCTGCTGGCCGATTACCGCACATGGCAGAAGGAGCATCAGCTCGAGAGCGGTCTCTATTGGCAGTACGACGTGTGGGACGCGATGGAGGAATCCATCAGCGGATCGCGCACGGAGAAGAACAAACGCCCGCCGCTCAACAGTTATATGTACGGCAACGCGCTGGGTATGGCGGAGATCGCGCGTTTGGCCGGGCGTCCGGACGTCGCTGACGAGCTGGAGGCGGAGGCCCGCGAACTCCGCGAGTTGACCCTCCATACCCTCTGGAACCCGGCGAGCCAGTTCTTTGAAGTGGTGCATGAAGACGGCACCTTTGCCAATGCACGCGAGGCCATCGGCTTTATCCCGTGGTATTTCCACATGCCGGAGAAGAACCGGGGCTACGAGGTCGCATGGAAGCAGGCGATTGACCCCGAGGGCTTCTGGGCGCCCTACGGATTCACCACGGCGGAGCGCCGGCACCCGCTCTTTCGGTCACACAATATCGGCACCTGCGAATGGGACGGTGCCGTGTGGCCTTTCGCCACCTCGCAGACGCTCGAGGCGATGGGCAACGTCATCCGGGACTACGGGGACGTGCCGGTTACGCCGAAGGACTGGTTCGACGCCTTTGTCATCTACACGCGGTCGCACCGGTTCTACGACAATATCCCGTACATCGGCGAGTACCTCGACGAGGTCACCGGCTACTGGCTCAAGGGCAAGGACCCGCGCGCGTATTTTTACAACCATTCGACCTACGCGGACCTCTTGATCACCAATTTGGTCGGCCTGCGTCCGCGGGCTGACGATATCCTTGAGATCGACCCGATCCTGCCCGCCGACGCGTGGACGTGGTTCGCCCTCGACGGCGTGCGTTACCGCGGGCACGACATCACGGTCCTGTGGGACCGCCTCGGCGACCGCTACGGGTTCGGGCCGGGCTTCCACGTGTTGGTCGACGGCGAACTGATCATGCAGGCGGATTCGCTGCAACGGCTCAAGGGAGAGCTGCCCTGAGAAAGAGTTTTCATAGTGGATGTTTTGGGTTACAGCGTCAGGTCAGGGGGACGGGTGGTCGCCGGTAAGGTGACCCCGGTTCAACTCCTTTTCAGGGTGGGAGTTGTTCCGCGCCGCCCCTTGGCCTGGCTTTGTTTTTTTCTGTTGTTTGCGACGGCGTTTGTGCCGCCGCCAGGGTTGAACGCCGAGCAGATCGGCCGCGCGGTGCATCCGGGTGACGACGGCCGCCTCGTCTACGAGGTGGACGACCTCGGCAACCGCCTGCCGGACTTCTCCGCGGCGGGCTACGGCGGGGGCGGTGTGCCGCTGCCGACGGTGGAAGCCCGTGTGCGCGTCACTCCCCGGGCGGGCGATAATACCGCCCGGATTCAGGCGGCCATCAATCACGTGTCCGCGCTCCCGGCGGACGACGGCGGCTTCCGCGGCGCGGTGGTGCTGGAGGCAGGCGAATTCCGTGTTTACGGCCAACTGCGCATCGAAGCTGCGGGTGTGGTCTTGCGCGGGCAGGGGAACGGCCCAGACGGCACGGTGATCGTCGCTGCGGGAGAGGACCGGCGCACGCTCATCGTTGCGGCGGGCACGGACGAGGCCGATTCCGGCGAAGCGATCACCGTGACGGACGAATACGCGCCGGTCGGCGCGCACTGGATCACACCGTCCGCAGCGGACGGTTTTGCGCCCGGTGACCGGGTACGGATCGAGCGCCCGAGCCCGAAGGCGTGGATCGAAGAGGTGGGCATGCACATTTCGCCCGCCCGGACGCACTACCGCTGGCGGGAAGGCAGGCTCGACCTTTCATGGGACCGCACTGTGGAAGCCGTCGAAGACGGGCGTTTGCGCCTCAACGCACCGCTCACATCCGCCCTTGAGGGGCGCTACGGCGGGGCCACGGTCGCGAAGGTGGAATACCCTGGACGGATTCACCGTGCCGGGATCGAGAACCTCCGCCTTGTCTCAGAGTACGACACGCGTTTTCCCATGGATGAAGAGCACGCGTGGATTGGCATCCAGATGGACGATATCGAGGACGCGTGGGTGGCCGATGTCACCGGCCTGCACTTTGTCAGCTCACTCGTTGACCTCGGTCCGGGGGCGCGCGCCGTCACTGTGCAGGATTGCCGTTCGCTCCAGCCGGTGTCGGAGCACGGCGGGTACCGCCGCCACACCTTTCACACGCGGGGGCAGCGCACGCTTTTCCTCCGTTGCCGTGCCGAATACGGGCGGCACGATTTCACCGTGGGCTATCTGGCCACGGGGCCGAACGTCTTTCTCGACTGCAAAGCCGTCGAATCCACCGGCACGAGCGGTTCCATCGGGAGCTGGGCCTCCGGCGCACTCTTTGACAATGTCGTTGTCGACGGCGGCGATCTCGCGCTTGACAACATGGAAATTCGATACGGCGGGGTGGGGTGGGCCGCGGCCAACAGCGCACTCTGGCAGTGCGAGGCGTCGCGGATCATCTGCCGCTCGCCGCCCGGCGCGCTCAACTGGGCCATCGGCGTGTGGGGCAAGTTTATCGGCGAGGGCCGCTGGCAGCGGTCCAACGAATTCTTCGAGCCGCGCAGCCTTTATGAGGCACAGCTCAAGGAACGCCTCGGCGGTGCAGGCGTGGCCGCGCTCGCGCCGCGTACATACGAACCCGGCGACAGTAACGTGCCCGCCGTGGAGGCGGTCGTCAATG
Organism: Opitutales bacterium; assembly: GCA_007134215.1. Lineage (GTDB taxonomy): Bacteria > Verrucomicrobiota > Verrucomicrobiia > Opitutales > Oceanipulchritudinaceae > SLLG01. Next base: position 11,198 of record SLLG01000055.1, on the reverse strand, counting down.
CATCCGCATGGATCGGCGGCGGTCCGGCCGTCGCGGAAGGCGGCGGCCTGCGTATCGAGAACGGGTGGCTCGTCGATGACAACGGCCTCGTGACGGGAGGCACCTCGCCGATGCAATGGTGGCGGGGGCACCTCCTGCCAACGCGCACGGGGGAGTACGCCCCGCACCTTACACGGTTTTTGCCCGGACGCACCGGGCCGGGTGCGACGGAAGATTTTGCGGAGCTATTGCAGCGCATGCGTGCGGACAACGATGCCGTCATGCGGCATCATTGGGGGCTCTGGTATGACCGTCGGCGCGAGGACCACCAGATGGTGCGGCGGGCGACAAGCGAGGTCTGGCCGCCCTTTTACGAGATGCCGTGGGCGCGCAGCGGCGAGGGGCGCGCGTGGGACGGGCTGAGTCGGTTCGATCTCGAGCGCTTCAACCCTTGGTATTTCCGCCGCCTGCGTGACTTCGCCGCCGCCGCGCGGGCGGAAGGGCGCGTTCTCCTCAACGAGATGTATTTCCAGCACAACATCCTCGAGGCCGGGGCGCATTGGGCGGACTTCCCGTGGCGGCCGGTCAACGCCGTGCAGGACACCGGCTTCCGGGAGCCGCCGGAGTATGCCGGCGGAAAACGTGTCTTTAAGGCCGACGACTTCTATGACGTGGAGCATCCGGTGCGCCGCGAATTGCACCGCAAATACATCCGCCAGTGCCTCGACAACCTCGCGGGCGAACCCAACGTCATCCACACGACGAGTGAAGAGTACAGCGGGCCGCTGCATTTCGTCGAGTTCTGGCTCGATGTCGTGGGCGAGTGGATGGAGGAGACCGGCCATCGGCCGCTGATCGGCCTGAGCGCACCGAAGGACGTGCAGGACGCGATCCTCGGCGATCTCCGGCGCTCCGCCCTCGTCGATGTCATCGAATTCAAATACTGGTGGCAATCGGCGGACGGACTCTACGCGCCGGACGGCGGGCAAAACCTCGCCCCGAGGCAGCACCTCCGCCAGTGGCGGGGCGCGCGTCCTGCGCCCGCCGATGTCGCGGAGATGATTGCTGCCTACCGCGCGCGTTTTCCGGGCAAAGCCATCCTCGCCGGAAGCCTGCCGGGCAATGCAGGATGGCACGCACTCATGGCGGGCGGATCGATTCCGGAGCTCCCGGCGGGCTTCGACCCCGCGCTGCGCGAGGCCGTGCCCGCGCTGCGCCCGCTCCCGCAAGCGGGCGGGCGCGGCGACTACCACGTGCTGGGCGACGGCGGCTCGCGTTTTCTCGTCCACGCCATGGCCGGTTCATCGCCGCGTATCGATTTGAGTGCCGTCTCGGGACGCTTTCAACTGCGCGAGGTCGACCCGGAGACGGGTCGGATCGGACCCGTCCGGCGGACACTCCAGGGCGGCGGCGTCGCCCGCGTGGCCGCCTCGGTCGAGGCGCCCTCGCTGTATTGGATTTCCCGTTAATCAAGGCCCGCATCATGAACCACCTCTACCGTATTTGCTTTTTTATCGCCCTCGTCCTTCCGGTCGTAGCGGTGTCGGCTGCTGATGCCCCGGTCTTGCGCGAAGTGGAGCAGTGGGATGTCTACGAAATCGAGCTGGAGGGTCCCTCGGGTGGGAATCCTTTTCTCGACGTGCGTCTTTCCGCTTCCTTCTCGGACGGATTCCGCCGCTTCGAGGTCGACGGATTCTACGACGGCGACGGCGTCTACCGTATTCGCTTTATGCCCGACCGTCCGGGCCGCTGGACGTATTTCACGCAGAGCAACCGGCGGCAGTTGACCAACCGGCAGGGCGCGTTCGAGGCGACGCCCGCGGCAAAGGGCAACCGCGGTCCGGTGCAAGTCCACCGCACGTTCCACTTCGCTTATGCAGACGGCACGCCATACTATCCTTTCGGTACGACGGCCTACAACTGGCTGCACCGCAAAGACCGGCTCCGCGCGGAGACCTTGGAGACGCTCGCCGAGGCGCCCTTCAACAAGGTGCGCATGCTGCTCTACCCGGAGGATGAGAAAGCCCGGCCCATGCCTCCGGAGTTTCCCTTCGAGGGCGACGATCCGCGCAATCAGGAGTGGGACTTCGAGCGATTGAACCCGGCTTTTTTCCGGCGGGTGGAAGAGGGAATCCTTGCCCTGCGCGACCTTGGTATCGAGGCGGATGTCATTCTCTTCCACAAATACGGGGAGGACTGGGGCTTCGAGGCAATGGATCCGGAGGTCGACGACCGCTACCTGCGTTACGTCATCGCGCGCCTCGCCGCCTACCGCAATGTCTGGTGGTCCGTGGCGAACGAGTGGGACTTCGTGCGCACGAAGACAATGGACGACTGGGACCGCTATTTCAAAATCCTGAGCGACCACGATCCCTACGGCCGCCTCCGCTCCATCCACAACGGCTTCCGTATGTATGACAACCGCAAGGATTGGGTCACGCATGCGAGCATCCAGAACGGGGCTGCCGTGGAGGAGCCGGGGCGTGCCCAGATGTACCGCGACGTTTGGGAAAAGCCCGTCGTCTACGACGAGGTGAAGTACGAGGGCGACCTTGTGCAGCGCTGGGGCAACCTGAGTGCGGAAGAGATGGTGCACCGCTTCTGGGCGGGTACCGTGGCGGGCACCTACGTCGGACACGGCGAGTGCTACCAGCACCCTTCCCGCGAAATCTGGTTGACTACGGGCGGCGTCCTGCGCGGGGGCAGTCCCGAGCGCATCGGGTTTCTGCGGTCCATCCTTGAAGACGCGCCCGGCCCCGTCGATCCTGTCGACAAGTGGCAGGATCCCACGATGGGCGGCATCCACGGCGAATACTACTTGGTCTACTTCGGCCGCGAGGCACCGGAAAAGTGGCGGTTTCAACTCTTCCGCCGCGGGCTCGCCGAGGGACAGGAATACGCCGTGGAAATCATCGATACATGGAACATGACCATCACCCCGGTCGACACGACGTTTGTTGTCACCCGGAAAGACGGTTACCACTTCATCGACCGCGGGGGCCGTGCCGTCGAGCTTCCCGGTAAGCCGTACCACGCGCTGCGTATCCGGCGCGTGGGGGGCGAGTCCGTATTCGCCGTCGAGGAGCTTCCCCTCCTGTGAACCCGTCAACCTTCAGAATCCCGAGACGACAATGAACACAAAAACCCTGCTTTCTCCTTTCCTCCGGCTAGCCGCCGTCTTTCTCCTTCCATTGACGGGAGCCGCGCAGGCATCGGAGCCCGTTCCCGACGAGGGCTACCTCTTCGCCCACTTCTACTTCAACGGAGAGTCCGGCCTGCATCTCGCATGGAGCTCCGACGGCTTGAAATGGCACCTCCTCAACAACGGCGGGAGCTACCTCGTGCCGCAGGTGGGCGAGGCGCGCCTTATGCGCGATCCGAGTCTCATCCAGGGGCCCGACGGTGTGTTCCATATGGTCTGGACGACCGCATGGGCCGGCCAGACCATCGGCTACGCATCCTCGCCCGATCTCCTCAACTGGTCGGAGCAGCGCGCGCTGCCGGTCATGGGCCACGAGCCCCGCGCGGAGAACTGCTGGGCGCCGGAGATCATCTGGGATCCAACGCAGGAGACCTACCTCATTCTCTGGTCGACGACGATTGTGGGCGAGTTTCCGGAGACCGCCATGACGAACCGACGGCCCTCGCGCAATCACCGTATCTACTCGACAACAACGCGGGATTTCGAGACTTTCACGCCCACGCGCCTGCACTACGACGGCGGCTACAATGTCATCGACGCGGCCCTCGCGCAGACGGACGAGGACTGGATCATGTTCGTAAAGAACGAGGAACTCGCACCCGTCACCCAGAAGAATATCCGCATGCTGCGCGCCCCGACGCCCTACGGCCCGTTTTCGGCACCCTCGGAGCCGCTTTCCACGGGCGACTGGTCGGAGGGCGCGTTTTCCATCCGCGTCGGCGACGCGTGGCACCTCTACTACGACCAGCACATGATCGACGAATACGGGCTCGTGCGCTCCTACGATCTCGAGAACTGGGAGGTCATGGATGGAAAGACGAGTTTCCCGCCGGGTGCAAACCACGGCAGCTTCCTGAAAGTTCCCGGAGACGTCATCCGGAGCCTCATCGAGGCGACACCCGAACCGTAGATTCGCAGCAAAAGCACAACCATGAGAAACGTATCCATTTTCCTTTGTTTGGGCCTCGCTCTCGCGACCGCTCCAATTGTGCGCGCTGGCGGGCTCAACGCGCTTGACCACGGGGTGGTGGCCGACGGCGAGACCGTGAACACCGAGGCGATCCAGAGCGCATTCCTACTCTGCGGCAAGACCGGCGCGGGGGCGGTGCGGTTTCCGCGCGGGCGCTATCTCACAGGGCCTGTGGATCTGCCGGACTTTGTCGAGGTCGTCCTTGAGGACGGCGCCGAAATCTTCCTTGTGCCGGACGACAACGGATTTCCAGTGCCCGAAGACCGTGCGCTCTTCCGTGTGCGGGGTCAGCGCGGTGTCGCCATCCGCGGCGGCACGCTCACGGTGGATGACGCGGGCGCGGGCATCCTCGTCGAGGACTCGCGCCAGGTTCGGATCACGGGCACGCGGATCTCCGGCCTGCGCGGCGTCCATGTGCTCGGTTCGAGCCGCGTTGTCATTGACGATGTCGAGGTTTCGGCACTGGAACTGCCCCAGTTTTTCATCTCCGACTCAGAGCACGTACGCCTCTCGCGGGTCGGCTCGCCAAGCACGTCGAACGAACCGATCATCGCGCTGCACAACGCCCGGAACGTTGTGTTGCGTGACACCGAGGCGAGGCCGCGCAACCGCACCTTCGTTCTCGTTCTCGGTTCCGCCACCGACAACATCGATATCACCGGCAACGATCTTTCCGCCGCCTCGCCGCCCTATATGATCGGTCCCGATGTGCCTGCCGGGAGGGTCAAGGCCGACGACTGACACCGAACCCTCCGCTCCCATGAACCCAGCATTCCCATCCGAAGGCATTCTTGTCGCCCTGTGGCTTCCGGTCGACTCAGGCGGCGCCCTTGACCGGGCCGCGTTGCGGCGTCATTTCACCTGGCTCCGGGAGTGCGGTATCCACGGTGTGATGGCGCTCGGCAGCAGCGGCCGCTTTCCCCTCATGGACGTGAAGTGGCGGCGCGGGGCGCTGGAGTTTATCGCGGAACTGGCGGAGGGACTGCCAGTCATCGCCAATGTGAGCGATATTCGTCCCGCCGTTGTGGCGGAGCTTGGCCGCGCCGCGAAGGGCCTTGGCCTTGCGGGAATCTCCGTGATGCCGCCATGGTTTTACCGCGTCGGCCACGACGACCAACTGGCGTTTTTCGAGGCCGCCGCCGAGGCCGCCGACCTGCCGGTGCTTCTCTACAACTTCCCGGAGCTGACGGGCAACCGTATTGCAGCCGGGACTGTGGCCGCTTTCGCCGACCGCCACCCGATGGGGGGGATCAAACAGAGCGGGGGCGAGTTCGACTACCACCGCGAACTCATTGCCCTCGCCCGCGAAAAGAATTTCGCCGTCTTTTCCGGCGCCGACACGCGGTTACCCGAGGTCTTTGAACTGGGTGCAGCGGGCTGCATCGGCGGTCTCGTCAACATTGTTCCCGAATACATGATCGCCCAATTCAACCACCACCGCCGTGGTGTGCCGATGGAGATTGAGCCCACGCGCTCGCGCATGGCGGAAGTCGGTCGGATTGTCGACCGCCTCCCGCTGCCCGTGAATGTCATGGCGGGTGTCGAGGCGCGCGGTTGGAAGGCAGGGGCCGACGTCTGCGTCGTCTCAGCGGCGACACGGCGGCACATGGATGAAACGGTGTCGGCTCTCCGCGAATCCTTTGCCTCATGGGGCCTGTCTCCGGGACCCTGCGCTCAACCCTTTGCCGCAAGCGCCGGATGAATGCCCATTTCACATTCCTCGACGGGGCGGTCCTTGCCGTCTACTTTCTCGCTGTTCTATGGGTCGGGTTCAGTTTTCGCCGCAAGAGCGCCTCGGTCGACGGCTACACGGCGGCCGGGCGCAACCTTCCGGGGCTCGTCACGGGGCTATCCATTCTCGGCACCTACGTGAGCAGTATCAGCTTTCTGGCCCTGCCGGGCGCGGCCTACGGCGGCAACTGGAATGCCTTTGTCTTCAGTCTCTCACTCCCGTTCGCGACGTTTTTCGCCGTCTATTGGTTTCTGCCCTTCTACCGTGGATCCGGGTATATCTCCGCCTACCAACACCTCGAGGCGCGCTTCGGAACGTGGGCGCGCATCTACGCCTCCGTCTGCTACCTTCTCACGCAGATGGCGCGGATGGGCGCGGTCATGTACCTCATGGCACTCCCCATCAGCATCCTTCTCGGGTGGGACATCCGCGTCATCATTCTCATTACAGGCGTATCCGTTACGGCATACACCTTCTTCGGCGGCCTCGCCGCCGTTATCTGGACGGACGCCGTGCAGACGGTGATCCTCGTCATCGGCGCCCTCGTGTGCGCCGCGATTATGGTGCTCAGCCTGCCCGGGGGCGTGCCGCAGCTCTTCGAGATCGCGGCGGCGGAGAACAAATTCAGCCTCGGCAGTTTCAGCCCGAGCCTCATCGAATCCACCTTCTGGGTGACGCTCGTCTACGGACTGGTCATCAACCTGCAGAACTTCGGTATCGACCAGAATTATGTGCAGCGCTACCTCGCCTCGCGCTCGGACAGCGAAGCGCGTAAGAGCGTCTGGTTCGGCGGACTCATGTACCTGCCGGTTTCCGCGGTTTTCTTCTTTATCGGCACCGCGCTTTACGCCTACTACACGGCGCTTCCCGAAGGCCTGCCCGACCGCTTCCGCGAAGAGGGGCAGGCGGATTCGGTCTTCCCGTGGTTTATTGTCTCCGTGCTGCCGCCCGGTGTCACGGGTCTGCTTATCGCGGCGGTTTTCGCCGCCGCCATGAGTACGGTTTCGACGAGCCTGAACTCGTCGGCGACGATCATGTTCAACGATTTCTACAAGCGGTTTTTCCGCCCGGAGGCATCGGAGGCGAGTTCCATGTTGGCGGTGCGCACGATCACGCTTGTCTGGGGCGCGGTGGGAACGGGTATCGCCCTCGCCATGATCGAGGTGGCGAGCGCCCTGGACGCATGGTGGACGCTCGCCGGTATCTTCGGCGGCGGAATGCTCGGGCTCTTCCTCCTTGGCTTCCTTTCTCCGCGAACGAGCGGGCGGGCCGCCCTCATCGGGGTCGCTGCGGGGGTCTCCGTAATCCTCTGGATGACGCTTTCGCCCGGTTGGGAGGCGCTCCCGGACATGCTGCGAAGCCCCTTCCACCGCTTTCTCGTGATTGTATTCGGCACCGCCACGATCCTTTTCACCGGATTTTTGGCCGCATGGTTTTTCAACCGCAACGGAACCCCACAGGAAAATTGAAGATGAATACAGTTCGCAAAAATACACTACGGATCATCGCCGCAGCTTCGGCGGGGACCGCCGCGCTGGTTTTCACCGGATGCTGCGGCGAGCGTGAAACGACCGCGGAAAAAGAGGAGCGCCCTTCGCCGGTAGTTGCCGCGTCTTTTATCAACGCCGATCCGCCTTACCCCTCCTGCCACGCCTCGACCATTGCGGAGACAGCGCAGGGGCACCTCGCCGCCGCGTGGTTCGGCGGCACGCACGAACGCCACCCCGACGTGGGCATCTGGTTCTCGCGCTTTCTCAACGGCGAATGGATCGAGCCCGTGGAAGTGGCGACGGGCGAGCAGGAAGACGGCGACCGCTATCCCTGCTGGAACCCCGTCCTCTTCCAACCGCCGGAGGCAGACCTGCACCTCTTCTACAAGGTGGGGCCGAACCCGCGCGAGTGGTGGGGCATGGTCATGCGGTCTTCCGACGGCGGAGAGACATGGAGCGAGCCGGAACGCCTTCCGGACGGAATCGTCGGCCCGGTGAAGAACCGTCCGGAAGTGCTCGCCGACGGCACATGGCTGTCGCCTTCGAGCAGTGAGGCGGACGGCTGGCGCCTCCATTTCGAACGGTCCCGCGACGGCGGCCGGACGTGGGAACACATCGGGCCCGTCGACCCCGGACGCAACATGGACGCCATCCAGCCGAGTCTCCTCATCCACGACGACATCACACTGCAGGCGGTCTGCCGCACGCGCCAGGGTGCCATCGGGACTTCATGGTCCTTTGATGCAGGCGAGACTTGGACGCCTGTCGGTGCGATCGAGTTGCCGAATCCGAATTCCGGGACAGACGCCGTGACGCTCGCCGACGGTCGCCACCTGATCGTCTACAACCACGACGCCACCTCCATCGAGCGGTCCGACAAAGGCGTGCGCTATCCGCTCAACCTCGCTATTTCCCGCAACGGCCTGAAGTGGGAGCCGGTGTATGTCGTGGAGAGTCAGCCCAACCGCGCGGGCTACGCCTATCCTTCGCTCATTCAGGCGTCCGACGGAATGGTCCACATCACCTACACATGGAACCGCGACCTCATCAAACACGTCGTGGTCGACCCCTCAAAACTATGACGATGATTCGTATTCTTTTTCTTTTTGGATGGATTGCCGCAGGAGTGTCCGCCCCGCTTTCGGCGGATCTCCGCGTGGTCGACCTGCGTTGTGAATATGCTTCCGACCCCATGGGGATCGATGTTGCCGAGCCGCGCCTCTTTTGGCGGCTGGAGAGCGAGACACGCGGGCAGCGGCAAACCGCGTGGCAGGTGCTGGCGGCGTCTTCGCGCGACCGGCTCGACGCCGATGAAGGCGATCTCTGGGACAGTGGTCGAGTGGAGGGCGGCGACACCGTGCATGTGCGCTATGCGGGAGCGGAGCTTGAACCCGCTCAAAAGGTTTACTGGAAGGTGCGCTCGTGGGACAGCGGCGGCAACCCCTCGGATTGGAGCGATACCGCCACATGGACGATGGGGCTCTGGACAGTCGACCAATGGGGACCGGCGGGCTGGATTCAGGCAGCGGAAGAGACGCCTTCCGTTCTTCTTCGGCGGGAGTTTGACGTGCGGGGCGGCCTCAAGCGTGCCATCGCTTATGTTTCAGGACTGGGCCATTACGAAATGTATGTGAACGGAGAGAAGTCCGGCGAGGACCTACTCACTCCCGGATGGACGAAGTACGATGTGTCGGCGCTCTACGACACGCATGACATCACCGGCTTTCTCAAGGAAGGCGCGAACGCCGTCGGCATGGAACTGGCTAACGGAATGTACCATGTCCGCCGCGAGGGTCGCTTCGGTAAATTCCAAGGTTCCTTCGGGGACAAACGGGGCATTGCGCTCATCCGCCTCGAATACGCGGACGGAACGGTCGATGTCATCGGGACCGACGCGTCTTGGCGAAGCCACGCGGGACCCGTCACTTTCACCAACATGTTCGGCGGCGAGGACCACGACGCCCGCCTCGAACCCGCCGGTTGGAAGGAGCTCGGTTTCGACGACTCCGCGTGGGCACCGGCCCGCTTGGTTGAGGGTATATCGCGATCAACCCTCCGGGGGCACCGCGCCGGGTCCGATCCGGTGCGTGTCATTGAGAAACGTGCGCCGGTCGAGGTCCGTGAATTGGCCGGGCCGGGAGCGACTTTGTTCGATTTCGGGCAAAACACTTCCTACATGCCGCGTCTTGTTGTCACCGGTCCGCGCGGCAGCCGTGTGCGGCTCATTCCCGGCGAGCGTATTTACCCGGACGGCTATCCCTCCCGCGCGTCGATGGGCGGGATCCACCGCGGTACGTCGTGGTGGGAGTACACAAAAGCGACGGACGGCAAGGAAGTGTGGTATCCGCGGTTCTTCTACATCGGCAGCCGTTACATCCAGGCGCAGACGTTTGCGCCTGAAGAGGGCGGCGAACGGGCGGAGGTTGTTTCCGTAGACGGACTGATTATTCACGCTGACGCCGAACCGACCGGCACGTTCGACGCCTCCGACCCCCTCCTCGGGCGTATACGCGAACTGGTGCGCTGGGCGCAGCGCTCCAACATGGTTTCGGTTCTCACAGATTGCCCGCACCGGGAAAAACTCGGCTGGCTGGAGCAGATTCACCTCAACGGACCTTCGCTTCGCTACGAGTGGGACCTCGCCCGGATCTTCTCCAAGGCGATGTTCGATATGGCGGACTCGCAGACGGAGGAGGGATTGATTCCGAACATCGCGCCCGAGTTCACGGAGTTCCGCGGCACCTTCCGCGCCGCGGCGGAGTGGGGTGCGGCCTTCATCCAAGTGCCGTGGCAGCAGTATCAATTCAATGGCGACACGGATTTGCTCGAGCGCTTCTATCCGGCCATGCGCGAATATTTCGCCTACCTCGAGTCCCGTGCGGAGGACGACATCCTGAGCGAGGGTCTCGGCGACTGGTTCGACCTCGGGCCGCGCCGTCCGCCGGGTCGCGCGCAGCTGACGCTTCCGCCGATCACAGCAACGTCCTATTTCTTCAACAACGCCAAGGTGCTTTCAGAGATCGCTTCCATCCTTGGTGAGGAGGAAGACGCCCGCCACTACGCGATGCGCAGGCACGAGATCCGCACCGCTTTCAACGATGCGTTCTTCGATGCCGAGGGGGGCTTCTACGGAGACAACACGCAGGCCGCCAACGCCATGCCCCTCGTCCTCGGCATCGTCGAGACCGAGGAGCGCGACCGCGTATTCGCCTCGCTCCTCGGCGACCTGAAAGAACGCGACTACGCCCTAACCGCCGGCGCGGTGGGCTACCGCTACCTCTTGCAGGCGCTCACGCAGGGCGGGCGCGATGATGTGATCCACCGCATGATCACGCAGGACGACAAGCCGGGTTACGCATGGCAGTTGAAGGCGGGGGCGACCGCTCTCACCGAGTCATGGGAAGCCCATGCGACGACATCGAACAACCATTTCATGCTCGGGCACATCACGGAGTGGTTCTACAAGGATCTCGCCGGGATCCGCCTCGATCCGGAGCATCCCGGCTTTGCCGGAGCCATTATCGAGCCGCGGCCCGTCGACGGTCTCGACTGGGTGGAGGCGACCTACGAGAGCGTGCGCGGTCCGGTGAAGGTCCGTTGGGAACGCTCGGGCGATGCCTTCCGGCTCAAGGTAACCGTGCCTCCCAACAGCACCGCGGAAGTGCGTGTGCCCGCCCGCCGCGACACGGATGTCCACGAAGGCGGCGTCGCGGCGGACTCGGCGGAAGGGGTATCCTTCGTCCGGCGGACGACCGACCGCGCTGTCTACCGTGTCGAATCGGGAACCTACACCTTCACTTCCGATTGGTAAACGAATGAAGTTGT
>SLLG01000046.1 GCA_007134215.1 Opitutales bacterium | reverse complement strand
AATTCACCCTTGACCTCCCGCTCCAAAGCAGCTTTAAAATCTCTGAGATGTTTATTTGAACGAAAGGAAGATAGATGGGCGAGTTACGCATTAAGTCAGAGGAAACAGCGGTTTATCATGTGTTTGCGCGGGTGGTGCACAAGCGGAGGCTGCTGGATGAGGTGGAGCGGGAGGTCTGGGTGCATGCGCTGGAGCGCGCGGCGCGGTTCAGCGGGGTGGAGGTGATCACCTACTGCTGCCTGGGCAACCACTTCCATATTCTTGTGCGCATTGATCCGGCGGCGCGGGACTGCTCCGACGCGGAGCTGGTGGAGCGTTTCGCGGCGCTCTACGGCACGGCGAAGGCGGCGTGGTGCGGGCTCGACGCGTCGGGTCTGGCGCACGCGCTGGGCCAAGGAGAGACGACGGAGGCGCGGCGCCTGCGGGAGCGACTGCGCGCGCGCATGGGGGATGTCTCGGAGTTCATGCGCACACTGCGCCAGCGCTACACGAAGTGGTTCAACCGCACGCACCAGACGGCGGGCACGCTCTGGTCGGAGCGTTTCGGCAGCGTGCTGGTGCAGGACATCCCGTGGCTGGTGGGACTGCTCGCGGCGTATGTCGATCTGAATCCGGTGCGCGCGGGCCTTGCGGCGCTGCCGGGCGAATACCGCTGGAGCGGCTACACGGCGGCCCTCGCGGGCAATGAGGATCTGCGCGGCGCCCTTGCGGCGTGTTTCCCGGGCGAGGCGGACGCCGCCGCGGCGCTGGCATGCTACCGGCGGCTGATGCTCGGCAAGGGGGCGGCGGCGAAGAGGGACGGCACGGGCGCGCGGGTGGCCCCGGAGGCGCTGCTCGAAGCTGTGCGCGGGGGCGGCGAACTCCGGCCCCACGAGCTGCTGCGCCTGAAACTGCGGTTTCTCACGAAAGGCCGGGCGCTCGGGACGGAAACGTGGATGCGGCAGGCGACGGCGGCGGGCAGCGCGGACCGCGCCGACCTGACTCCCGCCCCGCTCGGGATTCTGGACACCGCGGAGATCGCGGTGGGATGCCGGAAATACCGCTCCGGAGGCATCGGCCTGCCGGATGAATGAGCGCGCCGCTTTCCGGCGCTTTGGCGTTGCAGCCGGACGGAAAGCGGGCCAGCCTCGTGCCTTATGAAGAGCGCGCGTGCCCGCATCCTTGCTGTGTTCGCAATCACCGTAGTCCTGTCGGTCGTGTCAGGATGCGCAACGGCGGACCGGGGCAGCCAAAATGCTTTCGGCCTCATCCAGAGCCGTCCCGCACACTACGCCCCGCCGAAAGACACCACTTTCGCATTGAGCACGAAGGAACTCGTTCTGCGCGATAGCCCAACCGGACGGGAGACGAAGATCTTTTGGGGGTTGGTGACGATCACGGATTACTGAGGCGAAAGCATCCGCTCCCGAAACCGTTCGAGCGCCTGTGCGCACTCACAACTCGCCCACCCCTCTCCTCGCGGCTCTGTCAGAAATCTGTTCGATGACTTCGTTGGCGTTGGACAGTTGGCAGGCTGCATTGTTCCGTTCGCACTTGAAGCTTCTGGATTTGTCCACGGTCGCGTAAAACACCGACTCCCCGTCGCAGCAAAAGCCTACCTCGACTTCATTGAACACATACATGCCCTCCCGCAACGGCACGATGTCTTCGAACTCCCGCTCCAATCCAGCTTTTGCAGTGGATTCACGGGCTTCCTTGTGGGCTTTGATAATCTCCATCGCATCCATCAGGCGCGTGCCGCCGCTTCCGCACCCGGCAGGCGGCGCCGCAGCTCCGATTCCATCTGCAAAAGGCAAAGGCATGTAAATAATCCGGGAACCGACCCGCATTGGTTTTACAAAACTCCCGAAACTGTGGTACCACTCCAAATTCCCGACTTGGGGAAAAAGGTATGTACCAAGAATTCTACAGCCTCCGGGAGATGCCTTTTCACATCACGCCGGACCCAAAGTTCCTGTATCTGTCACCGACGCATCAGGAGGCGCTCCAGCATTTGCGCTACGGGATCCAGGAGAAAAAGGGATTCATTGTGCTGACGGGAGAAGTGGGCTGCGGAAAGACGACCCTGTGCCGCAAGATGCTGGAGGAGATCGACGACCATCCGATCGAAACCGCTCTCATCCTCAACCCCCGCCTGTCCGAAACGGAGCTGCTGCAAGCGATCCTCCGGGACCTCGGGGCCACACCGGAATCCGCCTCCCACGCCGCGCTGCTCGAACAACTCAACCGCCATTGCCTCGGTCTCATCGCGGAGGGCAAAGACATCGTGCTGATCATCGACGAGTCGCAAAACATGGGTTTCGAAGCCTTGGAACACCTCCGCCTCCTCTCCAACCTCGAAACAAACACGCGGAAGCTCCTCCAGATCATCCTCATCGGCCAGCCGGAGCTGAAGGCCAAGCTCCAGCGCGAGCAGTTGCGGCAGTTGCGGCAGCGCGTGCTCGTTTTCTATGACCTGCGCCCGCTCACGCGGGAGGAGACGGCTCTCTACATCCAGCACCGTCTTATGCTCGCCGGGGCCAACGGCCGCCCTTCCTTCACTCCATGGGCGGTGCGCAAAATTTTCCGCCACACCAAAGGAGTGCCCCGCCTCGTCAACAGTCTCTGCGACAAAGCGCTTCTCGCCGCCTTCGTGCGCAGTGCCAACCAAGTCACCTGGGGCGACGTGCGCCGCGCCGTGCGCGAGACCTCGCTCTGATCACCTCCGCCAAAACTCCACCCTTTCTTCCCGTCCCGCAACGCTCTCCGCTCCGCCGCCATGAGTCTCATCAACGAAGCCCTCAAGAAAGCCCAGTCCCAGCAGAACCCGGACAAATCGGCGGCCCGGAACGCGGGCACCGGCAGCACCGTCGCGCAGGCAATGGAACGCGGCTCACCGCAGCCCGGCACACCGCCGCCGCTCTCCGCCAACGGCCAAAGTCTCCTCGTTCCCGTGCTGACCGGCGGGGCGATCCTTGCCGTAATGGTCTTCGGGGTTGGTCTGACTTTATGGAGCCTGAACCGGCCGGCCGAGACGGTTTCCGACGTCGCGCGGGCGGAGGCACCCGCACCGCCGCCGCCCGCGCCCGGCGAAGCGGAGCCCGCCGCCGAGCCCGCCGCAGCCGCAGACGTCCAACCGGCCCAGCCCGCGCCGCCCCCGGTTCCTGCAACACTTCCGGTCGCAGACGAGCCCGCATTCGCCGTCGAACCAGCCCCGCCTCTGGAACAACCTGCGCCGCGGGCGCCGGCTCCCGAATCGCCCGCTCTCCCGCTCGACGAACCCGCACCGACGCCTCCTGCGCCCGCCTCTGAAGCCGCACGCTCCGCCGACGCCGCGCCGACAGAGCCGGAGCCTTCCCCCGCCCCCCAGGCGGTCGAGGAACCCGCGCCCGCCGCCGAGGCAACGCGCTCCGCCGAACCCGCGCCGGTTCCGGAGGCAGAAATACGCGAACGCATCGGGCAACTGGAAATCCGCGGTATAATGGCGGATTCCCGCAGGGTACTGATTTATGATAGTCGTGTAAAAAGGTCTTTCGCGTTCGGATTGGATTCGACGGTGAGCCAAAACCCCTTCTTAAAAATTAAGGATATAACCTCATCTTCAATCCTTTTCACTGACGATGCCGGAAGATCCTTCACCAAAACCTTCTGACGGGGAGAAGCCGAAGAAACTCACATTACGGCTTTCCGGAGGATCCAAACCGGAACCTCCGCCCGCCACGCCCGGGAAAGACCCGGAAACGCCGACGGCGAAACCGCGTGGCGTCCCGCCGCAACGCGCCGGAGACAGCGCCGAGCCGCCGCTCTTCATTGAGGATCACCCTTTCGAAGACCCGCCGCCCCGGCCCGCGCAGGGCGAAATAGAGCCGTCTTCTGGTTCGGACGGCACGGCGGCCAGCGCCGGAGACCGGCCCGGCGCCCCCCGCCTCAAGCTAAACAGGCGGACCGGAGGCGAACCGCCGGCGCCCATATCCCCGGAAGGCAAACGGGCGGCCAAACCATGGGAGCCTATGCAAGACGCGGCTCCGGATGTCGACAAAACGGAGAGCGAGCCCCCTGCGCAAACACCCGCCCCGGATTCCTCCAAACCCGCACCCGCCGGCCCACAGGAAGAAAAGAAACCGCGGAAGCCTCCCCCGCCGACCGGAGCCCGCGTCATCGCTCCTGAGCCCGGAAAGGCCTTCCCGCCTGCCGCGAAAAAAGCACCACCGCCGCCGTCGGAACCCGTTGCCGCCGCGCCGCCGGAAACTCCGGAGACCGCGCCCGGAGAGGAACCCGCCGACGGCGGGAACGATTCCGACATTCCGCCCGACGCCGTGAGCAATGCGATCAAAGCGGGCAAAGAACGACCGCGGAAGAGGCGTGTCGTCAAACTGCTGACGATTGCCGCGGGTCTTGCCGCGAGTACGCTCGCCGTCTGGTGGAGCACCGACGCACTTCCCTTCTTCATGCCGGAGCCGAGTCCAGCGCCCGCGGCGGCACCGGCGGCAAACCAAGCGCAGTCGGCCGCGCCGGAGACCGCGCCGCCCGCCCCGCGCCCCGCCGGATCCACGGAGCAAGACCCCGCCGTGGCCGCGTTTGTTGAAGCCCTGCGGATCCAACACGTGCAGCCCGACGACGCCGCGCCGCGCGTGCTCATCGGGGGCGTCGCCTATACGCCCGGCAGCCTTGTTCACGAAGGCCACCGACTCCGCCTCGCGGATGTCGACACCGGCAGCCGCACCGTCGTCTTCGAAGACGCCTCCGGAGCCCGCTACCCGCTGGGTTACTGACCCGGCGACGCAATCAGCCTTACCGCCGACCGCGCCCCCAGTGCGAGCGCGTAGCCGACGCCCGCCACGAGAATGATCGTGGGCCCGGTGGGCAGGTCCGCCTGAAAGCTGAAAACCAGTCCGGTCGTCACGAACACTAGGCAGAGGACGGAAGCAAGCGCCATCATCTGCCAGAGCGACCGGGTGAACCGACCCGCGGCCGCCGCCGGGAGCGTCATGAGCGCCACGACCAGCACCATCCCCACAATGGAAATAAGGAGCACGACTGTGAGCGCGATGAGCAGCAGCAGCAGCGTGTAGGCGAGACGCACGGGGACACCGCGCAGGCGCGCGAAATCCTCGTCGAAACACACCGCTTTCAACTGCGGGTAAAAGAACACGGTGAGCGCGATGATGACGACATCGAGGACGAGCACCAGCCACAGGTCCCGCACTCCAATAAGGAGGATGTTGCCGAAGAGATAGCTCATCGGATCGGTGTAGCCCGGCGCGGCGGCGAAAAAGAGCAGCCCCACGGCCACCCCGACCGACCAGATCGCACCGATCACACTGTCCTCCCGCTCCGTCGCGGCAAACCGGGCGAGCCCCAGCAGAAGCGCGGCGACACACGCGGCGAGAGCGGCGCCGAGGAGCGGATCGAACCACAGCCAGCCGTAGGCGCGCTGCGCGAAGACAGACGCGCCGATACCGGCGAGGACGGCGTGCGACACCGCCCCGGCGACATACGTCACGCGCCGCGCCACGACGAGGCTGCCCACCATGCCGAAGGCCACGCTCGCGCACGCCCCCATGATGAACGCGTAGCGCACGAACACGAAATCCCCGTCTGTAAGCACATTCCAGAATTCAGCCATGACAGTTTCCGCTTCCGTCGCCGGCGTCATGGTCGTGCAGGACGGCCTTCATCGAGTCGCCGTACAGCTCGTGGATCATGCCGTGGGAGATTTCGTGCGCGGGGTGAACGGACACGCGGCGGTTCACACAGACCACCGTCTCCACGAGGTTGGCGACAAAGGCGGCGTCGTGGGAGACCATGACAATCGTCAACCGGCTGTGCAGCTCGCGCAGTTTGGCGAGGAGGCGGGCCTCGCTACGGGCGTCGACCATCGCCGTGGGTTCGTCGAGAAAGAGGATTTCCGGCTCCACTGCGAGCGCCCGCGCGATGAGCGCCCGCTGCCGCTGCCCGCCCGAGAGCGACCCGAACGGCGCGCGCGCGCAGCCGCCGAGATCCACCTCGTCGAGCACCTCGTCGACGACGGCGCGGTCGCGGCGGCTCATGAACCCGGGCCGCGCCCCGTCGAGCCGGCCCATCGCGACCACCTCGCGCACAGTGATGGGGAAGTGCGCGTCAAAATCGATATGCTGCGGCATGTAGCCGATCCGCCGCCGCCCGCGGACCGGCGGCAGACCGCAAACCTCCACGCGGCCGCGCCGGGGCTCGATAAAGCCGAGGGCGAGGCGCAGGAGCGTCGTCTTCCCCCCGCCGTTGGGACCGACGAGGCAGACCATCTGCTGCGCGCCGATAGTCAGGTCGACATCCTCGAGGACGGGCGTCGACCCATAGGCAAACGACACACCCGAAAAGCGGATGGCCGCCTTCGCTCTCATTGCACCGGCTCCGCCCCGGCAAAGGACGCTGCCACCGCCCGGGCGATTTCGCGCATGTTTTCTGCCCAGTCCGCCCGCATGGGGTCGAGCACTTCCGTGCTTCCGCCGACAGCCTCCGCGAGCAATGACGCCGCACGCGTCGACTCCGAAGGCTGCACGAAAAACACCCGCACGCCGCGCTCGCGCGCGTCGGCGACGAGTCGGGAGAGCCGCGCCGGGCTGGGCTCCGCTCCGTTGTGCTCGATGGCCACCTGCTCCAGCCCGTAGGCCTCGGTGAAATACCCGAACGCCGGATGGTAGACAAACACCGGGCGTCCGGCGAACGGCGCGAGCAGCGCCCGCAGTTCGGCGTCGAGCGCTTCGATCGCCGCCTCGAGGCGGCGGAAATTCTCCGCGTAAACATCCGCGCCGGCGGGATCGAACTCCGCAAGCGCGTCGCGCATGCTTGCCGCCTGCGCCAGCGCGAGGCCGGGGCTCATCCAGACGTGCGGATCGCCGTGCGCGTGGGCGTGCGAATGCCCGTGGCGG
This sequence comes from Opitutales bacterium, assembly GCA_007134215.1. GTDB lineage: Bacteria > Verrucomicrobiota > Verrucomicrobiia > Opitutales > Oceanipulchritudinaceae > SLLG01. The sequence goes on along the minus strand of SLLG01000046.1, from coordinate 7,512 downwards.
CCGTGCGGGCAGCAGGTCTCGCCGCGCAATTCCAGCCCGTCCAGCGTGTCGACGATCCGCAGCTCAGGGTAGATTCCGCCGAGCCGCGGCACGAGCGCCGCCTCATACGGCAGACCGGCGGCAAAAAAGATCTGCGCACGGGCGAGGCGCCGCACATGCCCCGGCCGCGGCTGAAAGGATTCACAGCTCTCGCCGGCGGGCACGAAGGCCTCCACCTCCACCCGCTCTCCGCCGATTTTTTCCGCAAGATAAATCTGGGGAGGCACGCTCACCTGCACCCGCAGGGGAGCGTCGCCGAACAACGAAGGCGCCGCCGACAACGCCGCGACAACGAATAACGCATGCAATTGCTTCATAGCCGATAGTCTATAGATCACGTCAAGAGGTTCGAGAAGATCGGCCTGCGGCGGTCTCTCCGCAAGACGCTTTTGCTTGTCCCCGCGCACATTCTCTTACGAAATACCGCTCCCTCGACAGCTATGCGCCCGCTACGACGAAAAATCCCCGCCGGTCTCCGCTTCCACTTCGCGCGAAACGCGCTGGCCTACCAGATCATCGGTATTTCGGCGGGACTCGTCGTCGCCATCGGTGCTGTCGCGGCGGTCGTGTGGTACCAGATGCTGCAGCCGCAGCGCGACGCCGCGGGCACCTCCCCCTACGCACGGGCCGGACTCCTCGAATTCACCGACCCTGCGGAACTCAGCCCCCTGCAACAGCGCCAGGCCCTCAACCGCATCCTCGACAACGCCATCGCGGCCCACGGCGGCCACTTCTTTGTCGACCGCCTGCTCACTGTGCAAAAGACGGGCACCCTCACGCAAAACGACCGCGAGCTTCACCTGCACTACGCCTTCAAACGCCCCGACCGCGTGCGCTACCGACTCGAATACGACGACCGCGGTTCGCGCTTTGGCTTCGACGGTGCCCGCGCGTGGCGGCAGATGTTCGCCGGAGGGCGCCTCGGCCCCGCCCAGCCGCTTGAAGAGGACGACGCTTCCGGCCTCGTCCTGACCTCCGAGCTGGCCGTGCCCGCCGTGCTTTTTTTCGAGGAAGCCCAGTACATGTCCCTCGCCGGGATCGAAGAGGTCGAGGGCTATTCCTGCTTTGTCGTCGACTACACCGGGCCGCTCCGCGCCTCCCAGCGCTTCTACATCGACCGTGATTCCTTCGTCCTGCGCCAGCGCACCCGGCAAGCCCGCCTCCGCGGCGAGGATTCCACGCTGGTCGAGGTGATTTTCAGCGATTTCCGCAGCATCGACGGCGTCGAGTTCCCCTTCCGCGAGACCGTTCTCTTCGACGGCGAGGTCCAGACCGTCTTCGAGATCGGGGAATACAGCATCAACCCCGGAATCCTCGACGAATACTTCGAAATGCCAGGGGAAAGCTGAGCCGGGCTGGTTTCCGCGAAGGTTTCGCTTGTCACCGAGGCTGCGCCGCTTCGGGATAGTGAAAGCCCGTGCTCCGACAATGAACCCGTCCAATCGCCCCGAAAACGCCACCCCGCGCAGAAGGGCGGCGAAACGCCTGCTCGCCGCCATGATCTCCGGCGCGGTTGCTTCGTTGCTCTTTATCCTCGCGGGAACCTTTTGGCTGCAATCGCACCGCGGTCCGGGCACGGAAGGCGCCGGACCGCAGGAGGAGAGGCCGCCAGAGCACGATGCAGTGCAGCAGACGCTGTCGCCCATGGCGGAGCGGCAGCACCTGCGCGCGATCCTCGAAAACGCAATTTCCGCGCAGGGCGGGCGCATCTTCATCGACCGGCTGGTTTCGCTGAAGAAAATCGGGACCTTGATCGAAGGCGAGTCGAGGGTAAACACAATCTACACCTACAAGCGTCCCAACCTCGTGCGCTACCGCCTGAATCACGAAGAACGCGGATCCCGCTTCGGCTACGACGGAAACCGGGCATGGATGCAAGTCTTCAGCGCGGGCCGCCTCCGCCCGGCCCGGCCGCTCGAAGGCGACGACGCCTCCGGACTGATTCTCTCCGCCGAGCTGGCCGTCCCGGCTGTGCTTCTCTTCGAGGAAACCCAGCACATGTCCCTCGCCGACCGCGGCGAGGTCGAGGGGCATCCATGCTTCATCCTCGAATACACCGGGCCGAACCATTCGGAGCAGCGCTTCTACATCGACCAAGAGTCCTACCTCCTCCGCCAGCGCACCCGCCTCGCCCGCCTCCGCGGGGGGCATGAAACTATGGTCGAAGTCGTCTACAGCGAATTTCGCACGATCGACGGCATCCCGCTGCCCTTCCGCGAAACCGTTTACTTCGACGGCGAAGTCCGGACGATCCTCGAAATTGAGGAATATGTCATCAATCCGGGTATCCTCGACGAGTATTTCGAAATGCCCGGAGAGAGCTGACAAAGCGCGGACGTCCGCTTTTTCTTGTCTCACGGGAGAATTTCGCGCAGACAAAACCAAGCAAGCTCTTCGTTATGCCTCCCCCGAACATCACGCACGCCAGCCCGTTGCGCCAGCACCTCCACCAACACATGCTGGCCTACCAGGTCGTCGGCATCCTCCTGGCCCTGCTCTTGAGCATCGGCGGCACAGTCTGGCTGCTGAAGTCCCAGCGGCAGTCCTTTGCCGAAGAGCGTCCCCGCCCGGTCGCCATCGATTACGAAGCCACCGAAGCGCTTACCCCCTTCCAGGAACGCCAGCTCCTCCACGAAATCCTCGAGAACGCCATCTCTGCCCAGGGCGGGCGCGTCTTCGTCGACCGCCTCCTCACCGTGAAAAAGGTCGGCACTCTCACGCAGCAGGACTCCGTCATGGAGGTCAACTACGCCTTCAAACGACCCAACCGCGTGCGCTACCGCCTCGAACAGGACGAGCGCGGCTTCCGCATCGGCTACGACGGCACGCGCGCGTGGATCCAGGGGTTTTCCTCCGGCCGCCTCGCCGACGCTACGCCGCTGGGCGACGACGATGCCTCCAGCCTCATTCTCACCTCCGAACTTGCGCTTCCCGCCGTCCTCTTCTTTGACGAGAGCCAGTACATGACCATCGCGGGCGAGACCGAGATCGAGGGCCGCCTCTGCTACATCCTCGACTACCGCGGTCCGCTCCGCGCCGCCCAGCGCTTCTACATCGACCAAGAGAACTACCTCCTCCGCAAACGCGCCCGCCAGGCCCGCTTCCGCGGCGAAGACCACACCCTCGTCGAAGTCCTCTACCGCGATTTCCGCACCCGCGACGGCATCGAAGTGCCCTTCCACGAAGAAGTCTACTTCGACGGCGAACTCCAAACCGCCTTCGCCATCGAAGAATACATCCTCAACCCCGGCATCCTCGACGAATTCTTCGAGATGCCGGACGAAAGCTGAGAGATACCGCGCCAAGGCTCGATTTTGTGAAAGTGACTTGTCTCTTGCTGCTGACTTCGTGACTTCGGGTTCCGGACGACAAAGGCGGCCGCGTGCACAACCTCATGGACCGTTCGAGGGGACTCTACTCATCCATCAAACGCGCACGCAGACGAAAGTACAATGCATCCGCATCCCATGGGAGGACGTAACTTTGCTCAACCCGCTCCGTGCGCCCGTCGCCCATGGGCTCGATCAACGGTCCGGTTCCATATTCGTCCAAAACCGCCCATTTCGTCAGGTCCACGGACACCTCAAGCACAAACTCGAGATGGCTGCGTTGAAGGAGCCGTCGGTACCCAACAACAAGCACTTCATCTTTGTTAATGGTTTCCACACGCAGATCCGGCAGCGCGGTTGCCGCGTTCTCAAACAGGTCCAACCCAAGCGCGTGCTTGAGGAGATTCTCCAGTCCGTCACCGTCGGCATCCGCGAACGGTCCGGCAACCGCGGGGTCGGCCAATTCGGCCAGCGTGAAGTGACGCGCCTGCCAAAAGGCATACTCCCCTGCGGCGTCCGAAGGCACGCGGATGCCGACGGCGTCCCGGCCCGAACGCGCCAGCGCCGTCGGCAGAATGCCCGCCGACGCTGTGTATACCGAGACGATAGCGCCTGACTCCCGGTCCCGCTCCTCGATCCGCCGAATTCCCGCGTGCAGTCCATTGGGAATCAATGTACCCCAGCGTCCGGCGCGGCCCGACACTTGATCCTCGTAAAATACAGCGTAGCGCCCGTCCACCGGCGCGCCCGTTGCCTCCACGACGGTCGCGGCGAACGGGCGGCCCTGCCCCTTCTCATCACCGTACAGGACGACAAAATTCCGCTCCGCCGCCGGCGATTCAGCGTAGAGCGCGGTTCCCTCGTTCACTCCGCCGCCGAAGGCCGTCACTGTCACCGCACTCTGCGCCGTAATGTAGTGAAAATACTCCTCGCCGTCGGCACCGTCGTTCAGGAATACCCGCATCCGGACCTTGTTTCCGGGAGTGAATCGGGCATTTCCACTCGGCTCAGTGACAAACCATCCCGCGTAGGTTCCCTCCGCGTCCGTTGTGAAGGTAAGGTGCCTTGAACCGTGATCATCCGCGTGGAACCTCGGTGCATCGAGATTACGAATCCACCCGCTACCGGGACCGGTGACCAAAATGGCGTTGCCCGCGCCGTTCTGCTCCGGGGGATCCTCCGGTACGATCACGCGGTTGCCATAGCGGTAGGTCGCCTCGGGCTTCAAACCCTCAATGCGCAGGCGGAAGGCGAACGGCACCCGGTCGAGGTTGTCGTTGTTGATATTCTGGTCGCCTTGAATATAGCGCGGCATGACCTCTTCGACGAGTCGGATGACGCGGAATGGGTCGCTTTCTCCGCTGTCAAGTCCACTGCCCGAGGCGATCAGGGACAGCTCGCCAGCACCGCCGACGGATAGTCCCGCAAAAGCCGCCACCCCGCTTTCCGCCCCCACTGTGTCCGCGCCCTCAAGGACTCCGTTGCCCGCGACGGAAAGGCTCACTTCACCGGCGTATCCGCTATCGGTACATCCGCGGTCGTCGACGGCCCGCACGAATACCGTCGGCAAGACATCCCCGCTCTGGCTCCACAGGGGCAAACCCGTTTCGAATACCAGCGCCGAGGCGGGCCCGGGGGATTCGCCCGAGACACGGATATCGTCCAGCCGAATCTCCGCCCGAGGACCGGAACCACCGGCGATGTGATAATACTTCCAACGCAATTCCAGATGCGGCTCCCCGACAGCGTCCTCCGGCAACCGCACGGGTCCGAAGAACGCCGTGTGCCCTGCCGTGGAATCGCTGACGTACTCCAACGGTGCGCCGTCGTCATCAAGGACATCCGCAAACGCGCCCGCGCCGTTGCGGCGGTATTGCAACCGCATCCCGTAGATCCTTTCGTTGGGAGTCACCGTCTCATGGGTCCACTGTACGAAGACATCATCCACCTCACGTGTATCCAAAAGCAACAGGGCCGCGCCAAGGTATCCGGCACCCGAAACGTCCTGCGCGTTCGCTGTGTTGATGAAGGAGACGCCCCGGCTGCCGAGACCCTTGATCCGGCTGCGGCTCGTCAGATTGTACGGCAACTGCCAGTGTCCGTCCATCGGCGTGGTCAAATCCGGATCGCCGGTGGCGGTTTGTTCAAATACCATATGGTCGGGCCATGTTCCCGCGGGCGATTCACTGTCCCAGTGATCGAAAACATACGGCCCCGCCGACAGGTCGTGGGGCTCGACGGGGACTGCCGCGAACTCGGCCTCTTGAAGCGCGCTCCACTCTCCGTCGCGCAAGACACGGGCTTTGAGAACCGCCGTGCCCTCGAGTCCGGCGAGCAGACTCTCTGCCCCGGAGTGTTCAACCGCATGGGCCGAGACGACCGAGGTTCCGCGTTCCCGTGGGTCCGCGCCGTTGAGCGTGTAGTAGATTGTTCCGCCGGAGGGCGCGGTCATGTCAATGCCTTCAGGGCCGACATATCCTCCGCTCCGGGAAAGGGCGGGCGCGTCCGTCGCCGGGTACAGACCCTCTGCCCGGAACTGGTTCACGACAATGCCGGTGCGCTGCGGCAGGTAGCTTTCAAGAATCCAGTCGCGCATCTCGCGCCATTGTTCGACGGTCTGCGGCCGCAGGTAGGGTGCCTTCCCGAAGTGCTGGTCGCCCCAGCGCGCGGACTCCGCGTAGATTGAGATTTCGACATGATCGGCAAGCGCCCCGTAGCGCGGGATGAGTTGCTCCGGCGTGAGGAGGCCGTCGTTGAACAGGTAGCGGTGCACGCGGTCGGCGAAATCCAGCCTGTATTCAGCATATTCCATCAAGCGGTAGTGCGGCTTCACAACCCTTGTGTCCTCGATGCGCCGGCCGATGTCGCGCGGCACTTCCACGTCGAGCGGAGAACGCGGCATGAGACCGAGTGTGTCCTCAAAGTCCCAGAGGTAGTATTTGAATCCAGTGCTGTCCTCCGTCCGCTTACGCCCGAACCAATAATTGTTGAACACCCAGTCGTAGTTGCCCGCCCACATGTTGAGAATCATGTAGTCGATGTAATTGTGCTTGTCGAAGTAGACGGGATAGTCCGGATTGCGCGTGCCGTCGGCATTGAGACCCTGCACCTGCTTGTAGTCTCCAAGCCCGGAGAGTTCGCGCAGTTGGCGATGCATTTCGTTCAGGGCATCGCGTGTCCCGTGTTTCAGCTCTCCATCGTGCTTGTGGGCATCCCAGTCATCCGGCGCTTCGCCGAAGTGCGACGCGGAGAAGTGTTGGTTGGGCCGCTCGACGACATTGTAAAGTCCCCAGTAGAGACCGTTGAGGTAGAGATGGACGAATTTGCCGTGCGGCGAATTGTGCCCCATCTCAAGGTGCAGCCGGCGTCCAAATTCATCGCGTATATACTGTTCGGTGTCACGCGCCCGGTCCCATGTGTATCCATCGTTACCGCCCGCCCGGAGGACCAAACGGTTGAATTCACGCGGCGCTCCGGGCACCTTGAAGACATCGTGTTCCAGCCGGGCGGCACCGTATTCGGCACGGAACATCAAGCGGAACGAATGTTTGTCGGCGACATCCGGTCGGCGGAACCACCCTCCGTGCATGCGCAGGCCGCAGTTGATCTCAAACTCGGTCTCTCCGTCGGCCGTCACCCATTCGACCGATGCCGGACGCTCCCATTCCTCGCCGCGCTCGCCCGCGTTGGCGTATATGCCGGTGTCCGTGTCAAAAAGGTTCGGCACGCTTGTCGTCACGAAAACCGAGGGGAGCGACCGGAGGGCTTCCCGGATTTCGCCTCCGTGCGGCTCCGTGATGCGCGTATCCATTTCATAGTCGGCATACCGTGTGTGCCCGCTGCCCGCTCCCCATGTCCATGTGCGCGGAAACCCTTCGGGACGCTCGGGCTGTGCGATTACATTATCGAGAAAAATGTAGCTGTGCGTTCCGACCGCCGAGTCGATCCAGCCCTTCGTGAAAGCGGCGGCCCGGACCGTCGTAGAACCGTCGACGGCAATAGGAAGCGAGTAGACTTTCCCGTTGTCCGCGGTCGGCTCAGATCCATTCAGCGTGTAGCGGATTTCCGCCGCCGCCGTGTCCGTCGTGAGCCGCAGCACAAATGGTTCGGCATAAAATCCCCGTTTCATGCTGAACACGGGCTT
>SLLG01000235.1 GCA_007134215.1 Opitutales bacterium | reverse complement strand
TCCCACCCCGCCGCGTCGTAATTCTCGCGGTAAAAATCGACCGGCCGCTCTTCCGGGTGCTTCACGTAATGGAACTTCCAATCGCCGTCGAGACAGAGGTAGCGGTCCGACGCGGCATCCGGACCCTCCCGCGCCGCCTCCGGCGTGGAGAACGGCACGAACGTAGCCCGCGCCAGCTCACGGTTGATCTGGATGACCTGCTCGTTCTCCCAGTCCGGCGGCGCGGAAGCGTTCGCCCCGGAAACGGCGAGGGCCAAGGTGAGTCGTGCGATGCCTGTTGCTGCGTATTTCATAATTCAAATCATCCCGCTCCGGGACCTGCGCGGAATCGCAAGACAGGGGGCCACAGTGACGCGGCCCCCTGCCCAAACGAAACACACTATCTGTGCTATGTCCCTGTATTTACTGTACCCAAAACGCAAAACCCTGTGCGGTGTAGCTGTAGTAGCGGTTTCCGGTGATCGCGCTCCACGCGTAGATCCACCCGTGCTCTTCGGACCATGCGAAGACTCCGCCCGCAGCGACGTCACCCGGCATAAAATAGAGCCAGCCCAAATCTTCCTGGTGGACCCATCCCGTGCCGCCTTCTTCGCGCAGAGCGGTGTAGATAAAGCCCCAGTCGTCTTCGTCGCCGTCCGGCATCCAGAGCGACCAGCCGGCCCCGAAATAATAGTGCCCGGAGAGAACAGGATCGACGTAGAAGCCCGGATCGGGATCGACCGGTCCCGGACCGTCGTCGAGGGGAGTGACCGACGCCCAGGTCCGCCCGATGCGAAGCTCGTCGAGGAGCATCTCGGCATGGGGACGGTTGCCGCTGGCGTGACCGACAAACGGACTGACGACCGTCAAGCCCGTGTAATGCACCGGATTGGCCCCGTCCATCGGTCCAAGGATCGCGAGGTCTGCCGTCGACGTGTCCTCGGGGTGCTCCAGATTCGGATTCACCCACATGTAGATGTCGTCGGAAACAGTGGAGTCTCCGTTGAAGTCGACGCGGATGACGATGAACGCGACGGCTTCGGTCCAGGACACGTCCGTCGGATCGTCCAAACCCTGCGCGTAAAGCATCCAGTTACCGTGTGTCCGGTTGGAGAACATCCCGGCGGAGAGACGCTCGGAATTGGCGTTGTTGAAGAAGCGGACGGCCGCGCCGCGCGGATAGAGGTTGTCGCCCCACGGGTATCCCTCGGGATACAGCACGGTGTCGTCGGGATCCGCCGGCGGGCCCACGCGCTGGCCGAGAAACGAGATGTAGAGGCTTGTGCCGGGGTCGCTCGGGAGGGCTTCGGCAAGGCGGCGGGCCAACTGCAGCTCGGCGAAGTCGCCGTAAAGGTGGACATGGTTGCCCGAGGTTTGCAGCCCGTCGTAGGAGAGGCTGCCGGGCATGACGATGGCCGAATTCATGATCGGCCCTCCGGCGCCGCCGCCCAAGACATTTTGCCGGAAGTTCCACGCGGCGGCCCAGCCGAATCCGCCGTTTTGGAACTCAATACTGCTGTCGACCTCGTAGTCGAAGCCTTCATAGGCGATGAGGCCGGGGTCGTGCTGGGCAAAAGCAGCGGATGCCATGCAGGCAAACGCGGCGAAAAGGCGGGAAACCCGCTTAAGGGTACTTTTCATACTGGGTTGTTGCTTGAGGATCGGGTGAGTTCATCCGGAGGAGGGAATTCTCCGCGGAGAAGAGCGAAAAAGGGGCGGAACAGCGAGTTGCTTTATTTCATATGAAGTTCTTTCCGATTCATGAAAGCCAATGAAAGCCACCTGTCAACCTGGAAATCAAAGCAAAACCAGATATTTTTTCCCCCGCCCTCACATCGGTCGCAGAGCCGCGTCGAGTGTGACGGACTCACCGGCCGCCAACTCCAGCGTGCCCTGCGCGTCGCCGTAGCGGATACCGGTACGGCCGCCCCGGATGGCCCGCACCGTCACGCTGGAAAGGCGGCCGTCGGCCCATTTGAGATCGATCTCAAAGCCACCGCGCGCGCGCAGGCCTCGCACAGCGCCGTCGGCCCATGCGGCGGGCAGCGCGGGCAGGAAGTGGATCTGCCCGGATGCGGGATCGTCTTCCATGGGCAGGTGGCTCTGCAGGAGCATTTCCGCGATGACGGCAGTGCCGCCAAAGTTTCCGTCGATCTGGTAGGGCGGATGGGAGCCGAAGAGGTTGGCGTAGGTGCCGCCGCTCCAGCGCTGTTGCGTCGTCTCGATGTCGGCGGGCTTCATGTGCTCCTGAAAGAGGCGGTAGGCGCGCTCGGCGTCGCCGAGGCGGGCCCACATGCCCATCTTGAAGGCGAGGCTCCAGCCGGTGCCGCCGTCGCCGCGGGCTTCGAGTGTTTCCCGCGCGGCAGCGGCGAGGTCCGGCGTCGTGGCCGGGTGGATTTCATGTCCGGGGAAGAGGCCCCAGAGGTGGGCGATGTGGCGGTGGTGCGGATCGGCTTCGGGATATTCCTCGAGCCACTCCATGACACGCCCGTCGGAGCCGACACGTGTGGGTGCGAGACGCGGAACAGTGGCCTCCAGCATGGCGCGGAACTCTTCGTCGCGCCCGAGGATGCGCGAGGCATCGGCCACGGCCCCGAAGAGGTAGCGCAGCAGCTGCATGTCGTGGGTCGGCCCCATGCATACGTGGGCCTTGGTGCCGTCGGGCATGAGGAAGGCGTTTTCCGGCGAGTTCGAGGGCGCGGTCACGAGCCAGCCGTGCTCCGGTTCCTCGATGAGCATGTCGAGGTAAAAGAGGGCCGAACCCTTGAGGGTGGGATACGCGCGTTCGAGAAAGCCACGGTCGCCCGTAAAGCGATAGTGGTCCCACAGGTGCTGGCAGAGCCAGGCGGAGCAGGAAACGGTCGAGCCCCAGCTGGCGGACTCGCCGGGCGAGGTGAAGCCCCACGGGTTGGCGAGAAGAAAGGCCACCCAGCCGCGCGCGCCGAAGTAGGTCCGCGCTGTTTGCGTTCCGGGTTTGACGAGGGATTCTATGAGCGAAAAGAGGGGCTCGTGCAGCTCGGCGAGATTGGTCGAATCGGCCGGCCAGTAATTCATCTGCACATTGATATTCGTGTGCCAGTCTCCGTTCCACGGGGTCTGGATTTCCTCGGCCCAGATCCCCTGAAGATTGGCGGGAAGCCCGCCCGGACGCGACGAGGAGATCAACAGGAAACGACCGAAGTCGAAATAGAGCGCGGCAAGATCAGGATCGGCGGAACCCCCGCGGAATGCCCGCAACCGCTCCGGCATGGGCAGCTTTGCCTGCGCGCCCCCCTCCCCTTCGCGGCCGAGGCGCAGCGACACGCGGTCGAAGTAGCGCCGGTAGTCTTCGAGGTGGGCAGCCAGCAACGCGTCGTACGCCTTTACGGCAGCGCCGTCCATGTCGCGCGCGGCGGCCTCGCGCGCGTCGAAAACATTCCGCCCCGCGAAGGTCTTGATGTCGGTCGCCGCCGTAAAGAAGAGGAGCACTTCATCCGCGCCGCGCACGGAGAGGACGCCGGCGGCGGTCTCCACTGTCCCGCCGTCCGTGACGGCCCGAAGGAGGGACGCGTAGCGCACTCCGCGCCCGAAGTTCCAGCCGTTGTTGAGGCCGCCGAACATCCGCAGCGTGCGGTCGTCCTCCGCGACCGTCGTGAAGCGCTCCGGACGGTCGAGGTCGGCGTCGAAGGAAATCCGGCCCGGCGCGTCGGCTGTCAGGCGCATCACAAATACCTCGTCCGGGGCGCTGACGAAGGCCTCACGCCGGAAGCGCACGCCGTTGACCGAATAATCCATACGCACGACGGCGTCCGCGACGTCAAGCTCGCGCCGGTAGCCGTTGACCTTAATGGTGCTCGGATAAGCAGTTGATTCCCTGGGAGCGCGGGCGTCTCGCCCGCTTTCGGAGCCGTGCAGCCTATCGAAAGGTGGCTTAAC
>SLLG01000265.1 GCA_007134215.1 Opitutales bacterium | reverse complement strand
TGGGGCAACTCGCTGACCGCCATGGCGTCACGCGTCGCACGCTTCTCAACCGCTTCCGCGCGGCGACGGGGAGAACCTTGCGCGATTACGTTCTCGGCGAACGCCTGAAACGCGCCGCCGCAAAGCTGGTCGGCTCCGGCGAAACCATCGCGGAAATCGCCTTCGCCTGCGGCTTCGGCAAGCAGGGAGATCTCTCCGAACACTTCAAGCGCACCTACGGTGTGAGCCCGAGCGAATTCCGTGACCGTCACCGGGCCGGAATGGGAACGGGCACGGGCACGCCGGAGAAATCGACAGCGTAGCCGACCGGCAGCCCCGCGCTGATATCTCAGATCACGGCCATGCCGCCGCGGAGGTTGACGGGGCCGCCCTCACCTCCCATGCAGTGCTTCCATGGAGGAGGAGCGGCGGCGGGCACTCAGTGACGGCAACCTGAAACGGTTTGTCGCCTTCCGTCTGTTCTTCAATGCACGTTATTACTACCCCGTTTTCACTCTCCTCTTTCTTGACTTCGGCTTGAGCCTCGAAGCCTTCGCCATCCTCAACATCGTCTGGGCGCTCACGATTGTGGTGGCGGAAGTGCCCTCGGGCGCGCTCGCCGACGTGCTCGGGCGGCGCACGCTCGTGATCATCGGCGCGGTCCTCATGGTCGTGGAAATGGCGGTCCTCGCCTTCATGCCGATGGACGCCGGGCTGTGGACCGTCGCGCTCTTCGCGCTCAACCGTGTGTGCAGCGGCCTCGCCGAGGCCATGGTGAGCGGTGCGGACGAGGCCCTCGCCTACGATACGCTCAAAGACAAAGGGCTCGAAGCCTACTGGCCGGACGCGCTGGAACGCGCCGTGCGCTGGACCTCCGCCGCCATGGGCTTTTCCATGCTCGTCGGCGCGGCACTCTACGACCCCGCCCTGCCCAACCGCTTGCTCGGCGCCGTCGGCATCCCCGTGGAACTGAGCCGCGAGACGGCCATGCGCCTGCCCCTCTTTCTCAGCCTTCTCCACGCCTTCGCCGCGCTCTACGCCGCATGGGGAATGCGCGAGCCCGCGCGTGAAGGTGCTCCGGGAGCCCCCGCCGCGCGCGTCGTGGGCACCGCCTTCCGCAACGTCGGCCGGGCGGCGCTCTGGACCTTCGACCACCGCTTTGTCCTCATTGTCATTATCGGCGGCGTCGCCCTCGACAGCGTTGCCCGCCAATACGTCATCATCCACGCGGAATACCTCCGCCTCATCGATATTCCTGTTGCCGCTTTCGGTGTCATCGCCGCGTGCATGAACCTACTCGGCATCCTCTTTGCCGCCGTGGCGAAGCGCATGGTCCGGCGGTTCAATCCCTTTCAGAATCTCCTCATTCTCACCGCCGTGCTTCTCTTCGGCCTTGTCGGCGTGCGCTTCGCCGTGCCGGTGTGGGGTGTGTTCTTCACGCCCTTTGTTTTCGCCATGTTCACCCTCGTGGCGTTTCTGCAAAGCCACTACATCAACCGCGAAGTCCCTTCCGCGCAGCGCGCCACCGTCCTCAGCTTCAAAGGCCTCGCCCTCAACCTTGCCCTCGCCGCCGCGAGTCTCTTCTACACCCTCCTCGTCGCCAGCCTGCGCGCCGCGCAGGAACCGGCGCTCGACGAAGAGGCGGCCCACGCGGAGGTCTTCATGAAGGCGCTCGACTGGTTCCCCGGATACACCGTCGCCCTCGTTGCCGCTGTCCTGCTTCTCGGAAGGTGTTTGATCCGGCGCCTGCACCTTGTCTTCGAGAAAGGTTGAGGCCCCGGGATCAGAGCGGCATAGACGCGCCGGCCAATGGTTTTCCGCAGCCAAAGGAGCCGCTCTCTCCGCCCGCCCCGGCCTTCGCCCGGCCCACCGGCAGTTCCACCGAAAAGACCGCCCCTTCGCCCGGCTTACTTTCGCAGTGGATACGTCCGCCGAGGACGTCGACGTAATGCTTTGCGATCGCCAGCCCGAGACCAAAGGAATTCTCTCCGCCGGTCGGACGCGCACTGAGCGTGGTGAATTTCTGATACAGGCGCGCCTTGTCCTCGTCGTCGAATCCCGGACCGGTGTCCGCTACACGGACAGCGACGTATCCGCCCCGCGATTCGAGTGCTACGGTCACGCGACCGCCGCGCGGCGTGTATTTGATCGCGTTGGAAACAAGGTTGCCGACGATCCCTGCAAGCGCCGACCGGTCGGACTCGAGATACGCGGGAACCTCCGGAAAGCGCTCTTCCAGTGAGATGGACTTGCTTTGCGCCGGTCCGCGGTGGCCGTCGACCGTCTCCCGAACAAGCGAAACCGCCTCGACCCGCTCAAACGTCGGCTCAAAGCTGCCGCTCTCCAGGGCATTCACAACCAACAGCCGCTCGAGAAGCCTGTTCACGCGCCGCACCTGCGCCTTGATTTCATCCCGCGCCCGGCGGAATTTGGCGATGTCGACATAACCGCCGTGCCCGACGAGATCGAGGCGGCACAGGATGTTTGTGAGCGGCCCGCGCACATCGTGGGCGACCATGTTCATCACCTGCGACTTCTCCTCGTTCAGGCCGGTGAGCCTCGCCTGCGCACAGAGTAATTGCTCCTCAGCCATTCTGCGCCGCCGCACTTCCCGCGAAAGCCGCCGGTTCCAGAGAACAAAAAATACAATCGTGAGCGTGGCCACACCCGCCGCCCCCCACACATACGGCAGCACCCGGCTCCAGACGATCAAGTCCTCGTGCTCCACATACACCCACTTGGCGAGCAGGGCGGCCTTTTCCTCCGGCGCGAGAGACAGGATCGCGCGGTCGAGCAACGGCACCAGCTCGGGCCAGTCGCGCCGCACGGCGAGGCGCAGCTCAAAGGATTTGTCCGCGATCCCCGCGATCTTCAGGTTCGTCAGGCCGCGCGCGCGGATGTAGTGGCTCGCGTTGGCGAGGTTTGCCACCGTCGCGTCCACCTCCCCTCGGGCCGCCAGCACCAACGCTTCCTCGTTGCTCTCCGTCGGAACGATAGTGATCTCGGGATGATTCCGCCGGAGCCACTCGAAGTAGACATAGTCCCGCGGGACCGAAACCCGCTGCCCGGCCAGACTCTCGACGGAGAGAAGAAACGGGCTCTCGCGGCGGGTGATGACTGCCATCGGGAAATCGACGTAAGGTCGGCTGAAAAGCAGGAACTCACGGCGTTCGGGTGAGTCCGCAGTGGAGAACAACACATCCACCTCGCCCCGGCGCGCCATGCCCACAAGCGCCTCCCAGTTTTCCGCCTCCACAATCTCGAACGTGACCCCGAGCCGCGCGTTGAGAATGCCGAGCAGATCCACGTCGAATCCCACCAGACTCTCCCCGTCTTCGCGGAAGGAAAACGGCGGCCAATACGGGTCCATCCCCACCCGGATCACCGGCAAATCGTCCAGCCACGCGCGCTCATGCGGCGCAAACGACAAGACCCCGGAAGAATCCGCCCCCGCCGGGCGCCCGGCACATGCAAGGGCCAGACACACGGCAAGGCAGAGCGGATACGCGCGTAAACGCGCTGACGGGACGCAACACGATTGGAAGACGGGCTTCACTTCAAGCAAGGGCGGATGAAAAGAGTTCCTACAATATCCCGACAAAATTCAAATCCTGAGGAAAGACAAGCCGGATTTGCGAAGATTCACCGTAATGGACCGCGGCAGCGGCCGTTTTCCCACATTCGTGACAAGGTGCCGTTTTTCTCGTTGACGCCGATGCGCCGACAGGCCCTATTCTGCGCCCTTTCCAGAACCACCCTCCGGAAACACCGGGCGCGTAGCTCAGTCGGTTAGAGCGCTACCTTCACACGGTAGAAGTCGTTGGTTCGAGTCCAATCGCGCCCACCACCTAAGCCATGTGGGAACCCGCATGAGCAGCGGCCTCAAGAAGTTCATGCCTTCTCCGCGCGTCTGTAGCGTT
>SLLG01000302.1 GCA_007134215.1 Opitutales bacterium | reverse complement strand
GGACAATTCCGACCTGCACCAGTTCGAGGCCATGCTTTTGAACACTGTCAAGCCAATTCTTTTTACTGCCTATAACCGGCAGGGGTTGAAATGCATTATTCAAATGGCCGGTTTGGCGGTGGGTGGCGGGGATTGCCGGTCCGTGCGCGTTGGCAACGGGGTCGACGGAGGCGTGGCGCCGTTGCTACGCGGCGGGGCGCCAGCCGAGGGCTTGTTCGATTTCGTCGAGGTGGAAGAGGCTGCCGAGGGCGTCGAGGTCTCGTTTGTGGGGGACACCGGGGAAGTAGCGGGCGGCAATTTCGCTTGGGCGCAGCCCGTGCAGGCGGCTGCGCGGGTGGGCGGGCATGAAGCAACGGTATCCCGCCGGGGCACGCCGGAGGGCAGCTTCAACGAGGGAGGCGGCGTCTTCGAAGGGCAGATAGGAGAAGCCTTCGTCGGGATGGACGCGGTGCGCTTGGCGGGAATCGATGGTTTTGCCGTCTTCGTGCGCCTGCAAGGCGGCGATCCTTTCGTGTGAGGTGAGCCACGGAAAGCGAAGGGCGACGGCGTGGAGACCGTGCCGGCGGGCGTAGTAGGCGAGGGCTTCCTCGCCCGCTTGTTTGCTGAGACCGTAGGTCGTGTCGGGGCAGGGCGGCAGTTCACCGTCGAACGGCAGGTACGGGAGGACGCTGGGCGCGTTTTCGGCAAGGGTGCGGCTGCCCGAGACGGCCTGAATGGAGCTGGCGAAGACAATCCGGCGAACCCCCGACTCGACGGCCGCCTGGAAGAGATGGATGTTCGCGGCGGTGTTGACGGTGTAGGTCGTCTGCGCGTCGGAGCGTCCGGCGTTGGGAATGTTCCCGAGGTGGACAATGCCCTCGACCCCGTCCACAAGCGGATAAGCGGTCTCCCGCAGGGTGAGATCGGCGACGGTGACGGGCACGGGCAGCGAGGGATCGCGGGTCCGGTCGGTGGCACGGACCTCGTGGCCCGCTTCGTGTAGGTGGCGGCAGATGAATTTTCCGAGGCGTCCCGCCGCGCCGGTGACGAGAATTTTCATGAGGGGGGTGTCAAAAAAGGGAGGGGTCTACGGACCTGTGCCGCAATCGACAAGCGCAACCTGCAACGGTTCGAGGGTCACGGGGCCGTCGAAACGCTTTCCGCTTACGCGGTCGGTGCCGGCGTGCGCGAGTTCGACGGAGGCCGGCGCCTCGCTGATGTTCACGATACCGTATGCGGCGCCGGTCCCCTCGCGCGCGGCGCGGGGCACGACAATGACAGACGGATCGGCGGAGGCGGCGGGCCGCAATCCGGCGTCATCCGCGAGCATGCGGAAGAGGCGCATGGTTGCTTCGGGGCCGGTGAAGGTGCCGCAGGTGATGACTCGGCCTTTGCCGAAGCGGTGGTCGATGACGGCGGCCTGCCCGTCGCCGTAGCCGCCCTTGTAGCGGGCGAGGACAGTGGCTTCGCGCGGCGTATAGGCCTCGCCCCAGATTTTCGGACGCGCGGCGGGAAAGTCCGGCCCCTCCACCGTCGTGCGGTCCTCCATCCACTTGTGGGGGAAGCCGTAGAGGCCGTCGGCGCCCATGAGGTCTTCGAGCCCGCCGTAGGCGCGGTCCTTCCAGAGGGTGTATTCCGGAGTGCGGGTATGCACCATGGGGCCGAGGAGGAGCCGGCCGCCGTCCTCAACCCACCGCCGCAACTTTTCCGCCGTGCCTTCCTTCATGAAATGGAGGATCGGGACGACGAGCACACGGTAGGGCGAGAGGTCGGCATCCTCCGCGATGACGTCGCGGTGGAAGTGGCTTTCCACTAGCGGCAGGTGGAAGTCGTCGCGCCAGAGCTTGTTGTAGACGACGCCGTCGTCATGCGGGTCGATGCTCAGGGCCCATGCCGTCTCGTTGCTGTAGAGCAGGGCGGCATCGGCGGGCGCGGGCGGATGGGCGCGCAGCCATGCCTCGTGGTCCGCGACTTCGGCGGTGAGGCGGCGGTGCGCTTCGACGCCCGGCCGCCACCCGCCCGTCGCCGTGACAAGGGTGCCGTGGAGCATCTCCTGTCCGGCCCAGTGCTGCCGCCACTGCCAGTAGAGGATCATCGATCCGCCCATGAGGAGCGACAGCCAGCTGAAGGCGCGGATGCCCCCGCCGTGCATGTGGATGTTCCAAATGCGGCCCCCCGCGCTCCAGCTCGGCGCGGTCTCCAGCAGCCAGTAGGGGCGCGGCTTCTCCGCGCGCATGCGGTCGAAGGTGTAGAGGGTCCAGGTGTAGTGGGCGAGGTCTTTGTAGCAGCTCGTGCCCACGGTGTCGAGGACACGGTTGTGCTGGTACCAGTGCATGCCGGGGTTTTCCGTCATGTTGGAGGTAACCGGGCGGTCGCTGCGTTCGCGGAGGATGCGGCATTGGGCGTCGATGAACTCCGTCCACCCGTCGTTCTGGAAACGTGCCTGGGCGATGAGGAGCGAGGGGTGGTGGCGCTCCGGTACCTCGATGCTGCCCACGCGGCTCTCGACCATGGGGATTTGCCCGAAGTGGTCGTATGCCTGGCTCCAGAAGTGCAGGCCCCATGCCTCATTGAGCGCTTCGATGGTCCCGTAGCGTGCCTCCAGCCACTTGTGAAAAAGCGCGCGGGTCTCTTCGCCGTAGTCCGAACCCGACATTTCGTTGTCGATCTGCCATGAATGGACGGCGGGGTGTCCGCCGAGGTTCTCCGCAATGGCGCGGACGATCCGCGCGCAGTGCCCGCGGTAGACGCGGCTGTGGTGGTTGTAGTGCTTGCGCTTGCCGTGGCCGATGCGTCGCCCGTCGGGGCGCGTGAGGAGCACTTCCGGGTATTTCTCCGTGAGCCACGCGGGCGGGGCCGCCGTGGGCGTGCCGATCATCACTGCGATGCCCGCACCGTGACAGAGGTCGAGCACCTCGCGCGCCCAGTCGAAGTCGAAGACGCCCTCCTCCGGTTCAAAGCGCTTCCACGCAAATTCGAAAAGCCGCACGATGCGGAAGCCCAGTTCGCCCATGCGCGCGATGTCCTTCGGCCACTCGGCGGGGTCCCACATCTCGGGATACCAGCTCGCGCCGATAAGGATGGGTTCGTCGAGCGTCGCGCGGCGGGCGTCGCAGGCGGGGGCGGTTTCAAGGGTCATGGCGGCACAGTTTACAGGTCCCGCCCGCCCGCGTCTCTACCATGCTGCGGAGCCCGTGCGACGTTTTGCGACGGAGGAGGGAGACCAGATCGTCCGCCGCAACCGGTCGCCATCCTGCCGGTCGGGCCGGAGTGTCCGGTGGTCCGGATGCCTGTGATTTCGCGCTTCAAGCGAGCGCGGTTGCCTAGTTTGGGAACGGCCATTGCAACTGATGGGCAAATAGAATTGAGAAAAACCGGAAATCCTGAGATATTTCCATCAACCATGCCTGTCATTTCCATGTTCTACGGGATCATCGTAGCCCTGTATTTCTTTGATTCGGGCAAGCACAAACGTCCGCATATCCACGTCAAGTATCAGGGCGAGGAGGCGGTTGTCGGGATTCCCGACGGCGAGATCATCGAAGGCGGCATTCAAAAAAGCCGAATGAAATTAGTTCAGGCGTGGATCGAGATTCACCGTGATGAGCTGATGGCGGATTGGGAACTCGCCGTAAACGGACAAGAAGTCTTTAAGATCGAACCCCTGAAATAAAATGAATCCACGCGTCACTAAAGTCACCCCGGAAGGGAATTACTGCCTGTTGTTGGAGTTCACCAACGGCGAGCGAAGAGAATTCGATGTGTCCCCTTATTTGGACAAGGGAATTTTCACCCAGTTGAAGGATAAATCCTACTTCCAGCAGGTTAGGGTCAGCATGGGAACTGTGGAGTGGCCTAAAGGGCAGGATTTTTGCCCGGATACTCTCTTTGAAGAGTCGAGAGTGATCGCTTGATCGAGGGAGCCCATCCAGACGCTGGTATCCAATCCGGGTCGCTACGCTCCTTTCCATGATACAGCTCTACGTTTTCCGAAAGAACAGATTTGGCGTTGTCAAAGGCGTGCTATAAGCCACGAAAGGTTTGACTCCAATGGCGCTCGGTTAAGCCACCTTTCGATAGGCTGCACGGCTCCGAAAGCGGGCGAGACTCCCGCGCTCCCAGGGAATCACCTGCTTATCCGAGCGCCATTGAGGTTTGACTCAACGGTTCAAGAGTCTAATTCGAAGACCGTTGTTTAATCTCACCTGCATGACCTAACACCACTCCATATCCGACCAATGCAAATTCTAAATCGACTTCCGTTTATCGTATCTTCGTGCATGGTTTTCGCCGTCAGCGTTGATGCTGTCCTGCTCTTCGGCCTCGACAATGAAGCGAATCAGGCAGCCCCGCAGGATTTCGACTTGCCGTGGTCGGCCAACGCGCGGATCGCCGATGAAGGCGGCGGGAGTCCGCAAGGCTCCGCTGTGCACTTGGGCTTTGGGTACATGCTCACGGCAAACCATGTTTCACTCCGCTCCCACGTGAGTTTTGACGGGTCGACGTGGTATGCCCGTGATACGAGTTTCACACCGGTGCAGGTGGCGGATGACGTCGATCTGAAGGTATTCCGTCTCACGCAGACACCTTCGGTCTCGGCGGCCACGCTGCACGACGGCGGCGGGGAGCTGGATACGCTCGGCTACCATGTGGGCTGGGGCCGGGGCCGCGCGTCCGACGATGACATTGGTGAGGATGTTCAGTCATTCGGGAATGATTCAACCATCGCCAAACGCTGGGGAACCAACGTTGTCCGGGATGTCGGACAGGAGAGCTGGACAATCGGCAGCACGACCTACTCGCAGCAGGCCCTCGTCACTGTTCTTGGAAACCAGGAAGGCGACAACGAGGCGGCGCTTGCGCTTTATGATTCGGGCAGCGGCTATTATCAGGAGATCAACGGCAACATCGTCCTCACCGGTATCGGCGGGGCGATTGAGCGACAGAATTCGCCCGACGCAACGTTTGGCGACGAAGCGCTTCCGCCCGGCAGTCCTAACCGTGGCGACCGCAATTTCATGGTCCAGATCGGACCCTACAAAGATGACATCGTGGCGATCATTCCGGAGCCGGGCCACTACGGGATGATCGTTGGGCTGCTCTTTGTACCGGTCCTTTTCTATTATCGGCGCAGGAAATCGTGCGGGTAGGCGCGGATGGGCGGCATTTTTCCGCAATAAGCGTGCAGGCCGGGCATCGCCAGCGCGTATCCGGACGGCTTGCCTTCCGGTCGTAACCCGCAGGGCGCGTACCCGTCGCGCCAGTCGGCCCGGTCCGTTCAAGCGCTACATCCGCGTGCGGGCTGGGGACCGAGGCCGCCCGACGACGTGAAATACGCTTCACGCTTGCGCGCGGCGGCGGGGTTTGGTCGCTTTGTGCGGATGCGGATGTATTTCATGAGCGTGGGCGGGACGGGGATGGGCAACGCGGCCATCCTCATGCGTTCGCTGGGGCACGAGGTGATCGGCGCGGACCAGGCGGTGTATCCGCCCATGAGCGAGGCGCTCGCGGCGGCGGGGATCGAGCCGCTGCCGGGCTACGACGCGGAGCGGCTGGCGCGGCTCGCGCCCGATGTAGTGGTGGTCGGCAACGTGAACGCGCGCGGCAATCCGGAGGTGGAGTGGCTCCTGGAGACGCGCGCGGTGCCGGTGGTCTCGCTGCCGGAGCTGCTGCGCACGGAGGTGCTGCGCAAGCGCCGCAATGTGGTGGTGTGCGGCACGCACGGAAAGACGACGACTACTTCGCTCTGCGCCCACCTTCTCGAGGCGGCGGGCTGTGGCCCCGGCTGGTTTATCGGCGGGGTGCCGCAAGGACTGCCGGGCGGGGCCGCGGCGGGGCGCGCGGGCGGACCGTTTGTCATCGAGGGCGACGAGTACGACAGCGCGTTCTTCGACAAGCGGAGCAAGTTCGTCCACTACGCGCCGGACATCCTCGTCCTCAACAATCTTGAATTCGACCATGCCGACATCTTCCGCGATCTCGCCGACATCGCGCGGAGCTTCAGCCATGTCATCCGCCTCGTTCCCCGCAACGGCTGCATCCTCGCCAACGGCGACGACCCCGCGCTCGCCGCGCTCGTGGACGTGCCGTGGACGGAGGTCCTGCGCGTGGGGACGGGCGAAGGCAACGATCTGCGCATAACGAAGTATACGGAGGATGCCGCGGGGGCGCGCTTCGCGCTGGAGTGGCGCGGGCGGCGCTGGACGGAAGTCTGCTGGCCGCAGTGGGGGCTCTTCAACGCGCGCAACGCCGCCATGGCGGCTCTCGCGGCGGCGCGCGCGGCGGGTTGCGCGGAGCCGGCGGACTTCGATGTCTCGGCCCTCGCCCGGTTCAGCGGGGTGAAGCGCAGGCAGGAGGTGCTTTATGACGACGGGCGGCTCGCCCTTGTCTCCGACTTCGCCCACCACCCGACGGCGGTCGCGGGAACTCTGGAGGGGCTGCGCGCACGCTTTCCCGGCCGCGAAGTTGTGGCGTGCTTCGAGGCGCGCTCCAACACGGCGTGCCGCAAGGTGCACGAGGCCGCCTTTGCGGAGGCCTTTGCGCTGGCCGACCGCGTCCACTTCGGCGGGGTGTTCCGTCCCGAGCGTTACAGCGAGGCGGACCGCATCGATTTCGCCGCCATGGCCGCGATGATCGGGCCGCGAGCGACATCGCACGGCAGCAACGGACGGCTCGGCGAGACGGTGGAAGCGGATTTGCGCGAAGACGCTGCGCGGGTCGTGTGCTTTTTCTCCAACGGATCGTTCGACGGCGTCATCGCCCGCACCGTCGACCGGGCGCTGAAGCAGCCCGAGAACGTTGGGGGCGGGTTCCAGAAGTAGCCGGGGAGCTTCAGCCCCCGGTTGCGCGGGGGTCGGGGTGACCGTCTTCGGGCTTGCCTGCGGGCGGGCGAATCGTTATCGCTGCCGGAGAAAGTTTCATCATGGCGCCGTGTTCGCGCTTGAAGGGAGACCGCACAGGATGGCAGAGAAAATGATCAGAGAGCTGTTCGAGCCGACCGGCATTGGTATCAACGGCTCGAACCCTTGGGACATCCGCGTGCTCGACGACCGTTTTTACCGGCGCGTCG
Source organism: Opitutales bacterium (assembly GCA_007134215.1). GTDB lineage: Bacteria > Verrucomicrobiota > Verrucomicrobiia > Opitutales > Oceanipulchritudinaceae > SLLG01. The sequence continues at coordinate 7,562 of SLLG01000302.1, read as the reverse complement.
TCCGCGACAAGAGCCTCGGCCTCGGCGAGTCCTACATGGACGGTTGGTGGACGTGCGCGCGTATCGACGAATTGACCGTCCGTCTCCTCCGCATCCGGCCTGAAGACCGTGTCTCGGCGGGCCTCCGGCACCTGCCCGCTTTCCTCGCGGCTCTTCTCCGCAACCCGCAGTCGCGGCGGCGCGCCCGCATCGTCGCCGAACGCCACTACAATCTCGGCAACGACTTTTTCGGCGCTCTCCTCGATCCCTACCGGCAATACAGCTGCGCGTATTTCGCGGCCGACGGCTGTTCGCTCGAAGACGCGCAGCTCGCGAAGATGGACCTCATCTGCCGCAAGCTCGAACTGCGCGCGGGCGACCACCTCCTCGACATCGGCTGCGGCTGGGGCGGGCTGGCGAAGTTTGCGGCGGAGCACTACGGATGCCGTGTCACGGGAGTGAACATTTCCACGGAACAACTGGCCTTCGCCCGCGGTTTCTGCGCCGGACTGCCGGTGGACTTCCTCGAATGCGACTACCGCACCATGCAGGGCAGCTACGACAAGATCGTCTCCGTGGGCATGTTCGAGCATGTGGGGCACCGCAACTACCGCACTTTTATGGATACGGTGCACCGGTGCCTCAAGCCGGACGGCATCTTCCTGCTGCACACCATCGGGTGCAACCATTCCAGCGCGTACGCTGATCCGTGGATCTCAAAATACATTTTTCCCAACGGCAAGCTGCCGGGGCCCGCCCAGGCCGTCCGAGCCGCCGAGCCGTATTGTGTCATTGAGGACGTTCACAACCTCGGGCCGCATTACGACCCCACGCTCATGGAATGGAACCGCCGCTTCCAGGAGGCGTGGCCGCGCTTCCGCGGCGAATACGGTGAGCGGTTCAAGCGCATGTGGGAATACTACCTGCTGTCCTGCGCGGGCGCGTTCCGCGCGCGCAACGTCCAGCTCTGGCAGTTCCAGATGACGCGCCGCGGCGGCGCCCGCCCGCAGCCGTGGAGCCGTGAGTCCGGCGTGTCCGCCGCCGCGGAAACGCACGCCGTTCCGACCGGCTAAGCCCGGCCGCCGCCGGGGCCCGCCTGCGGCGAGGCAATGGAACCGTTTGTGGTGTGCCCGGCCGCCGCCGCCGGGGCGGGCGGTCTTGACCGCGGGCGGGCCGGGGCGGAGGATGCGTGCATGGAAATGACGGCGTTTTCGGCGTTTCTGGCGGTCTTCGCGTGGAGCCTTTCGGCCGGCGCGGATTTCCGGCGCCTGGACGCCTTTCAAGGGACGGCGGCGCGGGAGGACATGGTGGAGCGGTTGTTCGGGGTGTATGTTTCGGCGAATCTCGACCGTGGGCTCATCGATCTGTCGGAGGATGCCCTGTATGTCCGGAAGGGCGGATCGGGGGACCCGGTTTATTACCGCATCGCGTTTGCCGTCGACCCGCTGGCGGGGAACGGGAAGGAAAACGCGGGGTCGGAGCATGCGGAGACGGATGAAGCCCCCGTCGAAGACATTCCAGCCGCCCCGGGCGGCCGCGCGCTCGACGGCTGGCGCGTCGCTTTGGACCCCGGCCACCTCGGCGGGGCTTGGAGCCGCATGGAGCACCGGCATTTCCGCATCGGCGACGATCCGCCGGTCGTCGAGGGCGACCTTGTGCTGAAGATCGCTTTTATGGTGCGCGAGCGGCTGGAGGGGCTGGGCGCGGAGGTTTTTCTCACGCGGGAGGATGACACGCCGGTGACGAGCGCGCGCCCGGAGGACTTTTTGGCGGAAGCGGACGCGAGGCTCACAGTCGACGGGGAGTCGCCGCCGGAACCCGAAACTGTCGAAAGTCTCGCCAACCGTATGTTCTATGTGTCGGCGGAAAACCGCGCGCGGGCGGAGCGCATCCGCGAGTGGGGGGCGGATCTCGTGCTGTGCCTCCACATCGACGCCGTGCCATGGCCGGACCCCGACGAGCCGTCGCTGGTCAAGCACGACCACTCGCATGTCATTGTCAACGGCGCCTACAGCTCCGCCGAGCTGGCGGACGCGGAGCAGCGGGTGCTCATGCTCGAGCGGCTCCTGCGCGGCCATGACCGGGTGGAGATCCCGCTGGCGGAGGCGCTGGCGGAGGCCCTCGCGGAGGCGAGCGGGCTGCCGCCCTTCCGCTACCGGGGGCCGAACGCCCGCCGCGTCTCGGAGAATCCCTACGTGTGGGCGCGCAATCTCGCTGCCAACCGGCTCTTTCCCGCCCCGACAGTGTTTCTGGAGCCGTATGTGGCGAACAGCCGGGAGACCTACGCGCGCCTCCAGGCGGGCGACTACGAGGGGCTGCGGGAGGTCGCGGGCGAGGAGCGGCCTTCGGTCTTCCGGGAGTATGCCGACGCCGTGGCGGAAGGATTGGCGCGTTTCGCGGAGCGGGCGGGACCGCCGCCTTTTGACATACTTTTTCCCGCCGCAGGCTTGAATCCGGAGAAGCGCGGGAGATAATGCGCTGTATGTTTCGTGTTTTTCTCTTCGCCCTCGCGGCGGCGTCCGCGTCCGCCCAAGTCATGGTGTTTGACTTGGTCGACGGCACGTCCGTCTCGGCGCGGCTCCTCGCGGAGAAACCGGACCGGGTATACGTCGACCTCGGTTTCACGGTGATTTCGATCCCGCGCGACGCGATCCTGCAGATATCGGACATCTCCATCGAAGACCGCGCGAGCCTGTCGACGGAGTTCCTCTTCCGTGAGGAAACGGGGCTTCCCTTTCAGAATGTGCAGGATCTCGTCGGCCGCGTGGGACCGGCGGTGGTGCTGGTGCAGACGCCCACGGGCCTCGGCTCGGGGTTCATCATCCACGCCGACGGCTGGGTGATCACCAACGACCACGTAATCGCGGGCGAGCACGACCTGCGCGTGACTGTCTTCGAGGACCCCGACCGCGACGGCCGCGGGCTGGAGCGCCGCGTGTTTGAAAACGTGCAGATCGTCGCGACGAGCCCGGAGTGGGATCTCGCACTGCTGCGCGTGCGCACGGAGGATCCCCGGCGGTTCGAGACTGTCCCGCTGGGCTCCTCGGAGTCGCTGCGGCAGGGGCAGACCGTTTTTGCCATCGGCAATCCGCTGGGGCTTGAGCGCACGGTCTCGGAGGGCATCGTGAGCCTGCGCAACCGCGTGATCAACGGCAACCTCTTCATCCAGGCGACGGCGGAGATCAACCCCGGCAACAGCGGCGGGCCGCTTTTCAATCTGCGCGGCGAAGTCGTGGGCGTGAACAACATGAAGGTCGTGGGCTTCGGCACGGAGGGGCTGGGATTCGCCATTCCTTCCGAAGTGCTGAAGCGCTTTCTGCGCAACCGCGACGCCTTCGCCTTCGACCCCCGCAACCCCAACAGCGGGTTCCGCTACAACACCCCGCCGACCAGTTCTTCCTCAAATGAATAAATACACACCTATCCGCCTGGCCGCCGCGCTCTCCGCGCTTGTTCTCGGCCCCACGTTGTCCCTCGCGGACAAACCGCCCGCCGCTCTTTTCGGCGACGATACCCTCCTTTTCGCGGAGACCCTGCCGCTCGTCGGAATCATTGAACGCTGGTCCGAAAACGATGCATGGGACATCGCGCAGAACGAGGATTACATGGCCTTTGTGCGGGGCATGCTCTCCTCGTTCGGCGTAACACTTCCGCGGGGCCTCGAGCTTGACGTGCGCAAGGTGATTCCATGGGCCGGGGAAAATCTCGGCCTTACCGAAGAGGAGGCGCGCGAGTTGTTCGCCGGGCGGCTGGCCGTCGGCGTCTCCGCGGCCAATCCGGCGGCGCTCGCCGGGTTCACGGACGACGACGCCGACGAAGAGGCCGTCATGAGCCGCGTCCGCCCAGGTATCCGTATTCTCCTTACGCACGACGGCAAGCAGGCGCTCGTCGAAAAAGCCATTGCCCACCTGCGGCAGGAGGACGGCGGCGAGGACGACGAATTTCCTTTTGAAAAGCTGGAGGTCGACGGATTCACCGTCTACGAACCGGAAGAAGCGGGCAAGGACCATGAGCGCGGGTATTTCCTGTACAACGATTCGCTCGCGGTCTTCTCGATGGGTTCCACCGAGGTCTCCACGATCATCCGCGAGGTCACGGGCGGCTTGGCGAGCGCGTTTGCCGACCGGTCCATCTACCAGATCGGTGAAGACTCTCTCGCGGACGCCGATGTGCGCGCGTTCGCGCGGCTGGACTTTATGGACGACGTCCTGCGGGAGGTCGTTCCCGCGCTTATGAAGGACGCGGCGCAGATGGTCGAGGGCGGTATGATCGCTCCGCCTGAGCGCCTTCTCGATCTCATCCGGATCGACGCCCTGCGGGGTATGTTCTACACGGCGCGGGTCGACAAAGAGACGGCCCGCTACGTTTCCGGCCTCGAGACCGAGGAGCGCGGCGGACTCGTGAACAGCCTGCTCGCCTACACCGGGGGCGGTATTCCGGATTTCGACTACGTCCCCGCGAATGCGACGAGCGTCAACGTGGCGCGCTACGACACCGGCGCGGTCCTGAGTGCGGTCGACCGGCTCGTGCCGCAGATTTCCCCGCTCTACGGGAATATGTACCAGGCGTACAAGGGGCAGCTCGCCTCGCAGAGCGGGGTCGACCTCGATCAGATGCTCTTCCGCAATTTCACGGACGAGCTTGTCATTCTCGGTTTTGAACCGACAGCGGAGGACGCCGCGGGCGTGCCGCTCATGGAGCAGATGCAGATGTCGACAAACATCTTCGTCTTTAGCCTGCGCGACGGCAACCGCATTGTCGAGGGCGTGGACCGCCTGCTCGCGTCCTTTGGCATGGACGGCATGTTGCAGAAGGACGAATACCTCGGCGCGACGCTCTATACCGTGCCGATGATGATGCAGCAGGGGCAGGCGGCGCAGCAGGGACTCGCCGTGACGGGCGACCGTTTCCTGTTTGCCCAGGGCGACCTTTCGAAGCTTCGGGATGTCCTCGCGCTCATGGCGGAGCCCGGGAGCGGTCTGGCGCGCCGGCCCGTCGTGCGCGATTACCTCGGCAGGTCCGCTGACGACGCGGTGGGTTTTGGATACATCGACCTGCGGCGGATGATGGAAGGCAGCGCGATCAGTATGCGGGCGCTCATGTCGATGACGGGTGAGGACGAGCTTCCGCCGGTTCCGGATCTCTCCGAACTGGAGAAAGTCTTTCTTTCCCGCACGATAAAGACGCCCTACGGTCTGCGGCAGGAAGGCGTCGTGAAGTCCAAAGACGACTGAACCTGGACATGGTGGACTCAAGGTATTTTCTGACGACGGTTTGTCTGCTCGTCGCGGGCACGCTCGCCCACGGCGGGTTGGATGCGGAGATTCCCGTGATCCTCGAGGGGCCTGAGGTGCTCAAGCTCGACTGGAACACGCGGTCGCTTGCCTACGGGGATCTCAACAACAACGGCCGCCTCGATCTCGCCGTCATCAACAACGACCGCGGGTCGGTCGAGATGCTCTTCCGCCGCGCCGAGGGCGAGCCTCCCGCCGCGCTGACGCGCCGCGCGCGGCGCAACCGCTGGGAACCCGTGCTCGACAGCGCCGCCTACGACCGGCGTACGGTCGTCACGGGTCAGGTCGCGCACGCCCTCGAGGTGGGTGACTTCAACGGGAGCGGCCGGCTCGACCTCGCCTTTTCCGGCAACCGCGTGCCGCTCACGATCTTGTATCAGGACGCGGACGGAGAATTCACGGAGCGCTGGGAGACGCGCGTCTTCGAGCCGCGGCAGTGGCCAGGATCGATCCGCGCGGTCGATCTCAACAACAGCGGGCGCACGGATCTGGTCGTCCTTGCGAGCGAAGACATCCTCTTGTTCTACCAAAACGAGGACGGGGAAATGGAAGAGCCGGTGCGCTACCGGTTGGCCTCGTCGAGCAGTTCCGGGCTGCGCGTTGCCGATATCGACGGCGACGGCACGCCGGATATCGCCTACCTCTCCGGCGAGGGCACACAGCGCCACCTCGCCGTGCGTTTCCAGTATCCGGGCGGGGGATTCGGGCCGGAGTACCTCTTCCCCATGGACGTCGCGCACACGAGCCACCTGTTTGTCGACGACGGCGAAGCGCGTCCCCTTCTCGTGTATGCGGAGCAGCGCACGGGGATCGTCCGCACCGGTCGGCTTGCGGTGTCGGCGGACAAGGGCGGGGCGTTGACCGGCTTGCAGGCGAGGAGCTACGCGATGCCTTCGCGGTTGCGCGACGCGGGGCTCTATACGACGGGCGATTTCAGCGGCAGCGGCCGGCAGGCCGTTATCGCGGCGAATCCGGGTGGGGCGGAGGTGCTTTATTTCGCGCAAAACGAGGAGGGCGATTTTGCCGAAGCGGTCGCGTTTCCCTCCTTTTCGGCGATTTCCGCCGTCCATGCATTCGGCCATCCGCTTCTGGAGAACGAGGCGCTTGTCGTGGCGAGCGCCGACGAAGGGCTTGTCGGTGTGTCCTTGCTGACGGACGCCGGCCGCTTCGCCTTTCCGTCGCTCATTGCGGTGGAGGGCCGGCCGCTGCTCCTCTGCGCGGGCCGGGTCGAACGGGGCGGCGAGCCGGCGGTTGTCATCCTCGAAAAGCGCGGGCGCGATTTTTTTCTCACCTTCGCACGATTGCAGGACACGGATCCGCTCCGGTGGGAAATGCGGTCGGTTCCCCTTGAAGGGCAGAACCGCGATCCGCGCGCCATGTTCCTCGCCGATGTCGACGGGCGCGACCCGCATCTCGTGCTCGTGGGCCAGCGCGAGGCGGTGCGGATTTTCCGTGTCGGTGAAGACGGGCTCGAAGAAGCGGCGCAGGACAGTGATTTGCGGCGCAGCCTGCTCGGCGACGTCGAGGTGAACCGGCTCACGCTGGTTCCGGACGGCGGGGGCGGGCCTCCCCTATGGCTCCTTGCCGGCAGCGGCTTTGTCCGGGTGCTGCGCTACGAAGACGGCGACTTCCGCATCGAGGACCAGTTCAACGCCCGTCCCGGCAGCAGCCGTCTGCGCCTCCCCCTCAAGCACGACGGGGAGTTTCTCGTCTTCGATGCCGAGCGCAATGAGCTGCACTTACACCGGCCGGACCGGACGGACGTGCTCCGCTTCGCGGACGCGGTGGGGATGCCGCCCGTCACCCCGCTGGCGGGGCGCTTCGTCGACCTGAGCGGAAACGGCGACCGCAGCTTGGTGGTCTTCGGGGAAGAACGGTTTATGGTGCTGCCCCTCGACCGTCCGCGCATCGAGTTCGCCGATGTCTTCGAGCCCCATGAAACCGACCTCGAAGACATGCGTTACATGGGCTTTTACGCGGCGGATTTTTCGGGCGACGGAACACCCGAACTTGTCGCCATCGATGCCCAGAACCACATCCTCGAAATCCTCGGCCTCCCGCGCGGCGGCGGCGGCTGGAGCAGCTATCTACATTTCACGCTCTTCGACCGCAATGTGAACATGGGGCCGCGCCGCGGGGCGGGGGGCTTCCAGCCGCGCGAGGCAAGGGTGGCCGACTTTACCGGGGACGGTCGCCCCGCTATCGCCCTGCTCATCCCCGACCGGCTGCTTATCTATCCGGGCGGCGGACGCTGACCTTCGTTTACGGCGTCGCTGCGGGTCGGCGGGT
>SLLG01000035.1 GCA_007134215.1 Opitutales bacterium | reverse complement strand
GCGACCGCCTCGACATCGCCGACGGGCACCAGCCTCCCCCAGACTCCTCCCGCAAGGATCTCGGATGGTCCAGATGGGCAATCCGTGCTCACGACCGGCGTGCCACACGCCATAGCTTGGATCAGGACCCCGGGAAGGCCTTCCCAAGCCGACGACAACACGAAGACGGATGCCTTGCGCATCCAGTTGAAAGGATTCGGGACGAATCCGGGCATCGTGACATCGTCCCAAACGCCGAGGTCGCGCGCGAGCGCTTCGAGTGTATCGCGCGACGCGCCTTCGCCGAGGATCGCAAGCCGACAGGTCATCTGCTGGCGCACTTCGGCGAACGCGCGGAGCAGTGTTGCGTAGTCCTTCTGCGGGTTCAACCTGCCCACGCTCAGGATGACAGGGGGAGCTGCTGCCTGGAACCAGGGGTGATCGAGTGGTTCCGCGGCTTTCTCGAAGACGGCATGCGAGACGATGGGGTTGTAGACGACCTCGATGCGTTGTCTGGGGAGGCCGACGGTGTGCGCGAGGTCGTCCGCCACACCGTTCGATACGGCCACGATCGTGTCGGCTCGCGTGTACGCGTACCGCAGCATTCGGAGGAAGCCGCGGCTGCGGAGTGATGTCACGCTCACCATCGAGCGAGAGAGTGTGTTGCGTTCACTCAGCACCAAGCGTAGGGATACCCGGGACAGTCGATGTGCCATGACCGCAACGACGTTCGCATGCGTCATCGCTGCGAGTAACGCCCGAGGATGCTCGGCCCGTAGATAGCGTGAGAGTCCCGGCAGGCTCGTGAGCACACGGCGCGCACCCAGATCGACGAGACGGACGTCAGAGGCGAGGTCAGCGAGGTACGGACCCTCGGCGGTCGCCAATACCATGTCCACGTCGAGGCCTCGCGCTGCGAACGCGTTCGCCAATGTCACGATGCTGCGTTCGGCGCCGCCACCCCGCAGCGAGGGGAGGTAGAACGCAACCCTAGTGCCCATGCACCCGGCTGCCTCGGACGACCGTGTGCCCCCTGGTCCATCGCTTCAGTGTCATCACCCCTTCGATCGCATGCTACTCCTGGCGGTGATCATCCAACGCGAAACGGCACCGCGCGTCGGATCCAACCGCCAGCTGCGCAAATGCGACTGTCACCTGGTACCACGTCGCATTGTGAGGCACGCAGTTGCGTCAGGCGTCCGGCCAATGACGCGGTAAGCTTGAGCGGATGATCGCTCAGGAATGCGCTCATGCTGGTGGTGCTCGGCGGTGACAGGCGTAGCCCCTAGCACCCTGTCATCAGCCGGGTGGGCGGTGGGCATCAGCCTCGGTCTCGCGCTCGGTGTTGCGATCGCGATCGGCGTGGACGTGGCCATCATCGCGGTTGCGGCCATCGTCTTGGGCATCGTGTTCGTCATGGTGCGGGTTCGCGCTGAACTCGTCGTCGCGGCCTACTGGGTGACATTTACGCTCGTCTCGACGATCTTCGTCGATTCGGCCGTCGATCAGCTCTTCTACCCCTTCTACGGCGCGCTCTTGCTCGGCGTCCTCGCGGCCGTGGCGCGTGGTGGTCTGAGACTCGAACGTTGGGTCGCCTGGGTGTACGGGGCGTTTCTCGTGGCGCTGATCATTTCGCTCGTGGGAAGTGATGGCCCGAGCGGAGCAGCGATCATGAGGCAGTTGATCGTGTACCCGTTCGGAGCCCTCATCTGGCTCCAGTTCTCCTCCATCGGCGGTGTTCGAACGGTCGTGACCACCGCCATCGGTACGTCCTTGACGGTGAGTGCCTGGGTCATCATCAGCGCCGTGCAGGGTGACTTCGCGTACCGGGGGAGCGTGACGGTCGATCAGAACATCGTTTCGTTCTTCATCGGAATCGGCTTCGTTCTCCTGCTTGCTGGCCGTTTGGGCGGTCGTCGGATCCCGATGCAGGGGTACGGGACACTCCTGGCTTGGGTCGGGTTGGCCGCCATGGCGTATGCGCTCCTCCTCTTGGCCTCCCGAGGCACGATGATCGCGATCTTCATCACGGTGCTGGCGTTGCTCCTGCGTGAGTCGTTCCAACGCGAGCGTCGTCTCGGTGTGTTTGCGGCACTCATCCTGGTTGCTGCGGCCGGCTTCGCGCTACCGGGCGGACAAGGGTTGCTGGATCGGTTCGAGGACGTCAACGTGGCGACCGGTGGAGGCCGAACCCTGATCTGGTCTGTGCTCGGTTCGGAGATCCAGGCTGCCGGCGTAGCTGAGTTGGTGGTCGGGCACGGTTTCGGGGCGAGTCGGGAGTTCATTGGTCGTCAGTTCACAGGAGTGTCCTCTCCCCACAATGCCTACCTGCAGGTCTTCTTCGACCTTGGCGCGATTGGGTTGGGGCTGTTCCTCGTCCTCCATGGGTTCGTCGTGGCTCGGGCGTGGCGCATGACCGGAAGCGATGGGGCACGGATACTGGCGCTCGTGGTGTTCCTGCTCGCGGTCAACCTCTTCATCACGGCGCAGGACGGTTTCCTCTACTGGACGGCGTTCGGACTCGCACTCGCCATGTCGTCATGGCACAGCGGTCGTGCGCCGGCGTCCCGGCAGGGCGCAACGAGATGAGAACGTACGGTCAGGGGAGTGCCGGCAAAGAGGAGTGCGCGAGGCCGCACATCGTCTTCGTCATCTCGAGCCTGGCGATGGGCGGTGCCGAGTCACAACTGACGTCGCTGCTGGAAGCGAGCGCAAGACACCTGAAGACGCATCGGGTGACCATCGTGACGTTGGCGATCACGAACGACGCCCCCCTGCGTCAACGGCTCTCACGCCTGAACCTCACCATCGACATGGTGGCGCGTCAGGGACGCAGCTTTCCGGGGTTCTTCGTCGCGCTCGTCCGATGGTTCCGTCGGGTGCGGCCCGACATCGTGCATACGCTCTTGAGCGGTACTGCGGGTACCTGGGGCCGCCTGGCTGCGCGACTCGCGGGGGTCCCCTTGATCATGCATTCGGAGCTTTCGCTGTCGCCTGGTCGGACCGGATGGCAGCGCCGCTTGGAGCCGCTCGCGAACCGGGTCACTCACCGTTTTCTCCCAAACGCGACAGCCATCGCCGAGCGCCTCGCCCACGAGGGCGTGCCTGAAGCGCGGATCCGCATCGTGCGCAATGGTGTCGATCTGGAGCGCTTCTCGCCGGACGTCGCGGCGACGTGTCGGTCGGGGTGGGGTGTGGCCGATGACGCCCTGGTGGCTGGCTTCCTCGGTGGCCTTCGGCCCATCAAGAGACCCGACCTCTTGCTCGATGCGCTCCTCGCGCTTCCCGAAGAGGAGCGGCCAGACCTCGTCGTCTTTGCTGGTGAGGGCATCCTCATGGAGGAGTTGTCCACCCGGTTGGCCGCCGATCCTTGGCTGCGCGGACACGTTCGATTGCTGGGTTTGGTCGTGGATACTCCGAGCTTCCTCGCATCCATCGATTATCTCGTGCTTACCTCGGACACGGAAGGACTGCCAAACGTGATCGTCGAAGCGATGGCCGCAGCGGTGCCGTGCATCGCGACGCGCGTTTCGGACGTACCCTCATTGGTCACGGACAACGGCTTCCTCGTCGACGCGGGCGACGTTCGAGGGTTGGCGGCGGCGCTGGCGACGATGAACGAGTTGACTTCTCCCGAGCGTCGTTCGCTGGGCCACCATGGTCGCACGCGAGCTGAACGCGAGTTCGGCCTGGATACAGCGGCGGAGAGGTTCTGGGCCGCGCACCATGAGTTGCTCGAGCGGCGCCGCAGCCCGAAAGTGCGATGAGAGCGTCACGCGTGGATTCCACACCATGCCCCCTGCCGTGTCCGTGTCGGTAGGAGAGGCACGCCGAAGTCGCGGTCGAGTGGCTGGCGACAGCGGCTCAGCCTGCTCGGTGACGGGTCTCGCCCGGCGCTGGGCAGGTGGACTCCGAGGTCGGACGCAGAGAGCAAGCAGTCTGACCAATGGCTGAAGCCGACGACCACGTTCGTCGTACCAATGAGCCGAGTCGAGGGCTCGGGCGTTCTCTGACGTATTTCGGAACCGCCGCAGCTGGGCAGGGCTTGGGCT
>SLLG01000138.1 GCA_007134215.1 Opitutales bacterium | reverse complement strand
CTCAACTCGCCTGCGCCCGATCCTCCGGGATGGAGTTCGAGGCTGCCTGGCGTTGTGACGAGGCTGTTGCCGACCGTGTCGGTGTAGCCCAGGGAAACATTCGAGCCTTGGTAGCGCAGGGCGTTGTTTGGATCGCTTAGATTGACGGCCCAGTTGCCGTCCCATCCGCTTCCGCCAGCGAGGCCGTTGATTGTTGTGCCGTCATCGTATTCGTCGACGGAGAATCCATCGGCCACAAGGATCTGTCCGTGGACGGAAGCCCCCGCAATGGCGAGGGCGAGTAGTGTTGTTGTTAGCTTGGCTTTCATCATTGTTCGGGTGTGCTCTTTGTTTTGTTGGTTTTGTGTTCAGGCATTCGCCGACGGGCGGCGAAGAGATTGCGGGCAGCGGCAGGCGGGTGTTTTATAAATAAAGCCGATTTTCTGAAAGGTGTGCATCAGGTTTGAAAAGGCTGGAAAGCGTTTTGCCTGTTCCGATGGCCTGAGTCAAGGGTTAAGATAAAAAAAAAAATTCTTTAACGCTTCCGATTTTTTTGCCATACCCCGACGATATTTGAACCACCAACCCTTCATTTGAGCTATCGGCATGAACCTCGAACTCCTCATCATCGGTCTTTACCTCATCTTTCTGCTTGGCGTGGGCATCAGTTTCCGCCGCTTCAACACGGACTCGAGCGACTATTTCCGGGCCGGCGCGAAGGGAACGTGGTGGCTGGTCGGATCAAGCATTTTCATGAGCGGAATCAGCTCGTACACTTTTGTCGGCAACGGCGCGGGGATTTTCCAGTCGGGCTGGACGCCGCTCGTGATCTACCTCGCCAACACCTTTGTCCTGTTACTGAGCTTTCTTTTTCTGGCGGCGTGGTTCCGGCAGTTGCGCGCGGTCACGGTGGGGGAGATCGTGCGGGAGCGCTTCGGGCCGCGCACGGAGCAGTTCATCGCCTATTTGTTTGTTGTGAACTCCATCGCGTGGGCGGCGGTCCAGCTCTACGGCATCGCGGTGTTCGCGCAGTTTTTGGTGGGCGGTGTGTCGCAACAGGCGGTCATTATCGTGGTCGGGCTCGTTGTGCTGGGCTATTCCACGGCGGGGGGCAACTGGGCGGTCATGGCGAACGACTTCGTGCAGAGCCTGATCCTCGTGCCGATCACCATTCTCGTGGCCATCCTGTGTCTTTCGGCGACGGGAGGCTGGAGCGGATTCACGGACTTGATCGCAGCCAACCCCGAAGTGGCGCGTGATTTCCGCTTCATCAACGCGCCGACGGATTTTCCGGCCGCGCAGTACGCGTTCTGGTGGGTGGTGGCCGTTTTCTTCGGACAGACGCTTGGTCAGATCAACATGACTCAGGGAGCGATCCGCTATTTCTCGGCCAAGGACGGCAAAGAGGCGCGCAAGGCGGCTCTGCTCGCGGGCATCCTCATGGCGGTGGGTTGCGTCATCTGGTTCCTTCCCCCGATGACGGGGCGTCTTCTCTATGAGGACGCCATTCTCGCGACCCACGAGGATCCGCGAAAGGCGGCGGAGCAAGCCTATGCGGTGACGGCGCAATATCTCCTGCCGAACGGGCTGATGGGTATCATGGTGGTGGCCATGTTCGCGGCCACCATCAGCTCGATGGACACCGGCATCAACCGGAACGCCGCCCTCATCGTGCGCGACATCATCCCGGCCATCCTCCGTGTGACGCGGCGCCGGGCCATTCCGCAGACGGCGGAGATCCTCGTCAGCCGGGTCGTCAGCGCCATGATGGGGGGCACGGTCATCTCCGTGGCTTTCTTCTACAGCCGCCTTGAGGGAACCGATCTTTTCCAAATCGCCCTCAATGTGGTGACGCTCATCATGATTCCAACGTCGGTTCCCATGCTGCTTGGCTTTTTGATCAAGAAAACGGCTCCATGGGCGGCGGTTTCGAGTATGTTTCTCGGATTCCTTCCGTCCTTTGTCGCTATGGTGGCGGACATGGGATGGACCTACCAAGAGCGCACCTTCTGGGTCATTGGCGGGGCCTTTCTCGGCTACTTCATCAGTCTGCCGTTTTACGCCCGTTCGTCGCTGGAATACCGCGAACGGGCGGAAGGGTTCTTCCGCAAGATGCACACGCCGGTGGACTTCGAGCGGGAGGTGGGCAAAAGCCTCGACTGGGTGCAGATGCGCATGATCAGCCGCTACGCGCTCATTCTCGGCTGTTTTCTGTCGCTCCTGTTGCTCATTCCCAATCCGCTTTGGGGCCGGCTGGCATGTCTCTTTGTTGCCGGAAGCGTTTTGGCTGTCGGCTCGTTGATGCACTTCCGCGCGAAGCAATTGGAGCGGCGGGACCGGAAGGTGAAAAAACAAGATAAATAATTACAACAATCGATACTGTACAATGAAAACCAGATGTATAAACCCGGCAAATAATGGCCGTCGGATACTGAGCTTTCTGTCGGCTATTCTCTCTGCGGTTTACATGACGTCTTCTGCGTCCGCGGAAGACGGCGATCCGTATGATCTCTGCATTCCGCGTTCATCTCCGAATCCGTGCCGGACTTCGATCTGTCCGGGATTGAAATCAACACGCCGGCTCTGTGCGGTACGACCCCGGCGAGCTTCAACACGCACGGCCAAGTCACGCGGATCGTCAATTTCATGCTCGATTCCCGCAATAACCCGGCCCTTCGTTGGGCTGACCTGTATAACAACGGCTATACGATTCTGACCGCTGAAAAGTTTCTTGCCTTCGTGTATTTTGTGCGAAGTGATTGAACAGCGATCCACCCATACTGAGTGTTTGCAGCCGTGGCAGAGAAAAGCAAAGCGATCAAAGAAGTCAGGCGGGCGATAGCCAGCCTGTCCGCTCCGGGAAACCTTTTCCAAGGGGTTTGTTTGTCGGGCGCGTTTGTTCCGGACAACATTATCCTGTTCCGCCGCACGCACACGGAGGCGCTTGCTCCGGAAGGCGTGAGCAACAATTTCCATCACCGCTTCGAGTTGGTCGTGGTTCTCGAAAAAGGCGGGCCCATCCGGGCGGGGAATGCAACCCACCAGTTGGAACCGGGGGAGGCCGCGCTCATCTTTCCCAACGAATTCCACCACTACATGGACGTGGAGAAGGGGGAGATGGATTGGCTCTTTATCACTTTCGAATGCGACGAGCCGTCGCCCATCAAGGATCTTCGCGACACGCCGCGGGTCCTGGATGAAGACGCTTTGGCACTTCTACGTGGAATCGCGGAGGCCTATTTTGCGGCGCAGCGCGATGGAGGGGGAACGCTGATCCTCTCGCATGACCTCGGCCAATTATTGGTGCGGATGTGTTCCTTGCCGGTGATTCCGTCCGGTCGGTTGAACACCCATTCGACCGACGATGTGCGGGATGTTTTGCTGGAGCGGATCAATGTCTACGTGCGCTCGAACCTGCACCGGCGCATCACGTTGGCGGACCTCGGCTCGGCCCTCGGTTATTCGGAGAGCCACATGCGCGCGGTGTTCCGCGACCGGCTCGGCGTGAGCCTCGGCCGATACATCCGCGAATCGCAGCTCTCCGTTGCCGCGGAACTGCTCCAAACGACGGACCTGAGTGTGACGGAGATTGCCTCGCGCACGAGTTTCAACTCGTTGTTTGCCTTTTCCCGCGCTTTCAAGGGTGCCTACGGATTGTCTCCGAAGGCATACAGCCGAATGGTGGACCGCAAGTCCGGCTGACCCGGCGCCGCGCGGTCGCGAAGGAGTACCGGCACGCAGCCGGTGGCGGGGTGCGCCGCAGACGCGGGCGCTTTCCCCATTTCAGCCATGGGGTCCATAGGAAAAGCGAAGAACGCGGGAACAAAATAGCCGATAGAGTTAAAAAAGGGTTGCATATTGTCTTTTATGATTCGATAAAGAGGGGCAACGTTTTCATCATGGAGTCAGAAACACAAATGCGGTCGCCCTTCGAGCGTCTCCCGGCGGAGATATTTCCGTCCTCGGAAGAAGGCGCGCGGTGGGTGGCGAACGAGATTGCGGAGTTGATCCGCAAGCGCAGCGACGAGGGGTTGCCGGCCGTCCTTGGTCTTG
>SLLG01000362.1 GCA_007134215.1 Opitutales bacterium | reverse complement strand
GCAGCGAATTGTCCGCGCCGAGCACGGCTGCGGAGGTCATTTGTATCCATGTACCGCATTTGTATCCACGTATCGCGAAGATGCCACCGTACGGTGACACCCATGAGCATGAGAGGAGACAATCCGGCGGAAGCGGAAAGGGTTAAAAACGGGACTCACACTCCGCTTTCATCCCGCTACCGGCGGTTGCGGTGCTGGGTCTGACCGCCGGTATCCTCATCCTCCACGCTTGAGCGGATCTCCCCCGTGTCGCGCAACGTGCGCCCCGCCTGCCATTCGCCGCCGGTCAAAATGACGGAGGGACTCGTCACCGGCACCCCGCGCTCACCGCGATCAAGAAGCCAGTGGACCAAGTCCACCGCCCAGCTTCCATAGAGCGCGGGGTCGAAGAAGAAGCCGCTGATGCGCTCGGAGGGCTGGTGGGTGCTGAGGTGGGCAAAGCCGATATCTTCGGGCACGCGCAGTCCCAGCTCGGGGAGGAGGCGGTCCATCTGGTCCTCGCGGTGCACGAGAATGCCCTCCACACGGTGTGCCTGAATCCATTGGCCGAGGTTGTCGGCATCAAGTTGTCCGGGCGTCAAGGGTGGCACGATGTCGGCGGCGGGCACGCCCAGTTGCTCGCAGGCACCGAAATAGCCGCTGAAGTTGCGGAAAGTGTTTTTCACACACTCGCCCCGCTCCATGACGAGGCCGATGCGGCGGTAGCCCATGGCCACCATCCGCGCCATCACACGGCGTACGAGTTCCACGTGATTGAGCACCACCCTCGGCAGCTCCGGCCGACGGATCGCCCGCCCCACCGCCACGGTGGCGAAGTGCTCAAATTCGAGCTGCGCTTCCACCATGCCCGGCGGCGGCTGTCCGATAATCACCCCCTCGATGCCCCGCGAACGCAGAATCCCCGAGAGTCGCTCCCAACAGCCCGCCTCCGCGAGCGAAAACGAATCGAGGTGATAGCCGATTTTCTCCGCCCGCAGGCGCGCCCCCTCCCACGCCTCCAAAAAATGGCTCCCGCGGAAAGCCCAGGTCGACTTGTCGGGGTGCAGATTCAACCACGCCAGCGCGAGGCCCCGGTCGGAGCGTTTCTTCGCCGTGCGATAGGTCGCGAGGCGCGTGAGCATTGGGTCCCGCCGGTAGCCAAGGTCCTCCGCTGTACGGAGCACCTTCTCCCGCGTCGCCGCCGACACCTCCCGCGAACCCCGCAGCGCGTAGGAGACGGTCATCACCGAGACGCCCGTCGCCCGCGCCACGTCCTTCATCGTCACGCGTTTTTCGGGAAGGTAGGACATATCTCCTTTGTCTGAAGAAACGCTCCCCGGATGCAAGTTTTAGTGTTACAGGTCCGGTGCGCTTGCCAACCGGGGGAAGGTCCGACTGCTCTACGCGGATGCAGGACGCGAAGAGTGACGAAACGCGTGTGGAAACCGATTTCCCACAGGCATGCGGACGGGTGACGGATTGCGCGAACGGACGCGTGACCATGTCTCCGGACACTCCGGACACTGTGCCCGGCAACGGCCAATACCATTTTCTCACAAGGGTGCTGCCCCACGCGGACGCGTTGAAGCTGCGCATCGAGTGGCCCCAGAACAACGAAACGGAGCTTCCGGGCTTCGACTATCCGGGCAACCACAATTTCGGCAAAGTCCTGGATAAAGTCTGCTTTCGAAGCACCGATCTTCGCGAGTGGCACCGGATCGAATCCGCCGTCGCCACGCCGATGGGCGCGGAGGTCGGGCTGGCCCCCGCGGCGGAGCCTGTCTACGTCGGGATCGGAGTTCCCTACGCTTGCGCCCGCCACGGGGAGCTGATCGAATTCCTGCGCGCCCACGGCGATTGCGAGGTGCGCGAAATCGGGCGCAGCCGCAATGGACGGGCCGTGCACGGCATCCTCTTTCCGCCCCCGTCGAACACCGCATGTCGGGGCCTCTTTTTGGTGCAAGGGTACCAACACCACTCCGAATGGGCGGGCCTCTACGCGCTCGACGCGCTCGCCCGCGGATTGGCGGACGGCTCGGTGGACCGCGGCGGTTTCGCGTGGGCGCTGGTGCCCTGCCTCAACGTCGATTCGCTCTTCGGGGGATGGCGCGAGGACCTGATGTACACCCATGAGGGCAGCGGTAAGTGTGGAAACTTCAACCGCGACTGGCGGGACTTCGAGTATCCCGAGGTGAAGGCCGCGCGCGACTTCCACCGCACTGCCGCGGAGCGTTGGCCCTTGCGGCACGCCCTTGACTTCCACATGGGCTGGCACTCGCCGGAGAAGAGCGGTGGCGGACTTTCGGTCTTCGTCGATGGATCGGTCCCGCCGGAGGCGGCAGCCCGCGAGCGCGCTTTCGCGGAGGTCTTTTTCGAAAAAGTGCCCATCGAACCCTTCGCTTGGCAAGTGACACGGCCCGACCGGCCCAATTTCGCCAGTTGGGTGGGGCGCGAATTCGGCGCTTTGGCGCAGACTGTGGAGGTTTCCCGCTTCGTCGCCCTCGACGCGGAGCGGAAGCCCTGCGCCATCAGCCGCGAATACTACGAGAGCCTCGGCCCCTGCGCGGCGGAGGCGCTGAAGAGCTTCCACCACCCATGAGCCTCTTCGGGGATCTGGTATCCTCCATGCTGCGCAATGATCATCGACATCCACACCGACCGCAATAGAAACGACGACTCCAAGGGCGGACCCGTCGGAAAAACCCCCGAGGGGTTGCTCGAAACCATGAAGCGAAGCGCCACCACCCGTTTCAGGATCTCCGTCACGGAAACACCGGTCGCGGAGGAAACGCCCGCGTAATTCCGTATGCCCGTTCTTCCGGAAACAGTCCGCGCGGTCACCTTCGACGTGGGCGGGACCCTTGTCGCGCCCCGTCCGTCGGTCGGTGCCGTCTACGCGGAAATCCTCTCGGCGCACGGTGTCACGGCGGATCCGGCCGCCCTTGAACGCGACTTCCGCGATGCCTTCCGGCGTCATTCGGAAACGCTGCCCACTTCAGAACGCGCCTTTTGGGAGCGGGTCTTCCGCGACGCCTGCGGGAGCGCTTCCCTCCCGGAAAAGGAGTTCAGGGCTGCCTTTGATGCCGCTTACGCCGCCTTCGGCGAAGGCAGGCGCTGGCGCGTTATCGAGGGCGCCGCGGAAGTTCTCGCCACCCTGCGCGGACAGGGACTCCGCCTTGCCGTCCTCAGCAACAGCGACAGCCGCTTCCGCACCGTCCTCGCCGACCACGGTCTCGACACGTTCTTTGAGCACTGTTTTCTCTCCGGCGAGGTGGGCTTCGAAAAACCGGACATACGGATCTTCCGCCTTGCCGAATCCGTCCTCGGCCTTGCACCCGCGCAAATCCTCCATGTCGGCGACAGCCGCTCCGCCGACTACAACGGCGCCTCCGCCGCCGGCTGGCACGCCCTCCTCCTCGACCCGCCCCGCACCACCCTGCCCGCCCTTCTCGACGACCGGGAGCGGCAATCCCCTTGTTGAACCGGCCCCTGCCCGCGGGATCGACGGAGGCGCGGCTGGCGATACGAAAGTCGTCGGTGCCGATCCAATTCCCGGACGCCTTCAAGTGCCGGTAAATCCGCCGATACGTCGAAGCGACCGAAGGCTCGAGCGGAGCGAAATCCAGCCGGTCACGGGCATTGTGCGTCCGCCGCATCGGGCGTTGACGCTTCGCGGGCGGGGCGGCACTTTCGCCGTTTTTATCTGAACGAAAGAGACCGATGGCAACCTCGTGCCGAGACTACGACTTCCGCGAAATCGAACAACACTGGCAGGCCTTCTGGGAGAAGGACGGCACCTTCCGCGCCGAACCGGACGCCGGGCGCGCACCGTTTTACGTGCTCGATATGTTTCCCTATCCGAGCGGCGCGGGCCTGCACGCGGGCCACGCCGAGAACTTCACCGGTACCGATATCCTCGGGCGCTTCAAGATGGCGCGGGGGTACAATGTCCTCCACCCCATGGGCTGGGACGCTTTCGGGCTCCCCGCCGAGCAATACGCCGTGAAGACGGGCGTACACCCGGCCGAGACGACGAAGACGAACACGGACAATTTCCGCCGCCAGATGAAAGCGCTCGGGCTCGGGCTCGACTGGTCGCGCGAGATCAACACGACCGATCCCGGCTACTTCCGCTGGACGCAGTGGATTTTTCTCCAGCTCTTCAAGCGCGGCCTCGCCTACGTGGACGAGCGGCCCGTCAACTGGTGCCCGGAGCTGGGCACCGTGCTTGCCAACGAGGAGGTCATCGACGGCCGCTCCGAAGTCGGCGGGCACCCCGTGGAGCGCCGCGCCCTGCGCCAGTGGGTCCTGCGCATCACGGCCTACGCCGACCGCCTCCTCGCCGGGCTCGACGAGGTCGACTGGCCCAAGTCCACGAAGACCAAGCAGATCAACTGGATCGGACGCAGCGAGGGGGCGCGGGTTTTCTTTGATATCGAGCGCACAGACCAGCGTATCGAAGTTTTCACAACGCGGCCCGACACCCTCTTCGGCGCCACCTACATGGTCCTCGCGCCGGAGCACGCCCTTGTCGACGCCGTCACGACTGCCGACAACCATGCGGCGGTGGAAGCCTACCGCAAGGAAGCCCTCGCCAAAAGCGATCTCGACCGCACAGAGCTGAGCAAGGAGAAGACGGGTGTATTCACCGGCGGATA
Source organism: Opitutales bacterium (assembly GCA_007134215.1). Lineage (GTDB taxonomy): Bacteria > Verrucomicrobiota > Verrucomicrobiia > Opitutales > Oceanipulchritudinaceae > SLLG01. Next base: position 10,191 of record SLLG01000362.1, on the reverse strand, counting down.
CGCCGTCAATCCCGTCAACGGCAGGCGCGTCCCGGTCTGGGTGGCGGATTACGTGCTCGGCGGCTACGGCACCGGAGCGATCATGGCTGTGCCCGCGCACGACGAGCGCGACTACGAATTCGCCATGGCCTTCGGGCTCGAAATCACGCCGGTCGTGGCGCTGCCGGACGGAAGCGCGGCGGAGTTGCCGTACGTGGACGAAGGCGTCGCCGTGAATAGCGGCGGGTTCAACGGCTTGACCACCGCCGAATTCAAGAAGGCGATCATCCAAAAGCTGGAAGCGGAAGAGCACGGCAGCGGCTCGGTGAACTACCGCTTGCGCGACTGGCTCTTCTCACGGCAGCGCTTCTGGGGCGAACCGTTTCCGGTTGTATGGGTCGACGAAGCCGCCTACCGCGCGGCGAGGAACGCCGGCGGCGAGGTCGCGGAGTGGCTGCCGCCCGAGCCCGTGGTCTACGAGGCGGGCGGCAAGCGGCACTTCGCCCTCCCCGTCCCGTTCACGCAACTGCCGGTCACCCTGCCCGACCTCGACGACTTCAAACCCGGCGGCAGCGGCGAGAGCCCGCTCGTGAAGGCACCCGACTGGATCAACGTGTGGTTCAACACCGCCACCGGTGAAACCTTGCCCGGGAGCGAAGTGACGGAGGGCGGCGCGTGGGTGCGCGCCCGCCGCGAATCCAACACCATGCCGCAGTGGGCGGGTTCCTGCTGGTATTACCTGCGCTACCTCGACCCCGGCAACGCGGACGCGCCCGTCGGCAAAGAAGCCCTCGGCTACTGGGGCAGCCCCGACCTCTACATGGGCGGCACCGAGCACGCCGTCCTCCATCTCCTCTACGCCCGCTTCTGGCACATGGTCCTCTACGATGCCGGGATCGTCACAACCAAGGAGCCCTTCCCGAAGCTCTACCACCAAGGCATCATCCTCGGCGAGGACGGCGAGAAGATGTCGAAGAGCCGCGGCAACACCGTCAATCCCGACGATTTTCTGCACAGCCACGGCGCCGACAGCTTCCGCGCCTACCTCATGTTCATGGGGCCGCTGGAAGACGAAAAACCTTGGAAGACACCTGGTCTCGAGGGGCTCCACCGCTTCCTGCGCAAGGTTTGGCGCGAACTCGCGGGCGACTCCGCGAAGGTCACTGGAGACCCGGAGGATGCTCTGGAGACGCGCAAGCTCCTCCACGCCACGATCAAGAAGGTCACCGAAGACTGCGAGAGCCTGCGCTTCAACACCGCCCTCGCGCAGATGATGATCTTCATGAACCATGTCGCCAAGCTGGACAAACTCTCCCGCGAAGCGGCGCGCGCCTTCACACAGCTCCTCGCGCCCTTTGCCCCGCACCTCGGCGAAGAACTTTGGCAGCGCCTCGGCGGCACGCCGTCCGTCACCCGCGCGCCGTGGCCGGAATACGATCCCGCCCTCCTTGTCGAAGACGAGGTGCAGATCGGCTTCCTCGTCAACGGCAAGCCGCGCGGCGAAGCCAAGGTACCGCGCGACGCCACGCAGGAAGACGTCCTCGCCGTCGCCAAAGCCAACGAGCGCGTCGCCGCCTTCCTCGAAGGCAAGACCCTCCGCAAGGTCGTCTACGTGCCCGGAAAAATCCTCAACATCGTGGCGAACTGAGATGGAGCGCCCGCCGTCCATCCGCATTGCCTCGCTGAATCCACGCATCCAATGACCCTTCCCTCGAAATACCTGCCCGACGATTTCGACGCTATCCGGCCTGTGGCGGTGGTTGCGGGCCAGCGCGACTATCCTGTTCTCACCGTCGAGGCGCTGCGCCGCGCGGGCGTGCCGGTACGTCTCATCGCCTTCGAGGGCGAAACTCGTGAAGATCTTTGGGAATCGTTTCCCGAAAAGGATCGCGCGCGTATCCACGTGGGCCAGGTCGGCCACATGCTCAAGGCCTTGCGCCGGCTCGGCGCGGGCTATGCCATCTTTGTCGGCCAGATCACACCGGGCCGCCTCTTCCGCGACCTCAAGCCCGACCTCAAGGCCATTTCCATCCTTGCCCGCCTGCGCGAACGCAACGCCGAAACCATCTTCGGTGCCATCGTCGACGAGGTGACCAAGGCAGGCGTGCGCATGCTCGACGCCCGTGCCTTCCTCGACGAGCACCTCGCCCCGCCCGGCGTCATGACGGGAAAGCGCCTGCACGCCGACCCGGAACACGTCGCTCACGGCGTGCGCATCGCCCGCGAGGTTGCCCGCCTCGACATCGGCCAGAGCGTTGTCGTGCGCAAAGGCACCGTCCTCGCCGTCGAGGCTTTTGAAGGCACCGACGAAATGATCCGCCGCGCCAGCAAATACAAGACCGACCGGCTCATCCTCGTCAAAACCGCCAAACCCGGCCAGAATCCCTTTTTCGATTGGCCCGTCTTCGGCCTGGACACCCTCAAGAGCCTGCAGGCCGCGGGCGTCGAAACCGCCGCCCTCGAAAAGGAAAAGGTCGTCCTCCTCGACAAGCCCGCCGTCCTCGCCGAAGCCCGCCGCGCCGGGATTGAGTTGTACGGCTTCGAGTGAGAAGCGGATCCTCCCGTGGACGCCGGTGAGCCGGTTCTGTTTGGAATACGGTCGAAGCGGGCAGGGCCACATTCGGACCGTTGACCGAAGAATTCGAGTTGCCCGGCAGGGACGTTCGTCGAAACCGGTCCGATCCGCTCGGCGGCGTTGGGTTGTGAGAGAACTGGCGTATCTATTGGAGACTTCAGTGTGTTCGCAGCGCCTGCATCCGGCAAATGCGCCGAGCGGAACCGAACGCTCTTGAAACGATGCTTCGCCGGGCGAACCCGTCCCGGACAGCGAATACACCGCTGTCCAGCTTGCCCCGCTGTCGTCCGGCACTTCTGCGCGCGCGCGTGCTGCTTCCGGCGGTACCGCCACAGCCGGGGCAGGCTTAAGCGTTGCTAATCCTTCAGTCGTTTTACGTATTAGCATTTTTGAATTCTGTAATTCGTTCGGCTTTTGGCGTTGCCCTCCACATTTCTAACGTGGTTTGAATGTACCCATGCGGCTGCCTTTCATCCGACTTTCCGGATTGTCGCGGAGCTTTTCCGCAAGCCCCGAACCCACCCGCGCCACGGCCGCGCGCGGAATTTCCAGTGAACCATGAAGATTGATCTCTGTCCTGCTCCGTCGTTTTTCCACTGTTTCCGCCACATTGTGTCCGCCGCCGCCGGGCTGGCCCTTGCCGCCTTCGCCGCTCCGCCGCTCGCCGCCGACTGCGCGCCGGGGGTGTGGGACCCGTCTTTCGGCGATCCGGGGGCAGGCGGATCGGTGCGGGTGCTCGCCCACCAAGGGCGCACTTCGGACAACTACATGGTGGCGGGCGGCTTTTTCTCGGAGATCGACGGGGTGGCGGCGGGCAAGGTGGCGCGCTGGGACGGCTCGTCGTGGGCGCCGATGGGCGCTGGCTTTTCGAGCGGCACGGTGTGGGCGTTGTCGACGGATTCGCCAACGTTTTTCCATGTCATCGCCGGCATGACGTCCGGGGACCGCGTCTACGGATGGAACGGCTCGGAGTGGACCACGCTGGGCGGTGGTTTTGGCAACGGCGCGGTCTACGATTTCCTCACCGCCGACGTCGGCAGCGGCACCCGCCTGCTCGCGGCAGGAACCTTCACCTCGCCCGCGCGGGTGGCGCAATACAACGGCTCCTCGGACACGTGGGAACCACTCGGCGGCGGCTTCGCCAACGGCGGCGTGCGCGCGCTCGTCGAGTTTGGATTCGGCGCCGACCGCGCCGTCTACGCGGCGGGCAGCTTCACGACCGACGGTGGATCGTCGGCCAACCGCATCGCGCGCTGGAACGGCAGCGCATGGGTGCCTGTCGGCGGCAGCCCCTTCGAAAACGGGATCATCTACGCACTCGCTGTTTTCGACGACGGCACAGGCCCGCACCTTTACGCTGGCGGCAGTTTCACCATCGCGAACGGCTCGGTGGCCGACCGGATCGCCCGCTGGAACGGCAGCGAGTGGGAAGCCGTCGAAGGCGGTTTCGCGAGCGGAACGGTATGGTCGCTCGAAGTCATCGACGATGGCAACGGCCCCGCCCTCTACGCGGGCGGCAGCCAACCGGGCCGGATCAGCCGCTGGAACGGCGAGCCCGGCGCGGGTTGGGAGAATGTCGGGCAAGAGACGAGCGGCACTGTCTACGCCCTCACGGCGTGGGGCGAATCCCGCGCCGACCTATACGTCGGCGGACTCTTTTCCTCCATGGGCGGAGAAGACGCTTCCAACATTGCGCGCATGAGCGGTTGCGCACCGATGTACCGCACGGCGTCGGCCATCTCCGCCGAAATCGACTCGTTCACCGCGCCCGACTTCACCGGCCTGATCATCAGCTCCGACGCCGATAATCCGGATCCTGAATACGACCGCGACGCCATCCGCGTGGAGGCGGATGTGACACTGCGCAGGATGTTTGGTTTGTCCGCCTCGGGGCAGTTCCGGGTCGCTTTTCAAGTCCTCGACGGGGACGGCATTCCGCTGCCGTTACAAGGATCCACGGGGCCGGACCACCGCGTCCTCACGGGCTGGCGGAGTGTGAGTTTTTCATTTCTCGGGGGTACCACAACGTCGGAAACCTTCACGGCGAACCTTCGCCCGCACGGCGAGTTCCCGCCCTTTGAGGCGGTGCGGCTGCGCGCCACGGTGATCCAGTGCCTCGATCCCTACGACTCGTCATTCGGCTGTGGCGAGAAGGTCCGCGACCGGCGCACGACGGGCGCGGCCACCGTCCTGCACTTCGCCAACATGGACAGCGACGACGACGCCCTCAACGTGCGCCCGCGGCTCTCCGGGCTCTCGTTTCAGCGTCGCCACATCATCGATACAGCGGACAACGAGGAACACTTCCGGCTGCGCGCGGTTTTCAATGTGCTGCGCTACGACGGCTTCGAGGGCGCTGACGACGGTCCTGATCCGGTGGATTTTCACTTCGACATCACCGTGCGCGACGGAAACGGCACCGTCGTTCCTCTCGAGGATGATCGTTTCACCGCCACGCGCAATATCCGCCGCTGGAGCGGAAGCAGTCCGCGCCAGCCCTCGAACACCACGGAGGAAGCCTTCATCGATTTCCGCCCCGCCGGACAGCTGGATTCCAGCGCGGGTCCGTTCTCCGTGACGGTCGTCTTTTCGCACACGGAGAATCCGGCGGCCCCGTCCGGGGAACAGGAGTTGCAGCACATGGAGACAACCGCCGAGAATCAACCGCTGCTGCACTTCAACGGCGACCTGCTCTTCGACGATATCCGTTTTGTCATCACCGATATCGACAGTCCGCCGTCGGTCACGGGCTCCGGGGGTATCAATTCCATCGAGGTCTCCCTCGACATTGCGGAAAGCGGTGCCTACGCCGCCAAGGTTCCCGACCATTCCCTCGGCTCGGGCGATCCGCTTACGGTCCGCCTCATGGATAACGGCAGGGCCGTCGTTATGGACGGTTCGCGCTCTGTCCGTCCGACCAGCGGCGATCCCCTCGACGCCGTGACCGACGTCAACGGCATCCGCTTCTACCGCTTCTCCGCCACGGCAAGCTCCGCCGGGGTCACCATTCCCTCCACTTTTCTCCTCCTCCCGGCGGGTTTCACCTTCCGCGCCGAGGTGCAGGAAACCGGGCCGCAGCGCGCCTTTTCCTTCATTCTTTTGCCGGGCGGCGGCCCGCTCGACGAAAACCTCCACCCGGCCTTCGATCCCTCTGAATCCTACAGCGCCTCCAACCGCGCCGTGCTCCACGACGACGCCCGCCCCATCGCTTACCATGCCACATCCGTGACGTGGAACACCAGCGGCGGCTACATCGACCTGGACGGCGTCGAACCAATCTACGTGAACGAGGCGCGCTACGGCCAACTGGAAGAGTGGGTGGAGGGAGAATTCCTCGAACCGAAGGACGCGCGCCGGCGCACCAACGAAGGACACTACCGCCACGTCTCCGGTGTCTCCGGCCCCGTGCGCATCCACGGCACGGGCGACGGGCTTGGCGGCATCGAAGCGCAGCTTGCCTACGGCAACGGCGAATACGAGCCGCACTTCCCCCGCACCGGCCCGGTGCAGTGGGACAACGGAACCATGGTCCTCGAAGGCGGCGAGGTGCGTGCGGGTAACAGCTTTCTCGCGGGTGTTGGCGGTATCGAGATCAAATTCGGGCAGACCTGCCCGGAGGCCGACTGCGATGAAGGCGATGGTACGAAAACGATCGTCTTCCAGCCCGACGGCGGCCGCCTCGACTTCACCGGTGACGGCGGGCTGCACGCCGCCGGACAACTCGCCGGTCTCGCCGACCTCCAGTGGGGCTCTGTCGGCGGCGGGAATTATGCCTACAATGTTCTGGATACGGCGCGCGGCAACCTGCACATCGCGGGCCACCAGGCGCGCCACACGGAGAGCACGGTGCCGTCGGGAGAAAAGCCCGCCCTCATTCTCTACGCGGGCGTCGATCCCGCGGCGACAAACACCTACGAGCGTCTCGAACAATCCGCCTATGCGGACGGCTTCGGTGACTATGCGGGCGTCAATATCCGGGTGCCGACCGACGCTTCGGGTATGGCCATCAGCCGCATCGGCGGCGAAGAGATCCCCTTTTCCCTCACCGACCGCTCGAAGTTTTACGTGCGCGAACGGGGCGTCACCGGGATCTACGAGGAAGTGCCCGGCACTTTCGGCGCGCCCGACGGCGAGCTGGAGTTGTATGGATACGACTTCGCCTTCGACCGCTACGGGCTGAACTTCGAGTTCGGTGACAACCTGCTTTCCATCACCAACGGCAGCGTCACCGTCCCCTTCCCCTCCGATTTCACGCAGGCCTTCGCGGGTCTGACCTTCACTTGTCTCGGCGCGCCGGACAGCGCCGATCCGCCCGAAGGCGAAGAGGAGCCCCTTCCCCTCGCCTACTGGCAGGCCTCCTTTTTCACCCGCGCCATCGATTTCGCGCAGGATCCCGACAACCTCTGCGGCGACGCCGACGCCTTCCTCACCCTCGGGCTCTCCGTGCCCTTCGGCGCGCTCGACACCACCGCGCACGGCGTTGTCGGCTTCCTGCCCTCGGGCAACATCATGTCGTGGGCGGAGGCGCAGGCGGAAAACCTGCCGGGCCTCACCTCGCGCCTGCCGCTGCCTCCGGGCATCTCCCTCGCCGGTCCGGAGGACGAGACCTACCACCTCGACCCCGTATCCGACCTCTACTTCAACGACTACCGAGCGCACGACGCCGACGGGGCGGTGGGCTTCATCACCTTTGCCACGACAACGGCGGTGCCCTTCTTCCAGAACCTTCAGCTCCAGGTCATGACCAGCGCGCAGGCCGCGGTCGAAAACGCCGTCATCCACCTCGCGGGCGGCTGGCCCTCCGACGGGTGGCGCGACGGTGACCTGCACTTTTTTACCTCTTCCACATTCGACCGGGCGCACCGCGCCTTCCCCGACGGCGTCGCCCTCGACGACTACCGCACGGCGGACGAAGCCTCCGGCGGTGAATACCTCGTGCGCGCCGTGCAGAACTGGCTTGATGTCGTGAATTTCAACTACCCGCTGCTCTGGAGCAACACCCTGCGCACCTTCCGCTCGCAGGAGACCCTCAACGAAGATCTCCTCGTCGTGGAAGTGAATCACCGCGTCGAGCGTTTGAGCCCGCGCAACGCCGAGCTGATTTTCGGCGCGACCTACGACGGACTTCCCCAGGTGAATCTCGCCTCGATGGCGGTCTCGGCCATCGACGAGGGCACCGGCGCGGCCTCCGCCCTCGTTGAAGCCGTGGGTGAGAACGGTCGCGGCATCATCGACTCGCTGGGCGGCGGCATCGATTCAGCCGCCGATCTGCTGCGCGACCGCATGGACATGCTCTTCGGCCCCATGCTCGACAACGCTCTCGACGCCGTCATCGACCCCGCCTACGAGGCTTTGGAGGAAGCTTTCGACACGGTCCGGGCGACCGCCGACGACATCGACGAACTCCAGGACGAGTGGGCCGCCGAGCGCCTCGCCGTCCTCGAAGAGTTCCTCACCGGATCGGTGGGCGACGCCGAGGCGACGCTCGTCGGGGCGCTCACGCAGCTCGACGGTCTCGTCGCCGACGCCGACGGCCTACTCGGCCAAGTGGACCAGCGGCTCGCCCGTATCCAGCTTTTCATCGCGGCCGTCATCGACGAAGTGCAGCTCGATATCGACGGGGTCCCGATGCCCGACTTCAACCCGAACCACGAGGCACTGATCAACGAGGCGATGGACGCCTTGCCGTTGCCCGGACTTCTCGCCGAGATCGAGGGCGAGCGGCAGATCATCCGTAACTTCGCCGAACTCCTCGTGCAGCAGCTCTCGCCTGGTATCGCCGACGCGCTCGGTGTCGCCGACGAAATCCTCGGTGAATTAGAGGAACGCCTCGAAGCCCTCCTCGAGCGCGCCGAGCCGACCATCGACCGCATCGTCGCCGTCCTTGAGCGCGCCGACGAAGAAGTACAGGGCATCCGCGACCTCCTCGCCGACGGCAGCGCCTATGCCAACGAAATCCGCGCGATGTTCGCCAACGCGGAAAGCGAGATCACAACACTCGCCGGTGAAGTGCGCGATGCCATCGACGGCTTTTTTCAACAGATCGAGGACAACCGCCCGTCCACACCCGCGGGCGATCTCATCGCGCAGGTGCAATCGCCCTTTGATGATTTCGATCCCGAGGAGATCAAAGAGCGAATCCGCCAGGAAGTGCGGGACCGCTTCTACCAGACCGCCGTCATCGACGAGGTGCAGCAGTTCCTCAAGGCGAAGCTGCACGAGGTCGACGCGATCATCCAGGACGCCGTCGATACTGCCCTGCACACCATCAACCACACCATCCGCGACTTCCTCTCCGACGCCGTGGCCGAACTCGACGACACGATCAACGGCGTCATCGGACCGCTCGGCGACTACATCGGCTCGGGCGACATCGCCGGATACGCCCACATTCAGGGCGAAGCGCTGCGCCTGCTCCGCCTCGACGGCGCCTTCGAGTGGAAGGTGCCCAAGGAACTCACCTTCCAGGGCTACCTGCAAATCCGCCAGTTCGACGCCGAGGGACCGGCCGCCGCCTGCGGCCCCGTGGGCGATCCCTTCAACGAGGTCGAGGTCGGTGCCGTCGACGTGCCGCTGGGCTGGATTTCCGACGGTATGCGCGCCGATGTCATGACGCGCTTTTCCTTCGAGACAGGACCGTTCAGTCCGACCGGGCTCGCGGGGGCCTTTGAACTCACGGGCGGCGCGCTCGACTTCGAGGCCTTCACGATCAACGCGCTCGGCGCGGCCGTCGCCTTCGGCACGCAGGAAAATTACCTCAGCGCCATGACGGAGATGGAGTTTTCCGACTACCGCCTCGCCGGCGGGGTTTTCTTCGGGCGCACATGCACACTCGAACCCATCGCGCTGTGGGATCCCGAGGTCGCCGACCTCCTCGGCGATCCCGACCCCACCTTCACGGGCGCCTACGTCTACGGCGAGGGGTGGATACCCATCTCCGAAGCCCTCCTCGGCATTCCCGCCTCCTGCATGTTCCGCATCTCGGCGGGTGTGGGCGCGGGTGCCTTTTACTTCGCCGAAGGCCCCACCTACGGCGGACGTCTTTTCGCCGGCATCAGCGGCGAAGCGATCTGCCTCGTCTCCATCCAGGGTGAGGCGCGGCTCGTCGGCGTGAAGCAGGGCGACGACTTCCGCTTCTCGGGCAGCGGCAAGGTGTCCGGCAGCGCGGGCAAGTGCCGCTTCTGCGTGAAATACTCCAAAACTGTGAACCTCAGCTATATCGACGGCAGCTGGAGCGTCGACCTTTGATGACCATGCGACACCGCTTCCTCATTTTCGCCATCCTTTCGGCTTTCGCCTCCGCTCACGCGCGGGAGGATATCGATTTTCTCTATACGGCGGGCACCGTCACGGAAAACGCCGCGGGCGAGCCGTGGGCCTACATTGCGTGGCAGAGCACGGGCGCGGGTGTGCCGCGCGGACCGTTTTCCGTCCACGCCAAGTCGGGCGGTCCGGACTCCGCCGCGGAGTATTCGCGCGTCGCCATCGTCGAGCCGCTCTACGATCCGGTCGTCATCCGGTCCGTCCTCTCCCGTGCACGCAATGTCGGCGAGGACCTCGACCGCCTGGAAGAGACCGCCCGACGCCTCTTTCTCGACCTTCTCCCCGACGGGGGTTTCGAGCTGGAGGAACTCCTC
>SLLG01000251.1 GCA_007134215.1 Opitutales bacterium | reverse complement strand
TGAGGGCACCCTTGCGATAGAGGGCAAAGAGTTCGGCGAGCTGGCGCAAAGGATCTTCACGTTCGGGGGCAATTTTGGCGAGAAGGGCCTTGCGAAGGTTTTCGAACTCTTCCTTTGAGAGGAGGCCGAACTCGACCGCCTTGCGGGCGTCGCGGGCATGGCGCATCTCCTTCTCCACCGCTTGCCACTTCCGCTCAATGGCCACCTTCGCCAACAATTCGTCGCAAAGCGAAGCCAGCTCCCCGAAGTGGGACTGAAACGTGCGCAGGTAACCGGCCCACACCCAAACCTCGAGTGTGCGGGCAGTGAAGGGCCACCTCTTGTTCGTTCCCAACCGGGCCGTCGTGATGCTCTCCAGCGGATAGGCATCGTGTCTGGAAACGGTAAGCTCCCCTCCGCGCAACGTGAAGAAGCGAAGATGGGTGTCCGTGAGCACGAGGACACGCGGCTCTTTCGATGTCTCGCCAGTTACGACCACCGGACAAAGCGCGGAGACACTCTCTCCGGGATCAAGGAAAGCCGTCACGGCGGGCAAATCGGAAATGGTCAAGGCGAGTGGTTTGGGTTCCTGCTTGGAAAGCACAACGCCAAGGATCATGAGCAGACCGACGGTCAGACCGACGGTGATCAATAGGGATTCGGCAGTGTCCAGCCCGGTCACAGCGGATACAATGACAACCGCAATGACGAACCCGATGAGGACCATGCAGCCAAGGCCCTTGGAAGGTTCGGTGCCATACACTGTGGGAAAAGTGGACATCGTGCTTTATCTCCCGGTGGGCCACTGATCCCAGGAAAAGCCGATGGAGGGTTGAGGGGGTGCTTCAGCGACGATGGGGGGCAATTCCTCTTCGTCATGGCGGGGATCATTCGGTGGCAGGCGTTGCTCGGGCGGAATATCGAGCCAATCCAAGCACATCCGGTAGAGTTCCTGCACCCGTTCCGGGGAAAGCCCTAAGTGCTTCGCCGTGGGCGCAATCAAATCGTCCGGCAACCAGGCGTAATGATACTCGTAGAATCCCGCTTCATCAGCCATTCGCCGGGCGAAACCGGTAAGGACAGCGCGTTCCGTTTCCGTGAGGTCCTGTGGCGGCGGTTTCATGGTGATGAACGGAAGTCAAACGCAGGGGTTCTCACAAGTCCACCACTTTGCCCGGCTTTACAAAAGGAGCAACCGCCGGGCATCGGACAAACTCAAGGTAGAGTTCGTCAAGTTCTTCAGCCGACCAACCGCTCGCCACCGTTGTGTGGCGGACCCGCTCGGGAAGCTCGTTGTTCGACGTGCCCAAGGCAAATGTCCAGTAAAGCTCAATGTGTCGGAGCATGCGGTGCTTTTCAAATCGTTCGGGCGGGGATTCTCGGGCCTCCTCCATCGCCTATTCTCCCTTTTGCAACTGCCAGGTGACCGTGACAGAACAGGTCACGCTGATGGCATGGGGCGTGAGCGAAGGGTGATTGTCCATCGGCGGCAGACTCTCAAGCCTGCCTGCGAACCCGCCCTTCATCCAATTCGGCTCCGGCGACTCCGATTCAATGCGCAGAAGCGCACCCAGTTGACAACCGCCCGCAGTGGCCAACGCGGATTACTGAGAATTCAAGACGAACCCGAGCCTGGTCGGCGGGCTCCGAAACCGTGCCATCGGCACGGATGCGCAGGGCGGGTGGTTTCACTTTGGGAAAGGGTTTACATGTTCCATAAACCAAAGAGGGCTCCGGCGATGGCTCCGGTCGTCATGGGCCGGCGCTGCTAAAAAGGCGCGGATCGCATTTGGGCATCGTCCACCATTTTACAGAACTCTTCGTTCAACATGGGAGGCGCGGTAAAACGGGGATTGAAAACCTTTTGGGTATTGGCGGAGGCATCGGACAGTGTGTGTGTCAGAAAATCCGGTAGCGCGGCCAGCTCCTCAAACCAACCCCGTGTGCTTCCTTGCATCTTGCGGAAGACCGGTGTCCAGATGTCCTTCGGGTCGTAGGCGGCTGCCACCTCCTTTTCCCAATCCACGAGCACCCGCAGCGCATCCACAAAGTCCGCGCAGGCGGCGTCGGCGTTAGCCATTGCAGGCATTTTCGGGCGGGGGACTAACGAGATAGATCGGTTGGAAGGCGTCTACGATCATCTGAGCGATCTGCGATGGCGAAATCCGGTGGCGGGATCCTGACTCGTATCTGCCGCGTAAGCTGTCGTGGTTCTGGCACTCGGGCGGGCCAACCGGCTTGTTCGCGGGATCGACGGAGGCGTGGCTCCGTCGCTACGTAGCGGAACTTCCGCGGAGTTCCGACGGCCCGGTCACTCTGCCTCGCTGGCGAGGCGGGCGAGGATTTCCATGGCGGCGCGGGGGTCGGCTTTGCCTTTGGTCGCTTTCATGAGCGGGCCCATGTAGGCGTTGATGGCTTTGGCGTTGCCCTCACGGAACTGGGCGGCGGGGACGGGATTGGCGGCCATGACCTCGCGGCAGGCGGCTTCGAGTTCACCGGTGTCGGCCGGTTCGTGCTTGAGGCCGAGGGCCTCGACGAGTTCGGACGGGGCGCGCCCGCCCGCGAAACATTCGACAAAGACCGTCTTGGCGTTCTGTTTGGTGACGACGCCTTCGTCGACGAGCCGCACCAGCTCGGCGACATGGGCGGGGCGCATTTTCACCCCGGCCATGGGCAGGAGGCCCTCCCCCGCGGCGGCGGCGCGCTCGCGCTGGAATTCGTTGGCGACGTAGTTGGCGATGCCCTTGGCGTTGGCGGGATACGCCTCGAGGGCGGCCTCGAAAAAGGCCGCCAGCTCGTGGTCGAAGCAGAGGACGGAGGTGACCGTGTAGGGCAGGCCGAGCGTCTCCTGGTAGCGGCGCTGTTTGTCGAAGACGCGCTCGGGCAGATCCGCCTCGAGGCGGGCGAGTTCGTCGCGCGGGAACCGCACGGGCAGGAGATCGGGATCGGGGAAGTAGCGGTAGTCGTGCGCCTCCTCCTTGCCGCGCATCGAGGTCGTGCGCCCGGCGGCGGCGTCCCACCGGCGCGTTTCCTGCACGACGGTGCCGCCGCGCGCGTAGACCTTGGACTGGCGGCGGATCTCGTAGTCGATGGCGTTGCGCACGCCGGTGATGCTGTTGAGGTTTTTCATCTCCGCGCGCGAGTTGAGGACGTCCGAGCCGCGCGGGCGCACACTCACGTTGGCGTCGCAGCGCATCTGCCCCTTTTCCATGTCACAGGTCGAGACCCCCGCCGCCGTGAGGAGCATGCGCAGCGCCTGCAGGAAGGCGAGGGCCTCCTCGGCCGAGCGCAGGTCGGGCTCCGAAACGATCTCAAGGAGCGGCGTGCCGGCGCGGTTGTAGTCCACGAGCGAATCGCCCGCCCCGTGCGTGAGTTTCCCCACGTCCTCCTCCAAGTGGGCGCGGGTGAGGCGCACGACACGGTGCTCGCCCATGGCGTTGCGCGACGGGCCGGGCAACTCGATCTCCACCTCGCCGCCGACGCACACGGGAGAGGCATATTGCGTGATCTGGTAGTTCTTCGGGCTGTCCGGGTAAAAGTAGTTCTTCCGGTCCCAGAGGCACACCTCGGGAATCGTCGACTTGAAGACCAGCCCCGCGCGCACGGCCTGCCGCACCGCCTCGCCGTTGATCACCGGCAGCGCGCCCGGCAAACCCATCACGACCGGATCGGTGAGCGTATTGGGCGGAGCACCGAACCCCTGCGCGACGCGGGCGAACACCTTTGCGCGCGTCGCGAGCTGCACATGCACCTCCAAACCGATAACCGCTTCAAATGCCTCCATAAGCGCACCAATCAACCCGTGCCGCCCGTGCCGCACAATCCAAAATCCCGCCCGACCCGCGCGGGAAAAAGGGTTTGCCCTCGGGGCGCTTCCGCCATTGGCTCTGATGGTTTACTGGAATAACGCCAAAAATGCGCCAAGCCACTGCAACCGTTCAGGACTCCGCGGAAATTCCCTCCGCGGAATCCCTCGACATCGACACAACGATCACAAAGGACAGTCTCAACGACCTGCCCCTCTTCCGCTTCGACGGCCCCGTTGAGATCATCTCCTCCGACGAGCAAATCCCCGCCGCCGTCAAGTCGCTCCGCAATGAAACCCTCCTCGGCTTCGACACGGAGACCCGCCCCTCCTTCCGCAAGGGGCAGAACTACCCTCCCGCCCTCCTCCAGCTCGCGGGCACGTCGACCGTCTACCTTTTCCAGCTCCTGCGGCTCAAGCGGCTTGGCCCCGTGCTGGAGGTGCTCGCCAATCCGGCGATCTGCAAAGTGGGCGTCGCCATCCGCGATGACATCCGCAAGCTGCGCGAACACCATACCTTCGCACCGCACGGATTCGTGGAACTGTCGGATTCAACGCAGAAGGCGGGCGTCGTCAACACGGGCCTGCGCAGCCTTGCGGGCATTCTCCTCGGCATCCGCATTTCCAAGGGCGCGCAGGTGTCCAACTGGTCGCGCAAAGAGCTGTCGGATTCGCAGGTCCGCTATGCCGCGACAGACGCGTGGATCAGCCGCATGATCCACGGGAAACTCGTCGACCTCGGGCTCCTCGTCAACGACGACTCCGCCGCCTGAACGCCAGCCATCGCCTCTCCGACGGATGGAGCCGCCCGTCTACCGCGCCCGACTGACCGAAATGGCCGTCCACGAGCGGCCCCAGGAGCGGCTCGAACACCATGGAGCGGGCGCACTGAGCGACACCGAGCTGCTTGCCATGATCCTGCGGAGCGGCAGTGCCAACCTCGACGTGCTTGCCCTCTCCGGCCAGCTCATAGGCGAGGCCGGCTCACTCGCCCGGCTCGTCAACTACACCGCCGAAGACTTCCAACGCTTCCGCGGCGTGGGCCGCGTCAAATCCCTGCAACTCGTCGCCATCATGGAGATCGCGCGGCGTGTCGTCGCCACCGGACCCGACCTCCAGCCGGTCCTCGACGATCCCGCGAAAATCTTTCACTTCCTCTACCCGCGCACCGTCGGCCTCGACGTGGAGAAATTCTGGGTCCTTGCGCTCAACACAAAGAACCGCCTCATCCGCCTGAGCGAGGTGACGAGCGGCACGGCCACGGCAAGCCTTGTGCACGCCCGGGAAGTCTACCGCGAAGCGATCCGCCTCGGCGCGAGCGCCATCGCCTGCGCGCACAACCACCCCAGCGGGGACCCCGCGCCCAGCCGCGCCGACATCGAAGTCACGCGCACCCTGCGAAACGCCTCGAAGACCCTCTCCATCGATCTCCTCGACCACGTCATCATCGGGAGCCCCCGGAGCGACCCAGCCGGCCGGGGCTACTACAGCTTCACCGAAGGCGGGCTGCTCTGATCCGCCGCCCGCATTTCAAACAAGCGTAAAAATCCTCCCGCGGCGCACGACGCCGTTGCCACCGCCGGGCGAAACCGCAGTCTTCCGGGCATGATGGACCTTGAATCCGCCTGCTCCCACACCCGCGATTGCATCAATGCCATGGAGGCCCTCTACGGGCGCCCCGTTTTCGATGAATGGGCGGTTGTCGCCATCACCGGCAGCCAAGGGCGCGTCCTCCACTACAGCGGACCCCGCTCCGCGGAATTTTCGGAGGCGCTGGCCCGCGATCTGCGCCACCTCCGCCAGCACGTGGGCGACGGCCGCCTGCAACCGGGTGACTTCGAATTTTCGCGCGAGGCCGAGGGAACCGGCTTTGACGCAGTCGTCGCCATGGGCGGGAACACCTATCTCCTGTGCAACCACACCGGCTCCGCCTTTTCCGCTCTTGCGGAAGACCCGCTGTGGCGGAAGGCGCAGGTGCCCTTCGTCGACCTTACCGAAGCCTTCCGCATGGAGCCGCTCGAAACCGAGCCGGCGACGGTCTGAACCGGAGGAAGCGGAGAGAGCAGAGGGTGAGCTTGCCGCTTCCGTAAGCGGCGGCGCGGATACGCAAGCCCATTGTCCGCCCATGAGGGAATGGGAGTCGCCTATCAATTACGCGGTAGACAGGGTAAGGCAGGCAAGGAGGAGGCGTTCCAAAAACCTCACGCCAAAAAGCCCAATAGGTGCAGGGGGCGACGATCCGCCGCGAGGGCCGCCCCCTCGGCGAGCACGATCTTCCGGTCCGCTTGAAACCCTTTGAACTGTGTCCGGCCTTTGCCCTTTCCGCCAACCTCCAACACCACGGATCCGCCTGCATGCGGAATATGGAAATCCGGCGTCTTCTGCCCGCGCGTGCCTTTGAGGTAGTGCAACGGGATGCCTGTCTGCCTCATGGCCAGCGCCACAAAATCCTCCCGCAAACCGCCCCGAGCCTCCTCCCGTTCCCGGTAAAGCAGACGCACCGGCGGCATCAACAGAACTTTGGGCTCACGCAGGACGTTGGTCCCCTGCGGAAACAAAGGCAGGAGAAGAAAAGCGTCTTCAAAGGCACGCACATACTGCTCCGCCTTGTATTTAGTAATGCCCAGGTTCTTCGACAGGGAGCTGTAGTTGATCCCGTCGACCGCCGACCTTCCGACAAAGGCCAACAATCGGCGGAGCGTGTCCAGTTCATCCACGTGCAAGCGGAGGGTAGCGGGAATATCCCGAGCAATGACCGTTTCCACCGTCGACTTCAAGAGCGGCATGGGCTCCGGCTCGTCCAGCGCAAACGGCATCAGCCCCCCGGATAGATAGGGTTCCCACCGGTCGACGGTCCGCAGGTAGGCCGGATCGATCCGACCGGCCAGAAAGTCCTCCACCGACAAACGCGGCAAGTGGATGCCGTGCGAAAATGCCAGATACTCGCGGAACGAGAAGTAGTCGAGCCGGTGAATCCGCACCCGCCGGGCGAGATCGTGCGCCGACTCTTTCATCCGCAACGCCACCGAACTCGTGAAAATCACGCGGACCTCCAAAAAGTCATAGATCTTTTTCAGCGCGCCGAGGCCATCCTTCAGAAAACGGACCTCGTCCAAAAAGAAGCGCCGAAACCCGTATCGCTCCACCAGCCCTTTTAACAGGGCGAAAAGATCGGTGTCCGCCGCCAGAGTGTCCAGCGACACATAACACCCGTCCTCGCTCGCCGCTGCCAGCTGCTGGAGAAGAATCGTTTTTCCGGCTCCCCGCGGGCCGGAGATGCCCATGAAATGGCGGCCCGCATCCCTCCGGAGAGTCTCATACAAAACCCGGCGCGCCGTCAGCCGGTGCCCCGTCGACTTCGCCAAGCGGTCCAGTTCCAATAGCGACGTGAAATCCATTTTGACAAGGGGTTAGACGAAATGACATACATCTTGTCAAATTATTTTCTATTTTGCGGCCATTGATGACAACCCGAGGAGATCGCTGGCTCCTGTAAAATTTACTGCGGATACGCCGGGCAATCGCCAACGGGCCGGCACCTAAGGCGGGCGCGGTTCGGCATTCGCGCGGTCTCCCGCAAGCCGCGCGAAAAGAAGCCCCGGGGCCTTGAGGGCCGCCGGGGCTGAAAAGGGTTTCGCGTTTGCGCAAACCGTGGTGTCAATACCGGGGGATCAGCCGACGTCCGCGCTCCGCGCGGCGGCGGCGCCAAGGGTGTTGATCTTGAGGCGGCGGTAGGTCGGCAGGCCGGTACCGGCCGGGATGAGGTGCCCCATGATGACATTTTCCTTGAAGCCTTCGAGGTGGTCGATCTTGCCGAGGGTGGAGGCATCGGTAAGCACACGCGTGGTCTCCTGGAAGGAGGCGGCGGAGATGAACGATTCGGTTTCGACGGAGGCCTTGGTGATGCCGAGGAGGATCGGCTCGCCTTCGGCGGGCTGGCCGCCGGCTTCGACGATCTTCTCGTTGGAGACCATGAAGGCTTCCTTGTCGATCTGTTCGCCCCAGAAGAAATCGGAGTCGCCCGGATCGGTGATGCGCACCTTGCGGAGCATCTGCGAGACGATGATCTCGATGTGCTTGTCGTTGATGGTGACGCCCTGGAGACGGTAGACCTTCTGGATCTCGCCGAGGATGTAATCCTGCACGGCGTTGGGCCCGAGGATTTCGAGGATTTCGTGCGGGTCGGCGGCGCCTTCGGTGAGGTGCTGGCCCTTGCGCACAATGTCGCCCGGCTGCACGATGATGTGCTTGCCGTGCGGGATGAGGTGTTCCTCTTCCTGGCCGCTTTCCTCGTCGGTGACGACGAGGCGCTTTTTGCTCCGGACGGTGCCCTGCATGGAGACAACCCCGTCGATCTTTGCCATCTCGGCGGCTTCCTTGGGACGGCGGGCCTCGAAGAGTTCGGCCACGCGGGGCAGACCCCCGGTGATGTCCTGCGTCTTGGAAGCCTGGCGCGGCGTCTTCGCGAGAAGGGAGCCGGCGTCGATCTCGTCGCCCTCGACGACAGAGAGCGTCGCACCCGTGGGCACGGCGTAGGTGGCAAGCACCTTGCCGTTGTCGCCCACGATTTCGATCTGCGGATTGAGGTCCTCCTTGTGCTCGACGACGACGGTGGCGATACTGCCGCTGGCGGCGTCCATCTCGCGCTTCACGGTAACGCCCGGAATCATGTCGCGGAAGCGGACCGCACCCGATTTCTCGGAGAGAATGGGCACGTTGAAGGGGTCCCACTGCGCAAGGGTGGTGCCGGAGTCGATGGTATCGCCGTCGCGCAGGCGCAGGACAGCGCCCGCCGGGATATTGTAGGACTCGACCTCCTTGTCCTTCTTGTCGAAGAGCGTGATCTTGCCGGTTTTGTTGAGCACGACCAACCCCGCGCCGCCGCCGACTTCCACGGTGCGCAGACCGCTGAAGGCGAGACGGCCTCCGTCGCGCACGGTGATGTCGGCCGACTGCGAGAGGGCGGAGGCGATGCCCCCGATGTGGAAGGTGCGCATGGTCAACTGGGTACCGGGCTCGCCGATGGACTGCGCGGCGATGATTCCGACCGCCGTGCCCACCTCGACGAGCGCGTTGGTCGCCGGGTTGATGCCGTATGCGTTGGCCGGGAGGCTGTTCTTCCGCGAGTGCGTGAGCGGCGACATAATCTTCACCCGCTCGATGCCGAGTTCCTCGACACGGCGGGCGTCGTCCGCCGTCACGATTTTGTTCGCATGCAGGACAATCTCGTCGGGATTGATCGGATTGCGCACGTCCTCCGACGGGAAGCGGCCCGTGATGCGGTCGCGCAGGGGGACAATCTCGTCGTCGCCCTCGTAGATGGCATGCTTCCACACGCCGTCGCGGTTGCCGTCATCATGGCAGGTGATGATGATATCCATGGCGACATCACAGAGCTTGCGCGTGAGGTAGCCGGCGTCGGCGGTCTTGAGCGCGGTGTCGGCGAGACCCTTGCGCGCGCCGTGCGTGGAGATAAAGTACTCGAGCACGGACAGCCCCTCGCGGAAGGAGGAGAGAATCGGCCGCTCGATGATCTCGCCGGACGGCTTGGCCATGAGCCCGCGCGTTCCGCACAACTGGCGGACCTGCTGCTTGTTGCCGCGCGCTCCCGAATCCATCATGAGGAAAACCGGGTTGACCTCTTCCTTGCCGTTGTTGTGGTCGAGGTGACGGAAGACGGCGTTCGCGATCTCGTCGGTGGCGTGCGTCCAGATATCGATGATCTTGTTGTAGCGCTCGCCCCCGGTGATAATCCCCTTCCGGTATTGCCCCATGACCTCGCCGATGCGCTCACGGGCGCGAGCGACGATATCCTTCTTTTCGGGCGGGATAATCATATCCTCCATACCGATGGAGATACCCGCCGAGGTGGCGATGGTGAAGCCGAGTTCCTTGAGGCGGTCGAGCATGAGGATGGACTCCTCGCGGCCGGCCACTCGGTAGGTATCGTTGATCAGCTCGCCGAGCTTCTTCTTCGCGACGGGGAAGTTGATGAACCCGAGGCTTTCCGGCCAGATGCCGCTGAAGATGACGCGTCCGGGCGTGGTGACGAGCACCTTCTCCTTCGACTTGCCGTGGACCGTCTCGCGCCCGACATCGGGATTGGCGATGCGGATCCATTCGTGGCGGCGCACAACGCCGTCGGCCTCGGCGAGGAGCACTTCCTCGAACGAGTTGAAGAGCGGGAGGTGCTTGTCCGGCGCCGGATCGTTGCGCGGCTCGATGGTGAGGTAGTACGCCCCGAGGACAATGTCCTGCGAGGGGGTGAGGATGGGATCGCCGCTGGAGGGCGAGAAGATGTTGTTCGTGCTCATCATGAGCAGCTTGGCCTCGAGGACGGCCTCGAGGGAAAGCGGCACGTGGACGGCCATCTGGTCACCGTCGAAGTCGGCGTTGTAGGCCGCGCAGACGAGCGGGTGCAGACGGATGGCGTCGCCCTCGATGAGAGTGGGCTCGAACGCCTGGATGGACAGGCGGTGCAACGTAGGCGCACGGTTGAGGAGCACCGGGTGCCCCTTTGTGACTTCTTCGAGGATGTCCCAGACCTCGGGCGAGCGCTTTTCGATCATCTTGCGCGCGCCGCGCACGGTGTGGACGAAACCCAGCTCCTTGAGGCGGCGGATGATGAACGGCTCGAAGAGGACGAGCGCCATCTTCTTCGGCAGACCGCACTGGTGGAGGTGCAGCTCAGGACCGATAACGATAACGGACCGGCCCGAGTAGTCCACGCGTTTGCCGAGAAGATTCTGGCGGAAGCGCCCCTGCTTGCCCTTGAGCATGTCGCTGAGGGACTTGAGGGGACGGTTGCCCGCGCCGGTGACGGCGCGTCCGTGGCGGCCGTTGTCGAAGAGCGCGTCGACGGCCTCTTGCAGCATCCGCTTCTCATTGTGGATGATGACGTCCGGCGTCTTGAGCATGAGCAGGTTCTTCAACCGGTTGTTGCGGTTGATGACGCGGCGGTAGAGGTCGTTGAGATCGGAGGTGGCGAAACGCCCGCCTTCGAGGGGGACGAGCGGCCGCAGATCCGGCGGGATCACGGGCAGCACTTCGAGGACCATCCACTCGGGCCGCGACTCGGACTGAATGAAGCCCTGGATGACCTTGAGGCGCTTCGAGAGCTTCTTCTTGATCTGCTTCGAGCGGGTGTTCTGCATCTGATCGTGCAGTTCGTCGACGACGGACTGGAGATCCATGCGCTCGAGGACCTGGCGCACCGCGCCCGCGCCCATGCCGGCTTCGAAGGAATCGTCGCCGTATTCGTCGAGGGCCGCCTGGTAGTCCTGCTCGGTGAGGAGCGCCTTTTCCTCAAGCGGCGTCTTGCCCGGATCGATGACGATGTAGTTCTCGTAGTAGATAACGCGCTCGAGGTTTCGGGCGGTCATATCGAGGAGCAGACCGAGGCGGCTCGGCATGCTCTTGAGAAACCAGATGTGCGTGCACGGCACGGCCAGCTCGATGTGGCCCATGCGCTCGCGGCGCACACGGCTGACGGTCACCTCGACACCGCAGCGGTCGCAGATGACGCCCTTGTATTTGATGCGCTTGTACTTGCCGCAGGCGCACTCATAGTCGCGCACCGGACCGAAAATCCGCTGGCAGAAGAGACCGCCGGGCTCGGGCTTGAACGTGCGGTAGTTGATCGTCTCGGGGTTCTTCACCTCGCCCCGGGACCACGAACGGATCGTGTCGGGCGAGGCGACCGTGATCGAGACTTTGTCGAACGATTGGTCTTTCTCAAAACCAAGGAGGTCGCGGATTTCGCGTGTCTGCACTTCTTCACTCATGGCGCGCTGGTGTGGGAGGGGAAACGGTGATTAATTGGCGAAGGCGGAGGCCAGGGGATCCTGGTCGCCGAGGCGGATGTCGAGGCAGAGGCTCTGCATTTCCTTCATAAGGACATTGAAGGACTGCGGCGTGCCGGCCTGGAGGCTGTTGTCGCCCTTGACGAGCTGCTCGTAGATGCGGGTGCGGCCCTGCACATCGTCGGACTTGACGGTGAGCAGCTCCTGCAGGGTGTAGGCGGCCCCGTAGGCTTCGAGCGCCCAGACCTCCATCTCGCCGAAACGCTGGCCGCCGTACTGCGCCTTGCCCCCGAGCGGTTGCTGGGTGATGAGGCTGTAGGGACCGACGGCGCGGGCGTGGATCTTGTCCGCGACGAGGTGGTTGAGCTTGAGCATGTAGGTGTATCCCACGACGACGTCCTGGTCGAGCTTGCGCCCGGTGCGCCCGTCGTAGAGGGGGCTCTTGCCGCTTGTCGGCAGGTCGGCGTCCTTGAGATACTTCTTGATCTGCTCCTCTTCGATCCCGTCGAAAACCGGAGTGGCAATCTTGATACCGAGCTTCTTGCAGGCGAAGCCGAGGTGGCACTCCAGAACCTGGCCGACATTCATGCGGCTCGGAACCCCGAGGGGATTGAGGCAGATGTCGATGGGCGTGCCGTCCTCGAGGTAGGGCATGTCTTCGATGGGAACGATCTTGGCGATGACGCCCTTGTTCCCGTGGCGGCCGGCCATCTTGTCGCCCACCTGGATCTTGCGCTTCGTGGCGATGTAGACCTTGACGTTTTTGATCGTGCCCTGCTCGACATCGTCACCGGACTCGACCGCTTCGATCTTGCGTTCCTGGTCCTGTTCCAGCTCATCGAACTTCGCCTTGTAGCTCTCAATGATCTCCATGATCTTTATGCGCACGGGCGAGGGATCGATTTCGATCGTCTTGTAGACGGCGGCAAGTCGGCGCAGGAGCGTCTTCGTGATCTTGCGGTTGGCCGGGATGATGGTCTCGCCGGTCTCGCTATTGGTCACGTCGAGTGGGATTTTTTCGCCGAGGAGGATGTTGGAGAGGCTCTCCGTGAGGGCCTCGCGCAACTTGTCCGCCTGGCTGCGGTATTCCTCGTTGATCTTCTTCACCTGGCGGCGCTTGTCGGATGCCGAGAGTTTCTCCGGTTCGCCTTCGAGGCGGCTGGAGACCTTGACGTCCATGATGATGCCGTAGGTGCCGGAGGGCACGAGGAGGGAGGTGTCCTTCACGTCGGCGGCCTTCTCACCGAAAATCGCGCGGAGGAGCTTTTCCTCGGGGGCGAGTTCCGTCTCGGACTTGGGCGTGATTTTACCGACGAGGATGTCGCCCGGCTTGACCTCCGCGCCGACGCGGATGACGCCGTCGTGGTTGAGGTTTTTGAGGGCCTCTTCGCCGACATTCGGAATATCGCGGGTGATCTCCTCGGGGCCGAGTTTGGTGTCGCGGGCCGTCACCTCGAACTCATCGATGTGGATCGAGGTGTAGACGTCGTCGCGGAGCAGGCGCTCGCTGATGAGAACGGCGTCTTCAAAGTTGTATCCGTTCCACGGCATGTAGGCGACGAGGACGTTGCGGCCGATGGCGATCTCGCCCTTGTCGGTGGAGGCACCGTCGGCGATGATGTCGCCGGCCTTCACTTCCTGCCCGCGGCTCACGACCGGCTTCTGGTTGAAGCAGGTGCCCGCGTTGGAACGGAGGAACTTGCGCAGCTCGTAGACGTAGATGCCGCTCTTCGGGTCGGACTTCGGCTTCTTGAGGATGCGCGGCGGGACGGTGCCGTCCGGCGAAATGATGATGCGGCGCGCGTCGACCGAGACGACCTTGCCGTCGGCTTCGGCGACGGAGACGGTCTTGGAGTCGCGGGCGACACGGCCCTCGATGCCAGTGCCGACGAAGGGTGCCTCCGTCTGGAGCAGAGGCACGCCCTGGCGCTGCATGTTCGAGCCCATGAGCGCGCGGTTGGCGTCGTCGTGTTCGAGGAAGGGGATGAGCCCGGCGGCGACCGAGACAACCTGCTTCGGGGAAACGTCCATGAGGTCGACCTCGGAGGGATCGACTTCGACGAAGTCGTCGCCGCGGCGCGCCGTCACCCGCCCGGAGAGAGCGCCGTCTTCAATGCGGGAGTTCGCCTGCGCGATCGTCTTGCCCTCTTCCTGGTCGGCGTTCATGTAGAGGACCTCGTCGCTCACCTTGCCGTCCCTGACGATGCGGTAGGGCGTTTCGATAAAGCCGAATTCATTCACCCGCGAATAGGTGGAAAGGCTGTTGATCAGACCGATGTTCGGCCCTTCCGGCGTCTCAATGGGGCAAATACGCCCGTAGTGACTCGGGTGGACGTCGCGCACCTCAAAGCCCGCGCGCTCGCGGTTGAGCCCGCCCGGCCCGAGGGCGGAGAGGCGGCGCTTGTGCGTGACCTCCGCGAGCGGGTTGATCTGGTCCATGAACTGGCTCAGCTGGCTGCGCGCGAAGAAGTCGCGGATGACCGTGCTCAGCGCCTTCGGGTTGATGAGCTTCTGCGGCGTGATGGAATCGACGCTCTGGTCGTAGAGGGTCATGCGCTCCTTGACGAGGCGCTCAGTGCGGGCGAGGCCGATGCGGCACTGGTTCATGAGCAACTCGCCCACGGTGCGCACGCGGCGGCTGCCGAGGTGGTCGATGTCGTCCTTGATGCCCTCGCCCTTCTTGAGGCGCACAAGGTATTTCGTCGCCTCGACGACGTCCTCGACATTGATGACGCGGCTGTCGAGGTCGGTCTCGAGGTTGAGCTTCTGGTTGATCTTGTAGCGGCCGACGCGGCCGAGGTCGTAGCGCTTGGGATCCATGAAGAGGCGCTTGAGAAGCGCCTTGGCGTTGGCCACCGTGGGCGGTTCGCCCGGGCGGAGCCGCTTGTAAATATCCTTGAGGGCCTCCTCCTCGTTGCGGGTGGGATCCTTCTTGAGGCAGCGGATGGTGGCGCCGTCGTCAGCCGTGGTGTCGATGACGCGCACCGTGTCGATCCCGGCGGCCTCGATACTGCGCACGATCGTCTTTGTGAGCGGCTCGAAGGAGCGCGCGAGCACGGCGCCCTTTTCCGCGTCGACAAGGTCCTCCACGAGGACGAGGCGGCTGACCGACTCCATCTTGAGCGCGTCGGTGACCTTGAGATCCTCGATGTTGTAGAAGAAATTGAGGATTTCGTAGTCGCTGCCGTAGCCCATCGCGCGCAAGAGCGTGGTGATGAGAAACTTGCGGCGGCGGCGGCGGCGGTCGAGGTAGACGTAGAGGAGGTCGTTCT
>SLLG01000130.1 GCA_007134215.1 Opitutales bacterium | reverse complement strand
TGACGGTGTCGCCCTCGCGGATGTCCTTGCGGGCGATTTCGTCTTCGTTGTGGAGGGTGGCGCGGCTGACGGTGGAGCCCGCGATGACGACGGGGTCGAGTTCGGCGACGGGGGTGAGGGCGCCGGTGCGGCCGACTTGGATGGAGATTTTCCGCAGGACGGTTTCGGCTTGTTCGGCGGCGAATTTGTAGCTGATGGCCCAGCGGGGGGCTTTGCTGGTGGCGCCGGCGATCTCCTGCCACCCGACGTGGTCGAGCTTGATGACGGCGCCGTCGGTGGGGTAGGCGAAGGTGGAACGGAGGCCATCGAGTTCTTCGACGGCGGCCCATGCTTCTTCGATGCCGCGCGCCTGCCAGTATTTCTCGACGACGGGCAGACCCCACGCGCGGAAGCATTCGTGAACCTCGTGCTGGCGGTCGAAGCGGACGCCCTCGTGCGCGCCCACGCTGTAGAGCACGATTTCGAGGCGGCGGCGGGCGACGACGCGGGGGTCGAGCTGTTTGATTGTGCCCGCCGCGAGATTGCGCGGGTTCATGAACTTGGGCTGGCCCTCCTTTTCGCGCTCTTGGTTGACGCGCTGGAACTCCGCGAGGGTCATGTAGATTTCGCCGCGGATTTCGATGAGGGCGGGCGGGCCGCCGCCGCCGAGCTTGTCCGGCAGGGTGGGGATGGTGCGGACGTTGGCGGTGACGTTGTCGCCTTCCTCGCCGTTGCCGCGGGTGACGGCGCGCACGAGTTCGCCGCCTTCGTAGACGAGGCTGATGGCGAGGCCGTCGATCTTGGGTTCGACGATGTAGGGCAGGGGCTCGCCGGGGTCGGAGCGATCGCCCGCGAGGGCGCGCATGAGCCGCTGGTCGAAGGCGAAGAGTTCGTCGCGGCTGTAGGTGTTGTCGAGGGAGGCCATGGGCCGGATGTGGCGCACGGTCTCGAAGGCGTCGAGGCGGTCGTCGCCCACGGTGCGGGTGGGGCTGTCGGGCGCGGCGAGTTCGGGGTGCGCCTCCTCGAGGCCGCGCAGTTCGCGCACGAGGGCGTCGAAGCGGGCGTCCGTGATCTCGGGCTTGTTCTCCACGCGGTAGAGGCGCTCGTGGCGCGCGACTTCGGCGCGTAACGCTTCCGCCCGGCGGGCGATGTCGGATTTTTCGGCCATGTCTCGGAAGGGGAAAGGGATGCGCCATGCGGCCGCGCTTGGCAAGTCCGCGCGGGGCGGGGCACCGGTCCCCGGCTTCACCGGGTGCCCGTAGGCGGTGGCTGCAAATCCCGCCCTACATCTCCTCGCCGGCGGCGCGGCGCCCGCGGCCTTCGTCGATATTCCAGCTGATGGCGAGGGCGAGGGCGAAGAAGAGCACGCAGAGCAGAACGGCCGTCTGCAGACCGACGATGATCTGGAAGAGTCCGAGAGCGAGAAGGCTGAAAGCGCCCGCGAGTTTGAGCGCGAGCCCCCAGAAGCCGAAGAACTCGGCGGCGCGGTTCATGGGGGAGAAGAGGCCGACGAGGGTGCGCGTGGCCGACTGGCAGGAGCCGAGGGCGAGACCGGCGAGACAACCCACGACGAGAAAGATGTACTGCGCTTCCCATTCAACGCCGAAGAGCGAACGCAGGCCGGAGGCGATGGCGGGGGTGGCAAAGATGGCGAGGACGGCGGCGATCCAGAGCCCGAGGGTCACATGGTAGGTGCGGTGGGCACCGAGGCGGTTTTGGAGGAGGCCGAAAGTGGCGGCGCCGATGGCGGCTGTGATCTGCACGATGACAAACATGATGACGCGCACGGATTCATCCCACCCGACGACCTGCGAGCCGTAGATGAAGGAAAACGTGATGACCACGTAGATACCGCTCATGGAGAAAAACACGGAGAAGAGCAGCCGCCAGAGGTCGCGGTGCGTGCGCACGCGGCGGAGGGTCTTGCGCACGCGCCCGAGCCCCAGCTTCCAATAGCCGAGGTTCGCGGGCGGCACGCGGCGCCTCCCGCGCTCGCGCAGGAAGACGAAGGTGGGCACCGCCGCGACAAGGAAGAAAAAGGCGGCCCACGGCCCGACCCAGCGGATGTGGTCGAAATTCTCGGCCGAGACATCGCCGAGGAGCAGGAGCACGAAGACGGCGGAGACCATCCCGCCCACATAGCCGAGCGCCCACCCGAAGCCGGAGATCCAGCCGAGATCCTTCGGCGGGCCGAGCTGCGGCAGGAAGCTCGCGATGAAGGCCTCGCCCACGGAGTAGCCGAAGTTGGAGAGAATGATGAGCAACACCCCGAGCGCGGCATAGCCCGGCGCGACAAAGTAGAGCAGGGCCGTGCAGATGACGGTGAGGAGGTAGCTCGTGAAGAGAAACCGCTTCTTCGCCGCCGTGAAGTCCATGATCGCCCCGCAGACAGGCGCGCAGAGCACGACCATGAGGTAGCTCGTCGCGAGGGAGAGGCTCCAGAGCAGATTGCCGAGGCGGTAGTCCGGGCCGTCGCCCACGACGACGCGCGTGAAGAGGTCGCCGAAGACGACCGTGATGATGAGGAGCGTGTAGGCCTGGTTGGCGAAGTCGAACATCGCCCAACCGAAGATCTCGCGCTTCGGCGCGCGCTTCCTCACTACTGTTTTCATGCGAATTCGCCGGTGCGGCGGGCCTTCAGCCTGGAAACGGCCCGCACCCGGTTTTCCGACCATTGGGGGCAACACGGGCCGTGTCAAGCGACGCGATCAGCGACCTCACGGGCAACGGCGGGTGTGGGACCGGTTTGTTTTGGTAATGCCGGTTCCGGGCCCGGGACAATGGCTGAGGAATCCCTTTCCTCCTTCGGGTCTTTCCGAGCGCTGTTGCTGCTTGCCCGGCGCACCGAAAAATGCGGGCCTGTGAAGATGTCCGGCGATCGCCCCAACTTCCTCTTCATCACTTCGGACCAGCAGCACTGGACCACGCTGGGTGTCACCAACCCGCATATCCAAACGCCGCACCTCGACCGCCTTGCCCGCATGGGCACGCGTTTCGACCGCGCCTATTGCCCGAACCCGACGTGCACGCCGACGCGCGCGTCGCTCATCACCGGCCTCTACCCCTCCCAGCACGGCGCGTGGAGCCTCGGGACGAAGCTCGACGAAAGCCTGCCCACGGTCGGGGGGATCCTCGCGGAAGCGGGCTACGCCACCCACCTGATCGGCAAGGCGCATTTCCAGCCCCTTGCCTCCGCTCCGGACCAGACGAGCGTCGAGTGCCAGCCGATTCTGCGTGATCTCGACTACTGGCGGCGGTTCCACGGCCCGTGGTATGGTTTCGAGCGCGTCGAGCTGACCCGCAACCATGCCGATGAGTCCCATGCCGGGCAGCACTACGCCGTTTGGCTGGAAGAAAAGGGCCTCAAAGACTGGGCCGACTATTTCCAGCCCGTGCCGGGTTCGGACCGGCCCTCCCCAAAGTGCCCCGACGCGCCGTATTACACCCGCTCCAAACGCACGGGCTCCGACCGCGCGTGGCAGTTGCCGGAGGAACTGCACTACTCCGTCTGGACGGCGGAGCGCTCCATCGCGTGCATGCGTGAGGCCGTCGGTCAGGGGAAGCCCTTCTTTACATGGGCCAGTTTCCACGATCCGCACCCGCCCTACACCGTGCCCGAACCGTTCGCGAGCATGTACCGCCCCGAGGACATGCCCATCGGTCGCTACGTGGAGGGCGAATTTGACCGCATGACCCCGTGGCACCGCGAGACCCGCCGCCCGCCGGGGGAGGCCGATTTCAGCGGCTGCAACCAGGCGGGCCACGGCATCCACGGAGGCCACTCGCACCTTCACGACGAAGACGAGCTGCGCGCCGACATGGCTTGCTACTACGGAATGATCACGCTCATGGACCGTGAGATCGGGAGAATGTTCGCCGCCCTCGACGAGCTGGACCTGTGGGATTCAACCGTCATTGTTTTCACGACCGACCACGGCCACTTCCTCGGTCAGCACGGGCTCATTGCCAAAGCCATTTTCAACTACGAGGACGTCATCAAGGTCCCGATGCTCGTGAAGGCGCCCGGCCAGAGCGCGGGTGGCGCGGTGTCGGATGCCCTCCAGTCCCTCGTCGATTACACGCCCACCTTCCTCGAAGCCGCCGG
>SLLG01000221.1 GCA_007134215.1 Opitutales bacterium | reverse complement strand
TTTCCTTTTAGTCAGGACTCTTTAGAACCCCCGATCAGGAACCTCTCTATGTCGGACACAAACGAGCCCGTTTCGCATCGCCCGCCGCCGGGAATCGAGGAATCGACGGCGCTTTCGCTGGCCCGCGCCGCCATCGCCATCGCGTGGGCCGACGGCGAACTCCATCCCGAGGAAGTGGCGTGCGTCGAGGATTTGCTCTACCAACTGCCGGCCCTCTCGCCCGGCGCCCTCGCCGAGATCAAACGGCTCTTGCGCTCGCCGGTGCCGACGGAAGAGCGGGACGCCGCCGTCGCCGGATTCTCATCCCTGCTCTGCGACCCTGAAATACGCGCCTTCGCCCTCGACGCCCTCGCACAGTTGATCGTTGCTGACGGTCGGGTCACTCCGGCCGAAGAAGCCATCATGGAGTCAATCGACACCGCCCTCGGGCGCGGCTCCGGGGCCGATTCCGACCGGGCGCTTCGCGAACTGCTCGCCGACCATTTGCCCTGCGGTCCCGACAGTGAACCGCGGCGCAAAGACGTCGCCCGCTTCATCGACCACAATGTGGGTTCCCTCGCCGCACGCTACGAGCTTCTGGCGGCGTCGTGGCGCGTCTTGCCGGGCGACCGTGAGCGGGCGGGCCTCCTCGGTGCGCTCATCGCACGGCTGCCGCTGGGGGACATCGAAGACGAACCCCTGCGCGCGGTCATCACCCGCAGTCTCCGCTCAAAGCTTGGGATGGATACACCTCTCGCCGGCTTCGCCGCCATCGCCGCGACCACCCCCGGCGCGGCGTACCTCGACCTTTCCCGCGTCGCCCGTTTGCTCTACGAACTGACCGATGACCGGCAGCGGTGCGAGTTCATCCATGTCCTCGTCGACGTCGTCGACGTAGTGGGTGATCCGGGCTTCGAGCCGCTCGACGAAATCATGAATATTGCGGCCAACCTGCGCGTCGGGCAGGACGATTTTTCCCGCGTCCTCGAGCGTGTCGAATCCTCATGGGGTTCCGCCGTGGCCGGGGGAATCGGCACCTGAAGTTTTTGTCCGCGGCATGGTGCCGACCGCTTCAGGCGTGCGGTTATGCCACATTGTATAGCGCTGTCGCAGCGTGCGCATAAATCCCGACACATCCCCCCATGCGCGCCCGCAACCGCTCGCGCAGGCGCTCCGGCAGCGTGGAGGGTCAGTCGACGCGGAGGGAGATGTCGCGGGTGGCGAAGCCGGGGGCTTCGACGAAGAGGGAGCCGGAACCGGGCTCGCCGCCTTCGACGTCGACGACGACGGAGTTGAAGCCGGCGGGGATAACGACTTCGTCCATGATGACGCTGGCGGGGGCGTCGGTGGTGACGTCGATGTAGTATCCGCCGGAGGGGGCGGGGTTGGGGATCTGGAAGATCATCTGGGCGACTTCGCCGGAGCGGAGACGCAGGCTCGACGGAGTGACGGAGAGGGTGCCTTCGTCGACGCGGAAGTTGCCCACGTCGATGTCGCCGTCGCTCGTGCGGAGGACGACAGCGTAGGAACGTCCGGCGTCGAGGCCGGGGACGGTGAATTCGATGGAGTTGGCGGAGCGCACGGTCGTGTCGGCCCCGCGGTCGCCGACCACAACCGTGTCGCCCGCGCGGAATCCGCTGCCGACAAGCCCGATGGTCGAGCCGACAGGGCCGCGGTCGGCGACGAGCTGGATGGTGTAGCGGTTGACGAGGCGGGCGCGGTAGACGCCGCCGGCTTCATGCGTGCTGAAACGTTCGGCGGAGCGGCGCACGTTGTTGCTCACGTAGTCGTAGGTGAGGATGTAGTAGTAGCGCGCTTCCGTGACGCCGGGAGGCATGCGGTAGTCGAACTGGAAGATGCGGTCGCCGCGCGGGCTTGGCTCCATGTCGAAGGTCTCGCCGTTGATGACGATCTTCGCCCTTTCGGAGCCGGACACGACGTTGGTGTTGCTCAGCTGGGCGGCGAACTCAAAGGTGTAGATTCCCGACGGATTCTCGGGAATGCGTTCTCGCGTGAGGTCGCGGAAAACCGTCTGGCATCCCGTGAGGAGAAAAACCAGCGCGAGGGAGAGAAAGTGAACCGAAAGTTTGGCGTTCTTCATCATGATAAAATTGATTCGACCCTAGGTATGGGCACGGCTGTTGAGCAAGGAAAAGCTGCGGACATGGCCGACCTTGGCCTTGGGCTGTATGTTCACGTGCCTTTTTGTGCGCGGGTGTGTGACTTTTGCAACTTTTATCAGGAGAGACCGGAGGGCGATGATTTCTCGCGCTACCTTGCGGGGGTGGCGCGGGAGTTGGCGCTGCAACCGCCGCCGCGGCGGGTCGACACGGTTTTCTGGGGCGGCGGCACGCCCGGGCTGCTGCCGGCCGGTGAGCTGGAAAAGCTGGGCGGGCACATCCGTACCGCGCTTCCCGCGCCGCCCGCGGAGTGGACGGTGGAAATGGCGCCGGCGTCGGTGCGCGCGGACAAGCTGCGTGTGTTGAAAGACCTTGGCGTGAACCGGATTTCAATGGGCGTGCAGTCGTTTGACGATGTGACGCTGGCGCGGCTCGGGCGGCCCCACACCCGCAGACAGGTGGACCGCGCGGTCGCGCTGGTTGAAGCGGCGGGCTTCGGAAACTGGAACATCGACATGATGTTCGCGCTGCCGGGGCAGGACCTGAAGGCGTGGCACGCCGATCTTGCGGAGGCGATGCGGCGCGGGCCGGCGCATATTTCGACCTATTGCCTGACCTTTGAGGAAGACACGGCCCTCTGGGTGCGGTTGCGGCGCGGCGAGGTGGAGAAGCGCGGCGAGGCCGACGAGGCGGCGTTTTACGAGTTGGCGTGGGACGCGCTTGGCGCGGGCGGCTACGCCCAGTATGAGGTGAGCAATTTCGCAAAGCCGGGCTATGCCTGCGCCCACAACCTCGGGACGTGGCGTATGGAGGAGTGGCTCGGTTACGGTCCGTCGGCTTCTTCCCAGGCGGCAGGCAGGCGTTGGACGAATGTCCATGATGTTGAGGCGTGGCTGGAAGGTGTCCTGGAGGGCGAGCCGCACTTCGCGGAATCCATGGCGCTGAGCGACGGACTCCTTGCGCAGGACGCCGTGATCTTCGGGCTGCGCATGAACGAAGGAATCCGTGTGCCGCTTCTGCGGCGGCGCTTTCCGGAGGCGTCATGGGAGGCGGCGGAGCAGCTCTTCGCCGAATTGGCCGGCGAAGGCCTTGCCGGAAGCGCGGGGGGAAGCGTCCGTCTGACCCGCGCGGGCCGCCTGCTTGCCGACCGGGTGGGCCTCGCCGTTTTGGAACGCATGTAGCATTGCTATTTTCCGGCAGTGCATCCATAGTTTCGGTATGAAATTCCCTGTCCGGCGTATCAAAGTCCTGTTCGCTTCGGTTTTTCTCAGTGCGGCCCTGTTCTCCGGCTGCGCTTCCGGGCCGCAATTGCTCCCGGAGTCTTACCTCGAAAACATGGCAGTGGGCCAGTTCGCCCAGATGAAAGAGGAGCTGCCGGTTTCGCGCAACCGCGCCCATGTGCAGCAGGTGGAGCGCATTGGAGCGCGTCTCGCCGCGGCCGTGGCCGACGAAATGCCGGACATGGAGTGGGAGTTCGTGGTCTTCGACGACCCGTCAATCAACGCGTTTGCCATGCCCGGCGGAAAAGTGGGGGTGTTCACTGGTCTGATCGAGCTGTCCGAGTCGGACGATGAACTGGCGGTCGTCATCGGGCACGAAATCGCCCATGTGCAGCAGCGGCATGCCAACCAGCGTCTCTCGGCGGAACTCATCCGCATGGGCCTCGGCGTGGCCGTGGCCTACGGGGCGTCGCGCCAAGACCAAGTCGATCCGAATCTGATCATGGCCGCCTATGGACTGGGTTCGCAGGTCGGTGTCATGCTGCCGTACAGCCGCCACCATGAGTATGAGGCGGACTACAAAGGCCTGCTCATCATGGCACGAGCCGGCTACGACCCGCACGCGGCGGTGGCCTTCTGGGAAAAAATGGAGGCGGCGGCGAGCCGGGGCGGCGTGCCGGAATATTTGTCGACGCACCCCGCGCCCGGCAACCGGATTGCCCGGCTGAAGGCGGCCATCCCGGACGCGCTGCGGGAGCAGGAGCACGCCGAAGCGCAGAATTTCCTGCGCGAACGCGGGCTGCTGGACGACTGAGATGCGCGCGGCTTTGCGCACAGATCCGCCCGCGTCCATCGGCAGTTTCGTGGGTGCCCGCCGACTCTTGTGTGACAAATTTGCCCGCCTGCGCCGACAGGCCGCCCGGCGTGTGCTGAAATGTCTCTCCGGAGTGGAGTGGTTATGCCCGTAAGCACTTGATAATCAGCCGCATGTGGTCGGTGTGCAACTGGCACGCTCGATGCAACAGACTGGGTGCAAACCTAAACAAAGGAGGAATCACCATGAGACTAATCAAATACGATAATCTCTACAACGATGCACTGAGCGAACTCGACCGGTTCTTCGACCGGACCTTTGGGAGTTTCCCGGCGTTTCCGGGCATGATGACGCGCGAAGACCCGCGCGGCTTCCGCGTGGACCTCAACCAGGACGCGGACAACTACTACGTGCTCGCGGAGCTTCCGGGCGTGGACAAGAAGGACGTCAGCATCGAGCTGGAAAACGCGGTCCTGACGATCAGCGGCGAACGCAAGGCCCGCGGTGAAGACGGGGCGGAAAGCGCCATCCGCTTCAGCCGCTCGATCACGGTGGGCGACGACGTTCTCGCCGTCAAAGTGAAGGCGAAGCTCGATAACGGCATCCTCACGGTCACGCTGCCGAAGCGCGAAGAGCGCAAGCCGCGCATGATCTCGGTGTCGTAATCCGGACCGCACGGCAAATCAAACCCATCATCAGGAAAGGAGAAGACAATGAACGAACAAGTCACTTTGCATGAGAACAAAACACCTGAAACGCGCGCGCAGCGTCCGCAGCGCTTCCTGAAGCCGCACTACGAGGTGCAAGAGCAGAAGGACGCCTACCATGTGCGGGTATTCATGCCCGGTGTGGCCAAGGACGGCGTGAAGATCACGCTGGAGAAAGACCGCATCTTTGTCGAAGGCAGTCGCCGGGAGTGGACGGGCGCTTCGTGGAAGCCTATCTTCCGCGAGATCCCCGACGCGGACTACCGCCTGCAGCTTGAGCTAAACGTCGATATCGACGAGAGCCGCATCGAAGCCCGCACCGAGTCGGGCGTGCTCGATCTGAAGCTGCCGGTCTCGGAAGCAGCCCGCCCCCGCACCATCGCGGTGGAATGAGCGGTTTCCGCCCCGGCGGGATTGCCCCGTCGGCGGAGCGCGCGCCGGAGCATTATACAGAAAGAGACAATTCAACACGCGCGGGGCCGGGCTGACGACCAGACCGGCCCCGTTTGTTTTCCGCCCCGCGGAGCCTGCCCAGCGGGAACCGCGGCGGAATGGTTAGGAGGGGACTGGAAACCATGGACTTCAAAGACTACTACAAAATCCTCGGGGTCGACCGGAACGCCACGCAGGAGGAGATCAAGCGGAAATTCCGTACGCTTGCTCGCGGGTGCCATCCGGACCACGCCGCCGCGGAAAACAAGGCGGCGGCGGAGACCCGCTTCAAAGAGATCAATGAAGCCTACGAAGTCCTTGGCGACCCGGAAAAGCGGCGGAAGTACGACAACCTCGGCGCGGAGTGGAAGGCGCACGCCGGCGCGCGCGCGCAGGGCTGGCAGGCTGGGGAGGACTTCTTCGGTTCGCGGGCGGCCGGCGCGGGTCCCGGTGGCTACGAATTTCACTTTGGCGGGACCGGGTTCAGCGACTTCTTCGAACAGTTCTTCGGCAGCACGGGAGGTAGCGGCTTCGCCGATCGGTCCGGGCCGGGGTTCCGCGGCGCGCACTTTGGCAATGCGGCGGCGGATGGCGCGCCGCGCGGCGGCGAGATCGAGTCCGAAATCATGGTCACGTTCGAGGAAGCACTGCACGGTTCGGTGCGGAGCATCAGCCTGCGGCGGCGCGATCCGCACACGGGCGCGGAATCGACAGAAACCGTCCGTGTGCGGCTGCCCGCCGGGGTGCGGGAGGGGCAGCGCATCCGCGTCGCGGGCAAGGGCGCGCCCGGTCCGGCGGGGGCGGGCGATCTCTACCTGCGCGTGCGGTTTGAGCGCCACCCCGATTTCCGGGTAGAGGGCGACAACCTCGTCTGCGACCTCGAACTCGCGCCGTGGGAGGCTGTGCTCGGGTGCTCTGCGGAAATCCCTACACTGGAGGGCAGCGCGCGGGTGCGGGTGCGGCCCGGCACGCAGGGCGGAAGCAGTCTGAGGCTGCGGGGCCGCGGCCTGCCGCTCGGAAAGGGGCGGCGGGGCGATCTCCTCGCGCGTGTGCGCATCCGCGTTCCGCAGAAACTCTCGGAAAAGGAGAAAAAACTATGGGAGCGGCTGGCGGCGGAGTCGTCTTTCTCGCCGCGGAAGACCTGAGAACGCTGATGCGCCCGGCTTATTGCGGCGATAAGCGGCGGTGCAATCGTCGTCAGGCGTGAGTTTTTCGTTGTGGTTCGCTTGATTCCCTGGGATGGCGCCGGATATCGTTGTGGCATGACAACGACCTATTCGCATGTAACGGCCGTAGCCAATGCGCCCCCCCCACGTCGGTTCCGGTTTAGGGAACCGGCCTACAGCGTCGCAGTACCTACGGTGCAGTTTGTCGTCGCCCCTCCGGCGCCGAAGACCACCGCCGCCACGACAACGACCGCGGGCGGTTTCGGCAGTCACTGGGAGACGTATCGCGCTGACGGATTCGGACACCGCTCGATTCTGCCGAAGGAGCGCGTCTGGAGTGACGGGCTGCTGCCGGGCGGCTACTGAGTTTCCGGCCACCTTCCTGTGGCGGGTTCCCTTCACGAAGCGCGCCGTTCGCCGGCTTCCGTGCGGGCGGCGGTCTCCGCGCTGCGCCCGACAAACCACCGGACGACTTCGCCGGGATCGTTTTCGTGCGCTTCGACGATGCGCAGAAACTCGGCGGGATGAACATCGTGCCGCCGGAAAAAGGCGCGGTCGCCGCCGCACAGGTACATGATGTCCGGGTGGAGTTCTCCGCGGAGTTTGGCATGGGCCTTGGGGATGATGCGCGGGAGCCATTCGATGCCTTCGACGGCTTCGGACTTCGCGGGCAGCGAATCGATATCGAGGATTTTTCCAGAGCGTTTGCCGCCCTGCCGCTCGAGGAAATAGTGCCGCCGGATGTCGGCGAGAAGCGCGAAGGTCGTAAAGTCGGGCTCGGCGCCGGCGCAGAAATCCTCGACGAAATCGAAAACTTCCTGCGGGGTCGCCCCGATGCGGGCGATCAAAGCGCGGTCTTCCGGTGCGAAGAGGCTCTCCGCCGTGTGCTTTTCCTCTCCGAAACGCAACACGGCCCTCTCCCAGAGGGTGTACAATTCCTTTTGCCAGTCGTGGTTCATACCTCTCCACTTTTCGGGGCATTTACCGCAAATGCAACCGCCCTCCGCGTTTCTTCGCGCCGCTGCCTTCCGGAGCGCTCTTCCCGCTTGACTCGATCGTCCAAAATGGGATGCTGTTTGTTTGCGGTGTGCTCTCGTTGGGCGCGGCGCAAGTGCAAACCGAACTCAAAACCGATTGGTAAAACGAATATATGGCAGATACTGGAACCGTAGAGGTCGAAGGCAAAATCGTGGCTGTTCTTCCGGGCACGATGTTTCGTGTGGAGCTGTCCAACAAGCACCAAGTGCTCGCCCACATCTCGGGCAAACTACGCAAACACTTCATCAAGATCACCGTGGGTGACACTGTAAAGATGGAGATGAATCCCCGCGATTTGGAGAAGGCTCGCATCGTTTACCGACTCCGCAACGCCTCGGCCAACCGCAATGCGCCGATCCGCAGTTACGGTCCGCGGCGCCGCTGAGTGAGGCGGTCTTCGATGGAATCGACGGATTCGAGGTAGGTTTCCGGCGCCTGCTTCACCGAAGGCATCGCGGAGGACTTCTCCGTTGGCGGCAGCATGAGCTTCCGCGGACGGCGCCGGTTGCGGCAGTCCCGGTTAATTATTGAACGGTTTGGGGCGAACGGCGGCAAACGCCCTCAGTCCTCCGCTGTATCCAAATCCGCATGCAGCCGCCGCGCGGCGGCGTGGGCTTCCCGGAGAAAATCTTCGTGGCTGCCGTGGGATTTCTCCTGCCAGCAGACTTCGAGTTGGAGCGGTTTGCGGTAGGGGCTCCGGCGAATAAATGCGGCGATGGCGGCCCAGTCGGCCTTGCCGGAAGGATCGAAGGGATTCCAATGGTGATCGTTCCGGGTGTCGTTATCATTCAGGTGGAGAATGCGCAGGCGTGGCGCGCAATGCTCCAAGAGCCAAGCGGTGTTTCCGGAGATTAGGGCATGGCCCGGGTCGAAGGTGAATCCGATGTAATCCGCGTCAAAGGTCTCGAAGGCGAGGGACAGGGCGCGGCGGT
This sequence comes from Opitutales bacterium, assembly GCA_007134215.1. Classification (GTDB taxonomy): domain Bacteria; phylum Verrucomicrobiota; class Verrucomicrobiia; order Opitutales; family Oceanipulchritudinaceae; genus SLLG01. The sequence goes on along the minus strand of SLLG01000221.1, from coordinate 6,548 downwards.
CGTTCTCGGCCCCGTAGTGGTTTTCCAAGGCCACGTTGATGCCGAGTTCGCGGGCGACTGGTTCGACTTCGCGGAGACCCTCGATAAACCGGGCAAGCACTTCCGGTGTCGGCTCCACGTGATAGGGCACATGGTAAACCATGGCGTCGCCCCCGAGCGCATGGGTCACGCGGAGGCGGTGCCGGAAGAAGTTCAGTGCTTTCTTGCGCGTGGCGGCATCGTCGGACCAGAGTTGGACCCCCTTGGGATGACAACCATGCACGTCGAGGACAGCGATGCCGCTCTCCGCGAGATCCGCCTGCCAGCGGGCGATTTCCGCGTCCGTGAGGGGCTCCGGAAACGTCCACTTGTGCGCAAAATGCAAGTGGGTGAAGCCATGCGCGCGGAGGCGGCGCAGGTTGTCGAGAGACGTTCCGGGTCCGAAACCTTTGTCGGAAATGGACACGGAAGGGGAAGGCAGTGTGTGCATTCGGGAGAGGGTGTGCCCTGTGCCGCTTTGTTGCCAAGAAGGAAGTGTTCCCGTCCAAACGCTCACCGAGCAGAAGCGAAAGAGAAGCTCGCTACGGCTGGGGCCAGAAGACCTTCGGCGCCCTGTTGGCGCAGGGTGTGAGCCGCGCGCGGTCGTAGGGTTGGGCGCCGGGGGTGTTGGCGACCCTGGGTTCCATCCTGTCGCGCAGATCCGCAAGAATTTCCGGCTCTGCACTGGAAAGATCCCGCATTTCCCGGGGATCTTCGGCCAGGTTGAAAACCTGCTCTTCGCCGGTTTTCGGGAACCAGATGTATTTCCAGTCGCCATGCACAAGGAAGTGATTGGAGTGACTGCCATAGCACATGCCGTAGACCGACTCCCGCGTGCGCAGCGGCTCGCCGCGCACAGCCGGGGCGAGGGAGACGCCGTCCAGTCCTTCCGGGATGGGAACACCCGCCAGATCGAGGAGGGTCGGCATGATGTCTTCCCAGGTCGCGAATTCATCGCACCGCCCGCTGGCAAGGGGCACATTCCGGCCCGAAATGAAGAGCGGCACGTGGGCCGACGCTTCGTACCCGAGCGATTTGCGGAAGAGGTGATGGTCGCCCAGCATCTCCCCGTGATCCGACGAAAACACGATATACAGCGGATCCCGCGAACGGGCCGAACCGTATTCAAAGTAGCGCGACAACAGGTGAGCGACAAGATCGTCAATATGGTGGATAAGCCCGTAGTAGCCTGCGGTGGCCAGACGCATTTCCTCCGGGTCAAATGGACCCGTCGCACTGCTTGGGTTAAACTGCACCTCCGGATTTTCCAGATCGCGCGCCCATTCGCCGATGGGGCGGTCGGGCGTCCGGCCGACGTAGCGGTTCCAGTAAGCCTGCGGTGGGTTCAGGGGAGGATGCGGGGCGACGAACGAAAGATGCATGAACCATGGGCAGGTCGGATCCCGATGCTTCAACAGAAAATCCGTGGCCTCGCGCACAACCCAAGTGGAATGGTGGTACTCCTCGGGTAGTAGCGCCGGACGGGCCAGGCGGCTACTGGAGTCGAGCCCGTGCAGGCCGGGATCGGTTTTGATGCCTTCTTCGCGCAACCACTCCACGTAGGCATTGCGCGTCTGCACGACCGAATCGGGACGGTAAGAGGGCGCCTCGCTCAGAACGATGTTGTCGAAGCCGTAGCGTTTGCCCTGTGGGTGAAGATGCATCTTCCCGATCAGCTGGGTCTGGTAGCCTGCCGCGGTCAGGCAACCGGGCAGTGTCTGCGGCGGATCAAAGTCTTTGCCGTCCTGGTAGGCAATCAGCCCGTGGCTGTCCGGATGCAGCCCGCTGAGCAGCGTGCGCCGCGCCGGAATGCAAACCGGGCACGTCACATACGCCCGGGAAAACCGCATGCCATTGCCGGCCAGCGCATCCAGATTCGCTGTCCGCAGCACGCCATCGCCCGCATAGCCGATTGCGTCATGGCGCTGTTGATCCGTAGTAATCAAAAGAATATTCGGGGGACGTTCCATAAAGGGCCGGAAGGTAGGCCCGCGAGACGGTTCCGGCAAGAGTGTTTTTCGGCGCGCCCTTGCCGGATTCAAAGTACCGTCGACCATCCGCAATCGGAGTTCTACCATGGCTGCGGACGTTTGTAGGACCGTGCCCGCCGCGAAGGGTGCGTCCCGCGCACCGCATTGACGGAATTCTTCTTGCCTCGATGCTGCATTCTGAATGCTTTCACAAAAGTCTGTATGAATCATTTCGATGTTGTTGTTTATGGTGGAACGCCCGGCGGCATCGCGGCTGCGTGTACTGCCGCTGAGCTGGGGGCGAGCACGCTTCTGATCGAGGCATTCGGCCATGTCGGCGGACACCTCGCGAGCGGAATCTGTACGACCGAGGTGGAGCACATGCTACCCGAATCCTTCCGCGGATGGATGGTCCGTTTTCTGCGGGAGGTCGGCAAGCGCTACGGTGTCGATGGGCCCTTGCACCGGTGGGAACCGCATGTCGCGGAGGCTGTCTTTGAAGGCATGCTGGCGCAGGCGGGCGTTTCGGTTTGGCGTGACGCGGAACTTGACCGAATGGCCTGCCGTGACATCCGTATCCACAGCGTTCAATTGAGCAACGGGTCTGAAGTGGCGGGCCGAGTGTGGATCGATGCGTCTTACGAAGGCGACCTGATGGCGTTGGCAGGCGTGCCCTACACCGTGGGGCGCGAGTCCCGCGAGACCTATGGGGAGTCGCTCGCGGGCATGCGCTTCATCGATGACCTGGACGAGGTGCGGAACAGCAAGGGGCATGCGATGAAGATTGACGAGGTCTGGCAGGTGCCCCTGCGCACGGCGGACGGCGGATGGGTGCCGGGCGTCGAACCCGGGGTGGCCTTCAGTCCCGGCGCGGGCGACAGCAAGGTCATGAACTATCACTTCCGCGTGACGGTGACCAAGGCGGTCGAGCGGATTCCCTTTCCGTGCCCGGAGGGCTACGACGAGGGCCGCTTCGAGATCCTCGCCCGTTATTTTCACCAGTATCCGGAAAGCACGATGCGCCGGATCGTCGGGTTCATCAACAATCCGAGCGGGCGCTACAGCCTCGACAACGCCGGGCACACAGTTGTGCACGAGGGCGATAAATGGGAGCTGAACAACCACCAGGCTTCGATTTTCTCCCTCGGCCACTTGGGCGGGCAATTTCATTACCCGGATGCGGACCGCGCGCAGCGCAAGAAGATCATTGCCGATCACTATGCCTACAATGCCGGGCTGCTTTATTTTCTCTGTAACAGCAGCAGCGTCCCGGTTCACGTGCGCGAAGCGATGCGGGCCTGGGGTTTGCCGCCCGACGAATACCCCACGAACGGACACTGGCCCTACCAGCCCTACATTCGCGAGACGCGGCGCATGGTGGGAGCCTATGTCATGACGGAGCACGATGTCCTTCAGGATATCGAGAAGGACGATGTGATTTTCTGGAACTCGCACTGGATCGACTGTCACCACGTGCAGCGCATCGCCCTGAGCGACGACACCTTCCGCAACGAAGGGCGCATCTGGGAAGAAGTCACCCGGCCCTATGCCATTCCCTACCGGAGCCTTTTGCCCAAAGAAGACAGCGTGCAAAACCTGCTCGTGCCGGGCTGCCTCTCCGCTTCCCACGTGGCCTTCAGCTCCATCCGCCTGGAGAGTACCTGGATGGGCCTCGGCGAAGCCGCCGGCCGCGCCGCCGCGATTGCTGTGGAGGCCGGTCGTCGCCTCCACGAAGTTGAGGCGCGGCAGCTATTCTGACGGATGTGCTCATATTCGTTTGCGGCTTGAGCACGGATGGCCAACCGTGGTTTGCGCAGTAATATGAAGATTCTCCTGATTTCCGATATCCACAGCAACATTCGCGCCTTGGAGGCTGTCCTTAAAGCGGAACAGGGCAGCGACCAAATCTATTGCACCGGGGATCTTGTCGATGTGGGTTTTCATGCGCAGGAGGTCGTTGAGTGTGTCCGGGAAGCGGGTGTGATCTGTGTGCAGGGAAATCACGACCGCAAGGTGATCCAGCGCTACGAGGAGGCCCGCGATACGGACTGCCCACCGCGGGACTTTGCCGACCTCAATGCGCGGCAACTCAACCCTGACGCCATTGCCTACCTCAAAAACCTTCCCGAGCGCCTGCACTTCGCGCATGACCGGGTGGCTTACCTGCTGCAGCACTTGTACCGAGGTTATGATCTCATCGAAACCTTGGCGGAGTATGACTCAATTTGGGCGGACACGCCAGTGCCCGAGGCGGTCTCGCACCGTGCGGTTCTCCTCGGCCACACCCACCACCCGGCAATCTGCTGGCTGCGCAACGATGCTTGTTGGATCAACCCGGGCAGCGTTGGCTACAATCGGCCCGGGGATCCAAGTATAGCCACCCGCTATGTGACCATCGTGGGCGGCAAGGCGTGTATCCACGAACTCGAACACCCCGCGTGCCGCTCCCGCGTCGCGATCGGCGAGGAGTTCACCCGGAAGTTCTGCCCCACTCCTTAAGGCGCAAGGTTGTCCACCCAAGACTTCAAATGCTCGGTATAGCCAATCATGACAGCCTTCAGAGGGGAACTGCACCCGACGCGATCTCTTGTGTGAGGCGGCGGTGCCACTCGGCGTCGCGCCACATTCCGCAAAACTGGGGAGCGCAGAAATTGCTTGTGCCAATGGCCGCCCAGCGTCCGGACGCGACCGCGCGGCGGGTACCGATCTCGCAAAGCTCTTTCACATAGCCCCAGTCGAGGAGGGGCCAATCCTTGTAGTCGACGAGACCCCAGCACTCCGTCGTCACAAGCGGTTTGCCCTGCTGCGCCGACCACCGCGCGACCTGATCGATCCTTGCGCAAAGCTGCGCCTGCCAGTGTTCCGGATCGGCGCGGTAGAGCGGCTCGGCAAAGCGTACGATGCGTTCAAAACCTTCCGGGGTGAAACGCTGGTAGGTGTATTCCAAGCGGTCGTAGAAATCGCTCGAATTGGCCATCCAGACATGGGGTTCGAACAGGTCCATGAACCCGAGGTCGGCCTCTTCCCATCCTGCCGGGTAGTTGGAAAAGGAAAAACAGTAGCTCAGATCGGGAAACGTCTGACGACCCCGGTCGAGGGCTTCGCGCATCCACTGCATCGAGCGGGGCGACGTCCAATCGCCCGCGGCACCGTCATTCCGGAAAAAGGGTGCCCAGCAATCCTGCGGCCATTCGTTGCAGTAATCGACGAAGAGAATCGAGTCGAGGAGGCCATCCCCCGCAATGGTTTGCAGGGTGCGCGTCCAGATCTCCGCAAGGCGGGCGGGACTGGGGATCTGCTTGCGCCACTGGTCCGGGTCTTCGCGGAACCAGGTGGAGAGGCCGACCTTGATATCGCGGGCGGCGCACTTCCGGATAAACTCGTTGAGGAGCGGCTGGATGCGCACCCGCGTGCGCGCCGGGCTGCCCCAGTCCTGCTGATTCCAGCAGGGGAGCAGCTCCCACTCGCGTTGGGGATCGACGGCTACGAGGTGGGGATAGGCGTCGATCCGAACGGCATTGTAACCGCGGGCCACGAGGGCATCGAGCGACGCGTCCCAATCCTCCTGGCCGGCACCCGGCCAGCGGCGTTCAAGCCATGAAAAGTCCCACATCGTAATCGCGAGGGGGCGTTGGAGTTCGGTGAGGCGCATAAGGAATTCTTGTTCGAAAAGGGAAAACTATGAGGAAATCCTCCCCATGCTGGCCCGTGTGATCGCAAATGCAATCGTGTATGCAGACACGCGGCGGAGAATTGTGGAGTTGCGGTGCAGACGACGGAATCACCCCCATTTCCGGGGGGAGCGATCCACACGATCCCAGAGCATCGTGCGGAAAATGGGGATTCGGCGAATGAAGTCATCGCAAGGCCGCCGCGCGGGCTCGAAATCCTTCCACTCGTTCGCGCTGCGCGGGATCACGCGTGAGGTTGTGTTCTTCGTAAGGATCCTCGCCGAGGTTGAAGAGAAACTCGGTATCGGGGGCGAGGTGACCGTATTTCCACGGGCCGTCTTTGATCATGAGGTGGTCCATGTAGGCGGAGACGGCCGTGCCGGGCCAGTCCGCCGGGTTGCCTTCCATGAGGGGCAGAAGGCTGCGGCTGTCGCGGTCCGGCGGAATCTCCGCGCCGCCGAATTCACAGAGGGTGGCGTAGAGGTCGCAGAGGGAGACGTTTTGCGCGACGCGGCGTGCGCCGAATTGTCCGGGTGCGCGGATGAAGAGGGGCACGCGCACGCTGCCCTCGTAGAACTTGAGTTTCCACCATGTATCGAATTCGCCGAGCATCTCGCCGTGGTCCGTGGTGTAGACGATGATCCAGTCGTCAAGGTTCTGCCCGGCGGTTTCGAGGGCGGCGAGCACGGTGCCGAAGGCCTCGTCGACTTCCTCCACCATGCCGTAGTAGGCGGCGATGGCGCGCTGGATTTCACGCGAAGAGACATTGGGCTTGTGCGTCCAGTCTTTCGCGAACGGGTGCTCGATAATTCCTTCGCGTGCCGGGTAGGGGGCCACGCGGTTGATGTAGTCGTTGAATTTTTCCTCTGTGCAGATGAAGGGGTAGTGC
>SLLG01000370.1 GCA_007134215.1 Opitutales bacterium | reverse complement strand
TAGCGCTCCCCGTGCGAACGCGTCGTAATCGAGCGACACCCCGGCCAACTCGCTGCGCAGGCGACGAAAGATTTCCACCGGCGGCACGTAGGCAGCCGTGACGGAGAGGCGGGCGGTGAATTTGATTTCGATGGTGTCGGCGGTGCGCACGGTGCCCCCGAGCGCTGTCACGGGTGCAATACCGTAGTCGGCGGGACGGAGTTCAATGCGCCCGCTTGCGGAGAAGATTCCGTCTTCGCCGGGGCGTGGCTCGACGTCCAGCGTGACGGCGCGTTCAACACCCCGGACCGTGAGCGTGCCAGCGGCCCGCCAGCCTCCGCTGCCGAGTTTTGTAATAGCGGAGGAGACGAAGCGTACAACGGGGTGGTTTTCCGCGTCGAGCACCTTCGGACCGAGCATCTCCTCGCGCACTTTGGCGCGGTTTTCTTCCGAGGGTTCGCCGTCGGTCACCTCCAACGCGTCCACCGGCACCTCGACCGACACGGAAACCGGGGCGGCCTCGCCGCCGGGCCAGTCGACGGCCACGGAGACGTCCCGCGCTTCGATTCTGTGGCTGTGGCCGAGAAAGCGCAGGAAACCGGCCCGTGGCACATGAATGACAACGGTGCCTGTTGGTTCTGTCGCCTCCGTGGGGGGCGCGGCCGGCGGGGCGGGGGCATTCCCGGCGCGTAGTCCTGGGCTGGCGGCGGCGAAGAGCACGAGTGCAGCGAGAGCCGGGATCAGATGGAGCCGGACGGAGAGAGAACCGGCGGAACAGCCCGGCCCGGTGGAGACGGCGCGGTGTGTTGGATGCATACCGTGAATCTAATGCGACAATGCGTGGATGCACGGGCTTTTCGGTAACAAGGCTGTTACCCGTGCTTCCGGTTTCGCCGACTGCCCGCCGTTGTCCGTCGCCCGCCGCGTCCGCGGTGTAGGCATTGACAGAAACATCCGCGCGGTGGACACTGGCCGCATGAGAGTCCGGTTCGTTTCTGTCGTTTGGTTCCTTTGTTGCGTCGTTGCTTCGGCGGCGGCTTCCTCCTTGTCGTGGGAGAGCAAACGCTTCGAGCATACGGCGAAGCCGGGGGAGGAGCGCGTGACGGCGACTTTCCACTTCACCAACACGGGGACCGCGCCGGTGGAGATCATCAACATGCGGGCGACCTGCGGATGCACCGTGCCCGAGCTGGAGAAGCGCGTTTACGAACCCGGCGAGTCGGGCGAGATCGACGTGGTGTTCACCTACGGTTCGCGCACGGGCGAGCAGCAACTCCGCGTCTCGGTCTTCACCGATGAGCAGGCGGCGGCGACGCAGCTTCAGCTTCTTGTGAACATCCCGCAGATGGTGGAGCTGTCGCCGCGCATCGTCTACTGGCGGCGCGGTGAGCCCATGGAGCCCCGGACTGTGCGGATCAAGGTCGCCACGGAGCACGGCATCGCGATCATGCAGGTGCGCCCCCACAACAATGCCTTTGCCCACAAACTCGTGGAAAACGAAGCCGGTGAATACACCCTCGAGATCACGCCGCCGACCGACGGCGAGCGGCAGATGGGCCGCTTTGACCTCGTGAGCAACTTCCCGGAGGACAATCCGCGCGTCTTCCCGGTCTTTGTCGGCGTTCGCTGAGGAATTCCATGGGGGAGAAAACCTTACGCATCGGCCTCATCGGCGCGGGAGGAAACACGCGGCTGCGCCACATACCGGGCTTTCAGGAGATCGACGGCGCCCGCATCGTCTGCGTGGCCAACCGCCGCCGCAGCTCGGCGGAGTCCGTGGCAAAGGAATATGGCATCCCGCGTGTGGCGGACTCATGGGAAGCCGTCGCGGAGGATCCTGAAGTCGACGCCGTGTGCATCGGCACATGGCCCAACCTCCACGCGCCCGCCACCCTGCGCGCACTGGAGGCGGGCAAGCACGTGCTCACCGAGGCGCGTGTGGCCATGAACGCCGAGGAGGCGGACCAGGTGTGCGACGCCGCACGGGCGCGGCCGGACAAGGTCGTGCAGGTCGTGCCGTCGCCCTTTACTCTCGACCTCGACGCGACGGTGGCGCGGATCCTCGCCGAAGGCCTGCTTGGCAGGGTGCGCGAAATCCGTGTGCTGCACACCACGTCCCTCTTTCTCGATCCCGGCGCGCCCGTTTCGTGGCGGCAGCGAACCGCCCTCAGCGGCAACAACATGCTCACGATGGGCATCTACCATGAAGTCGTTCAGCGTTGGTTCCCCCGTCTGTCCATCGGGCGCGTGCGGGGCTGGGGGCGGCTGTATGTGCGCGAGCGCCCCGCGGCGGAGGACGGCGCATCGTCACTGCCCGTCGCCGTCGACGTGCCGGACTCCCTCACCGTCGACGGAGCGCTCGCCGACGGGGGCCGCCTGCACTACGTTTTCTCCGCCGTCGAAGCGGGTCCGGGCCACGACCGGATCGAGCTGATCGGCGCGGACGGCCGTCTTTGTGTCGACATTGCGGAACAATGCATCCGCTTCGCCCGCGCGGGAGAGACCGCCTTCACCGAATTCGCCGTCGATCCCACGACCCGCCGCGGCTGGCGTGTCGAGGCCGACTTTATCGCCAGCATTCGCGATGGCGCGCCCGTCACGCTCACCCCGCCCGACGCCGCCCTGCGCTACATGCGCTTCACCGACGCCGTGCGCCGCTCCGTCGACGCCGACGGCGCGTGGCAGGCGGTTCTGTAGGCCAGGGAAAAGCGGTTCTCCCCCAGGCGCGGCGCGGCTGCGCTTCTCCGGCGGTGCCGGGTTCGTTCGCGTAGCGGGGAACGGCTCCGGCGGCGGCGTGGTGCGCACACAAGGTCTCGCACCTCCTGCGGCGGCCGCCGCGCATTGACGGGTTCGCCGGGAGAATCCAGCTTTCTTGAAGATGGCCTTCGATTTTGAAGCCTTGCGGAACCGCTATGCGGCCGACTACGGGTTCACCGTGCGTTTGACGGACGCCTGCGGCGCACCCGTGGACGGGAAGTCCGCGGCGCTGGCCTGCGACTGCCGCGGGATGTCCGATGACCGGCGCCGCGAATGCGCGGAGCAGACGCGGTATTGGGGGGAAACGGTGATCCAGCTCTGTTGCGACAGCGGCTTCGCCATGTGGGCTGTGCCGGTGACGGAGAACAACCGCCTCACGGGAAGTCTAGTTGTGCAGGGGGTGGAACTGGAGGGGCGGCCCCCGGAGTTTCACGAGCGGGTGCAGAATGCCGCGGATGCGCTCCTGCGCCTCGCCCTCGATGCGAACCTGATCCACCGTGCGGAAATCGAACTCGCGCGTCAGCGCGCCCTGCGCGAGCGCGACCGCTTTCTCGCCATTGAGGCGGCGAAGAAGGATGTGGCCAGCGACGATATCCGGACCCTCTACCTCTCCGAGGAGCCCGAACTGCTCAGCGCCATCAAGCAGGGCGAGACCGGAAGCGCCCGTTCCATCCTGAACCGGATCCTTGCCGGAATCTACGGTCTTGCCGGGGACCGCATGGAATTGCTGAAGAGTTCGGTCCTCGAACTGGTGGTGATGATGAGCCGTGCGGCGGTGGAGGCGGGTGCGGACCCGGCCGCTGTCCTCGGGCGGAACTACCGGTCGTTGGCCGAACTCTCGGTCATCGACGACGAGGAAGACCTCGCCGACTGGGTGCGCCGCATGTTGGAGACCCTGATCGACAGCATTCGGACCCACCAGCACTACCCCCACTCACTGCTCCTGATGAAGGCCGTCAAATACATGCAAGCCAACCTGCACCAGCACTTGCGCCGCGACGATGTGGCCCGCGTGGCGGGGCTTTCCCCGAGCCATTTCAGCAAGATAGTGACGGAGCGCATGGGGCGTTCCTTCTCCCTTCTGCTTACGCAGATGCGTGTCAACCGCGCGAAGGAACTGCTTCTGCACACCGGGAAGAGCCTTTCCGAGGTGGCGGCGGAGTGCGGTTTCTTCGACCAGAGCCACTTTAGTAAAAATTTCCGCTCGCACACATCGCTCTCTCCGGGGGAGTTCCGCCGCCGGTCCCGGTGACGCCGTGCCGTGCGGGGCGCAAATTCCCCTGTACTTGCGGAAAAAGTTTAGATTACCGAAGAACGGGACGAGGATACAATACAGCTTCGGCGGTGGGGTGATAGAGTGGGGCATGATCCGTGGTCCGGGCTTTTCCGGACGGATTTTGTTTCACCTCAACACCCAGAGCAATGAGTACCATCGAAGACCTCAAGACAGCTGTCATCAACGGACGCCGCAAAGACGTGAAAACACTCGTTCCCGAGCTTCTCGAAAGCGGGATCGAGCCCGCCGCCCTGCTTTCGCAGGCATTGATCCCGGCGATGGGCGTGGTGGGCGAGCGTTTCAAGAAGAACGAGATATTTGTGCCGGAGATGCTGGTTTCCGCCCGGGCCATGAAGGAGGCGATGAGTGTGCTGGAGCCGAAGCTGCTCGAAGCTGGCATCCGACCCGAGCATACCGCGCTCATCGGTACGGTGGAGGGCGACCTTCACGACATCGGCAAGAACCTTGTCGCGACGATGTGGAAGGGCGCCGGTTTCGATGTCGTCGACCTCGGCGTGAATGTGCCCGCTGCCCGCTTCATCGAGGCGATCGAAGAACACGAGCCGCACATTGTCGGTCTCTCCGCTCTCCTGACCACGACCATGCCGGCGATGCGCGATACCGTGGCGGCCATCCGCGACGCCGGGCACACCTCGGTGAAGTTGCTCGTCGGCGGCGCTCCCATCACCCAAAGCTACGCCGATGAGATCGGCGCCGACGGCTATTCGCGGGACGCGGCCAGCGCGGTCGATGCCGCCAAAGCCGCCCTCGGGGTCTGATCCATCCGTAATCCCGGGCTCACCATGAAATACAAAACACTCGCCATCGCGGATCCGGCGAAACTCATCTACGGTGTTGCACCCCGTCCGATTGAAACGCGCCACGGTATGCGCATCGGGGGCGGTCTGATCTACCCGGAGCTAAACTTCACTCTGCCGGACATCAACATCCGCAAAGAGGCCATGCCGGAGATCGCCCGCCACTACAAACAGATCGTCACCGAGGCGCTGGAGCGCGCCGCGGAGTTGGAGGCCCCCGGGGTTATGCTCGAGTTTGAGACGCTCCCTCCCATGACGGAGCACCCCGCCCTGGGTATGGAGGTCGTGAACATCCTTCTCGAGGGAATCGAACGGGCGCATGACAAATACGGCTTGAAGGCGACGCTGCGCTGCACCCCGAATGACAACCGCGAGTTTGTTCGCCCCCCGCTCATGCGCAGCGGGCGCTACTGGGATGCGATGCTCGAGCTGTTCGACCAGTCGGCGGCGGCGGGCGCGGAGTTTCTCAGTATCGAGAGCGTGGGCGGCAAGGAACTGCACGACGACGCTCTGGTCAACGGCGACCTGCGGGCCGTGCTGTTTTCGCTGTGCGTCATGGGGGTTCGCGACATGCAGTTTATTTGGGACCACATCGTCGCGATTGCCGCGAAGCACGGGGTGCATGCTGCCGGGGACACGGCGTGCGGGTTCGGCAATACCGCCATGGTCCTCGCCGAGCGGAAGATGATTCCGCGTGTCTTTGCCGCCGTTGTCCGCGCCGTCACGGCGGTGCGTTCGCTCGTAGCCTATGAGTGCGGCGCGGTCGGCCCGGGCAAGGATTGCGGTTACGAGAACCCGGTATTGAAGGCAATCACCGGTTGCCCCATGAGCATGGAGGGCAAAACGGCGGCGTGCGCGCACCTGAGCCCCATGGGCAATCTCGCCGCCGCGACCGCCGACCTCTGGTCCAACGAATCTGTGCAGAACATCAAGCTGCTCGGGGGCATGGCGCCGACCTGCTACATGGAGCAGCTTGTTTACGATTGCCGCTTGATGAACACCGCTTCCGCGGAAGGAGAGGCTTCGGCCCTGAAGATGCGGGACTGGCTCGTCAAGTCGGACGCCGGGCTCGATCCGCAGGCCATGATCCTCACGCCGGAGAGCAGCGTTGCCATCGCCCATGCCATCGTGGAGTCGCCCTCGTACTACGCTGCGGGAATCGCCGCCGCGCGCGCCGCCGTCAAGATCCTGCGCGAAACGAGCGAGTCCGGTTGCCTGCGTATCGATTCGCGCGAAGCCGGGTGGCTCGACCGGATGGACGATGAGCTGGACGACATGCCGGACACTGAGGACGCCTTCATCGGGGAGATGATGGAGGAAGTCGATCTGGAGAAGTTCACGCCGGCGGATTACGGTCTACCGACCCCGGTATCCGCCTGAACCATTGCACACGGGCCTTGAAATCATCTTTCAAGGCAGTCATTGAGGAATCATGAAAGCCGTGTCCTTCGCCGTTCTTGCCTGCGATGTTTTCCAAGACGAGTTGGAGCATCTGGCCTTCGGCGAACCGCCGTGGACGCGCATCCGTTACCTTGAGATGGGCCTGCACGACGATCCCGGACGCCTCCGCGGCTCCGTCCAGGCGGCCCTCGGCGAACTCGCCGCCGATCCGGCGGTCACGCACATCGCATTGGCCTACGGGCGCTGCGGCAACGGTCTGCTCGGCGTTCACTCCGGGCGTTGTCGTCTCGTGCTGCCCCAGGCGCACGACTGTATTTCGGTGCTGCTTGGCGGGCGCTCCCGGCATGACGCCGTCCTGAAAGAAAATCCCGGCACCTACTTTTACTCGCCCGGTTGGGTGCGGGGCAAGCGCGTGCCCGGGCCCGACCGGGAGCAGCATTTGCGCGAACTCTATGCCGGACGTTTCGAGGACGACGAGGAGATGATGGAGGAACTCATCGACGCCGACCGCGAAGCGTTTGCCCACCACAACTGTGCCGCCTACATCTCGATCATCGACCGTCCCGAGGCCAAGCGCTATTGCCGGGATTGTGCGGCACACCTCGGCTGGAAATACCGTGAGCTGGAGGGCGACCCGACCTTTCTCGAAGACCTTGTGCGGGGCCGCTGGGCATCGCCGCGATTTCTCGTCGTTCCGCCGGGGCAGCGGATCGAAGCGGACAGTGCGGGCAACCTTATCGCCGTGCCTTGAGACGGGTCATGGCTATGGAAATCACCACTCCGGACGGGCGCAGGCACCGGCGCGACGTGCCGCCGGATGCGGCGCATCTTCCGTTGTCGTCATGGCTCGAGCGCGGGCACCTGCCCCTCAACACGCGGTGCGGCGAACGCGGGTTGTGCCGCGGATGCCTTGTTGAGGCGGACGGGCGTATGCTGCGGGCGTGCCAGACTGAAACGGGCGCCGTGCGGACCGTTGCTATTCCCGATGCTTCTTTCCGCGACAACCGCCTGAACGGGGTCAGTACCTTCGAAATCGGAGCCCGCCGCTACGCGCCGCGCCCGCGCCCGGGAATCGGGCTCGCACTCGATATTGGGACGACAACCGTGGCCGGGGCGCTGTGGAACCTCGCCGACGGCACATGCCTCGCCCACACTTCCGCCGCCAACGAACAGCGCCGGTTCGGTGATAATGTGCTCTCGCGTATTGACCACGCCGTTGGGCTCGGTGGCACGAGTCCGGCGCTGCAATCCGCTCTCATTGCGGACACCCTTGAGCCTTTGATCCACACCCTGTGTGCGGTCGCGTCCGTCGATCCCGCGCGGATCACGGAGGCTGTCGCTGCGGGTAACACGGTCATGCTCCATGGTTTCGCCGGGGCGAGTCTCCAGGGCTTCTCCGCCTACCCCTTTCGACCGGAGTTCCTCGGCCCGCGGACCTTTCGTTCGCGCGAACTGGGGTTCTCGACAGATTTTCCGATTGTCTTCGGAGCAAGCCCGGGGGCGTTTGTCGGCGCGGATATCACACTGGGGGCGCTGGCCTCGGGCATTCTGGAAGAGGAGGGCCCTGCCCTCCTCGTGGACTTCGGGACCAACGGCGAAATCCTCCTGAAAACCCGTGACGGCTTCCTCGCCACCGCCACCGCCGCGGGCCCGGCCTTCGAGGGCGGACGGCTCAACTGCGGCGCCATCGCGGGTAAAGGCATCATCTCTTCAATGGCGCTCCGCGGCGGGGCGTGGGAGGTCGGGCTCGCCGGAGAAGCGGGCGGGCGGATCAGCGGGATTTCGGGCGCCGCCTATATTGACTTTATCGCGGAGGCCCTTCAAGCCGGCATTCTCAACCGAATGGGCCGTTTCGATACGAACCATCCCGCCGTGGAATGCGCCGAGGTGGACGGTGAGATGCAGCGATGCGTCAAGGTCTGCGGTCCGCTCTTTGTCTCGGAAGCTGATGTCGCCGAACTGATCCAGGCCAAAGCCGCGATTTCCGGGGGCGTCATGACGCTGCTCGAAATGGCGCAGACCAACCCCGGCGAACTGCAGACCGTCTACATCGCGGGGGGATTCGGATACCACCTCAACGGCGCGCATGCCATGGCCGTGGGGATGCTGCCGGATGTGCCGTTCGAGAGACTCCATGTCATCGGGAACGCCTCGCTCGGGGGCGCTTCGCTTGTCCTGCAAAGCGAAGCCGGGTCGGCCGCCGACACGCTCTGCGGGGAAGTCCGGGTCATCGAACTCAACCAGGTCGGGAGCTTTGAGGATCACTTTATCGATTGCATGCCGCTCGACAGGATCTCCTGATTCGGAATGAATCGATTCCGGCGGTTCCCCGGTCCTACGCCGAAGGACATCCGGGGCAGGTCGAGGAGATACCCGACCGGAATTTCAAGGAAGTCGAACTAAGGCGCTTGATGCGTGCGGAGCGCCTCGCGCACGGCAGAGTCGGGAACCGCCGTGCTGCTGATCCAGTCGATTTTCGCGCCGTTCGCCTCCGGAACGGGCCGGACCTGCACCGTCTCTTCCGCGATCTCGAACAAGCGCCACCCCGACGCCGTGGGCAGAACCGCTTTGAACCGGAGGATGCGCGCGCCGTCCAACCCGTCCGCCGCCCATTTCCGGAGACATTCCGCGAAACGCGTTTCGCAGAGCGGCGGCAGTGCGTCCGTGCTGAAGCCGCCGGAGTGCTCGGTGTGCTCGTGTACCGGATATAGCCGGGTGTCCGCCGGACGGTTCGATGGCTCCTCCGCCGTGCCGCAATCCGCGAGCAATTCCGGGGGAATCTTACCGAAGGTGGTTTCGATGACGGCAAGTTTCTGTGGCCGGAGCCGCGCCGTCCACTCCCTGAATTGCGCCAAGTCCCGCGTCGTGCACTGGTCGATACGGTTGGCCACCAGAACATCCGCGTGATCGATCAGCGCGGTGAAAAACGGAAGGCATTTGTAGTGCGCTTCTTTCGTGCGCTTCGGGTTGAGGAGGGCAAAGACGCGCCCGCGGCGCAGCCCGAGCGCGGCGTAGGTCCGGCGGAGGGACGCCGCGAGGTCCGGCATGATAGCGAGGCCGCTCGGTTCCACGAGAATCCGCCGCAGGCCCGGTCGCTTCAGCACCTCTTCAAACGCACGGTGGAGGTCCGGCATGGAGGAGCAACACAGGCAACCTCCGGGAATATTGCGGATCACAATGTCCCGGCCGCTGCTCTTTAATATTTCACCGTCGAGTCCGGTCCGGCCGAAGTCGTTCACGATCACCGCGCTGTCTCCCGCGTCCGCCATCGATTGCAGCAGGCTCAGGATCGCGGAGGTCTTGCCCGCGCCGAGCGGGCCGGAGATGACATGACAGGTCACGGTTGGCGGCATGGGTCGGGAGTCATGCAGGGCTTTCCGCCCATGGCGATTCTCTTCCGCTCCTTCGGCCGCACGGTCGGTCTTGCCAACGGACAGGCGGCGGTGGCATAAACGGAAGTATGGGCAGTTCCGTTCTTCGAATCGCGGTAGCCCTCTTAGTGGGCTACGTCTTGGTCGTGCTTGTGCTGGCAGGGTGCCAGCGGGGCATGGTGTATTACCCCATGAACGCGCCGGAGGATCGCCTGCGGGCGGCGGCGGCGGACGCGGGCATGATGCCGTGGGAGGGTCCCGACGGCGCGGTGGCGGGCTGGCGCACGGCGGCGGAGTCCCCCTCGGAGGCCCCGGTGTTTGTCGTCTTTCACGGCAACGCGGGGTTTGCCCTGCACCGCGGCTATTTTGCGGACGGTTTGACGGCGGCACTGGACGACAGCGGTCCGCCGGACGTGCGGATCTTCGAGTATCCGGGCTACGGTGCGCGCGGCGGACGGCCTTCCGAGGACGTCATCAAAGCGGCGGCGATGGATGCGCTCGCCCCGCTCTTTGCTTCGGGTGAGCGTCCGGTGTTCCTCGTCGGCGAATCCCTCGGCACGGGGGTGGCGGCGTATGTCGCCGGGCAACGGCCGGACGATGTGGCCGGGTTGCTCCTCGTCACACCGTTCACCAGCCTCGTCGACGTCGGGCGGTCCCACTACCGCTTTCTCCCCGTCGGGCTGCTCCTGCGCGAGCGGTATCCCAGCGATGAGGCGCTGCGCGACTACAGCGGCCCGGTCGCCTTTGTCGTGGCCGAGCACGACGAGGTGGTGCCGACGGAGCTGGGCGTGCGCCTGTACGAAGGTTATGACGGTCCCAAGCGCCTGTGGAAACACGCAGGCGCCGGACACAATACGATGGACTACAACCCCGCCGCCCCGTGGTGGGGCGAGGTGACGGCGTTCCTCCTTGGGCGTGGCCGAGAATGAACACGGCAGCGCCTGCTGCTGCGCCGGTCCAGTGGGCGGCGGCGAGCGTTACAATATCGGCGGGCAGGGTCCGGGTCTGTGCGGCGCCGCCGTCGAGGAGCAGGAGTTTTACGGCTAGTATCGTAAGCAAGGCGACGCCGACGGCGCGGCGGTTCTCGGTGCACCAGCGCAGACCTGTCCACGCGACGAGCGCGCAGGCGATGCCGGAGACACTGTCGCGACGCGCAGCCGGCGCTCTGTCCCTGCGCCAGTCGAACGGCAATCCATGGCAGGCGGTGCCCACAACGTTGCCGGGAAGAAAAAAGCCCTCCGGCGGGGGGCCGGAGGGCTTGAAAGAAACGGATTGGACCGCCCGGCTTTAGCGGGTGGCTTCGTCGAGGATGTCGCCGAGGCTGGTGAGTTCGTCGCCGCCGAGTGAGTCGAAGGCGGCGGATTCGGCCGCGAGTTCGGATTCGCTGTAGTTGGCAGCCTTGATGCTCAGGCCGATGCGGCGCTCGTCGCGGTCGATCTTGATGACGCGCGCGGTGATCTCGTCGTCCACCTTGAGGTGGTCCTTGACGCGTTCGACGCGTTCTTCGTCGATCTGGCTGATGTGCACGAGTCCGTCGATGCCTTCCTTCAGCTCCACAAAAGCGCCGTAGTTGGTGATCTTGTTGACGGTGCCCTTGACGAGGTCGCCGATCTTGAAGTGCGTGTCGATTTCATCCCACGGATCGTTCGAGAGCTGCTTCATGCCGAGGCTGATGCGCTGCTGGCTGGGATCGACGTCGAGGACGATGGCGTCGACCTCGTCGCCCTTCTTGACCGCTTCGGACGGGTGGTTGATCTTGCGCGTCCACGACATGTCGGAGACGTGCACCATGCCGTCGATGCCCTCTTCGAGTTCGACGAAGGCACCGTAGCTCGTGAGGTTGCGCACCTTGCCGCGCACACGGGCACCCACCGGGTAGTTGTGGCGGGCCATGTCCCACGGGTTGGTTTCGAGCTGGCGCAGGGAGAGGCTGATCTTCTGGTCGTCCTTCTGGATGCCGAGGACAACGGCCTCGACCTCGTCGCCCACCTTGAGGACTTCGCCCGGCTTGCCGATGCGCTTGGTCCACGAAAGCTCGGTGATGTGCACGAGGCCTTCGACACCTTCCTCCAGTTCGACGAAGGCACCGTAGGGAACGAGGTTGACGACCTTGCCGCGCACCTTGGCGTTGACCGGATAGCGGTTTTCAATGCCGTCCCACGGATTCTCGGTGGTCTGCTTGAGACCGAGGGAGACGCGCTCGCGGTCGCGGTCGACGTCGATGATCATGATGCTGATTTCCTCGCCCACCTTGAGCATCTCGGAGGGGTGGCTGATGCGCCCCCACGACATGTCGGTGATGTGGAGGAGACCGTCGAGACCGTCGAGGTCGACGAAGGCGCCGTAGTCGGTGATGTTCTTCACCGCGCCGCGGCGGACGTCGCCCGGTTTGATTTCGGAAAGGAGCTTGCGGCGTTTCTCGAGACGCTGTTCCTCGATGAGTTCGCGGCGGGAGATGACGATGTTGCGCCGCTCTTGGTTGATCTTGAGGACCTTGAAGTCGTAGGTCTGGCCCACGTATTGATCGAGGTTTTTCGGCGGCTGGATGTCGATCTGCGAGGCGGGGAGGAAGGCGTCGACGCCGATATTGACGATGAGCCCGCCTTTGACCTTGCCGCGGACACGGCCGCTGATGATGGAGCCTTCCTCGCACTTGGAGAGGATGTTCTCCCAGTTTTTCTTCTGCTGGGCTTTGTCGTAGGAGATGACGGGGTTGCCGTCGCGGTCTTCGATCTTCTCGAGGTAGACCTCGATTTCTTCGCCGATGTTCAGCTCGCCGACGTCGAGAAACTCGCTTGTCGGGACAATGCCCTCGGCTTTTGCGCCAAGGTCGAGGATGACTTCGTTTTCACGGATTTCCGTGACAGTGCCTTTGATGATCTGGCCTTCTTCCAGGGTCTGGAGATTGCTTTCGGCCAGGAGTTCTTCCATTACGGAGGACATGGTATGTGTGTGTCTGTGCCGGGGCGCGGTTCCGCCGGTGTGCGTCGCCGCGGCCGGGTTGAGGGTTTGACGTTTGTTGGTTGTTATTGAGTTTACGGTAATGCGATTTCCCCGTTTTCGGTACGCGGGAAACGGAAGAACGTCAGGAACGGCGGCCTGCCTTGCAAGAAAAAACCACGGGCGATTTGGATTTGCTCACACGCCGGCGGTACTCCACGCTTCTTCCATGCGTTCGGTACAATCATCCTTTCTGATCCTTGGTCTATCTCTCCTTACGGCTTCGGCCCACGGCGCCTCCGTGACATCAGTCCCGGTTCCGTTTGCGTGGAAGGGGGCGGATTTCCGCGGATACCTCGCAATGCCCGCGGATGACGGCGAGGCGCGCCCCGCGATTCTCATCGTCCATGACTGGATGGGTCCGCGCGGCTACTTCGAGGAGATGGCGCGGAAGATCGCCGGGTGGGGCTACGCCGCTTATGTCGCGGATGTCTACGGGACGGACACGCGACCCGCGAACGCCCAGGAGGCGGCGCATGAGGCGGGCAGGCTGCGCGGCGGCGACCGGTCGGAGCTGCGCGCGCGCGCCGGAAAAAACCTTGAGATCCTCCGGGCGCGGGACGGGGTGGACCCGTCGAGAGTGATCGCCATCGGCTTTTGCTTCGGCGGAACCACCGTCCTGGAGATGGCGCGCGCCGGCATCGACCTCACCGGGGTGGTTTCGTTTCACGGGAATCTGGAGTCGCCCCGGCCGGCCACGCGGGAAGGCTCCGTCAAACCCGCCGTGCTCGTGCTGCACGGGGATTCCGACCCGTATGTGCCCGAAGGGGAGGTACAGGACTTCCAGGACGAGATGCGCAAAGTGCGGGCCGACTGGGAGATGGTGAAATTCGGAGGTGCCGTGCACAGCTTCACCGATCCCGCCGCAGACTCGCCGGGCGCCCGCTACGATGCGTCCGCCGCCCGCCGCTCATGGGCGGTTTTCCGGGACTTCTGCGAAGAACTGTTCGACCGCTGACTTCGGCGAGCGGGCCCCCGCGCCCGATGCAATTGGTTCCCCGTTGCGCGGGCTCCGGTTCCGCCGTCCCTCGGCGGGGTGTCAGCGCCGGGAGCGGACGACAATGAGGTCGGCGCGCCGGTCGCGGGCCATTTGCGCTTCGTCGGCCTCGGTCTCGGCCTGGAGGTCGCCGTAGGAGACGGTTTCGATCCGCTCTTCCGCGATGCCGAGCTGAACAAGGTAATCTTTCGCGCTGCGTGCCCGGCGGTCGCCGAGGGCCATGTTGTATTCCGTGGTGCCGCGCCAGTCGCAGTGCCCTTCGATGATGAGGCGCGCCTCGCGGTTATTCTGCAAGTAGTCGTAGGCTTCCTGCAGGGCCGGGCGATCCTCCGCGCGGATGTTGGACTGGTCGAAGGCGAAATAGACAGACGGGAGCAGGCCCTCGATGCGTTCGCCGTCGCCGTTGGCGTCGAAGGCGGCGTCGCGCATCGTCAGCCCTAGCGCCTCGGCGCGGGCGACATCCTCGGGGCTGATCCAGTCGAGCGAATCACCCGCCGTGCGCTGGCCCGCGACCGCTGTCATGGAAGGATCGGGTGCCTGACGCTGGGTGCAGGCGGCGAGGGTGAGGACCGCCGCGGTCGCGAAGAGGAGCCGGTACCAACTGGAAGCTTTGAACATAGAGTTGTATCGATTGCTTATGAAAAGATCTGTTCCCGCGAGAATTTGACGGGAGGCAAGCCTCCGGTGCCGCCGGACTGCAGGCGCTCCGGCGGACAGATTCGGAGGCTTTCCCATAGCGTGCGGAAGTGCAAGCACGAACCGAACAAAGAACGAAAATCCGGCGCGCGTATGTTTGCGCCGACGGACCCTCGGATAAGTGGACGGCCCTCGCTGGACCGGCACCCTCCCGTGCGCGCAGCCCCCTTAGGAAAGCGACGGGCGCGTGGGCGGCTCGATGATGCCGTATTCGATGGCGAACCGGGTGAGGCTCGCGATGTCGTGCAGGTCGAGCTTCTTCATCAGGTTGGTGCGGTGGTTCTCCGCCGTCTTTACGCTGATGCGCAACTTGTTCGCGATCTCCTTGGTGCTGTAGCTCTCGGCGATGAGTTGGAGGATTTCGCGCTCGCGGGCGGTGAGCCGGTGCACGGCGGGATTGGCCACCCCGGCCGGGTTGGTCATGGCCTCGCGGAGTATTTGCGCGACCTCCGGGCTGAAGTAGCTGCCGCCGCCGGCGACGACCTGGATGCCCTTCTGCAGTTCGGTCAGCGGAGCGGACTTGCCGATAAAGCCGTGGGCACCGGCTTCTAGGAGTTCGCGCAGGAGCGCGGAGTCCTGGTAGCCGGAGAAAACGAGCACGCGCGCGTTCGGCAATTGCTTGGAAAAGCGGCGGAGCACTTCCGCGCCGTTGAGCCCGGGAAGCATGACATCGAGGATGATGAAGTCGGGCTTGAGGCGCAGGCAGGTTTCGAGGGCGCTCTGCCCGTCGCCGCATTCGGCCGCGACTTCGTAACCCGGTTCGGCGTGGACGATCTGGGCGATCATCTCCCGCACGGCGGTCTGGTCTTCGATGATGACAACTTTTTTCATAAGCGACGGAGTTTCTGGATTTTCAGCGAATGTGCGACGGTTTCGGCGGCCTGCGCCCTGTATGAACGGTAAGAGCGGCTTCATTGGGGTGGGTGACGGGTGACCTTCATTTGTGGAGTGTTACAGCGGGAAAATGGTGGGCGATCAGGGACTCGAACCCTGGACCAAGAGATTAAAAGTCTCCTGCTCTACCAACTGAGCTAATCGCCCGCGACGTTTCATATCATTAATGAACTCTTAGATAAGGGTGGTGTGAAAGTGTGAAGCAAGACGAAAAAACGGCGTGATTGCAAGTTGTGTAGGATAAATGACGGATTTCTTACGCCCCGGCAATCCCTTAGAGATGATTTGGCAAGAGCCCAAGGCGGGAGATTTTTGTGCACTCCGGCGGGAGTGGTTCTCCCCGCGCCGCGGCTCAACGGAGGGCGGCGCGCACCAATTCCTCGGTCGTCGCTCCGTCTTCCGCTTTGTCGAGGGCGCGGCGCACGGCGCGGTCGGCCGCTTCCAGTTTGAAGCCAAGGGCGACAAGGGCCGCGACAGCGTCGCTGATGCGTGTGTCGCCGCCCGCCGCGGGCGCGCTCTCCCCGGTACCGGTAACGGAGGCTCCGGGCGAAGCGGCGGTGGGAAGGCCGACCTTGTCTTTGAGTTCGAGGCAGAGCCGCTCCGCCGTTTTTCGACCGATGCCCGGGCATTTGGCGAGGGTTGCGGCGTCGCCGGAGGCAATGGCCTGGCGCAGGCTTGCGAGGGAAAGACCGCTCATGATGGCGAGGGCCAGTTTCGGGCCGATGCCGCTCACTTTCTCCGTGAGAAGGCGGAAGAAGTCGCGCTCTTCACGGCGGTGGAATCCGTAAAGCGTCTGCGCGTCCTCGCGGTAGACGGAGAGGGTGTGCAGGCTCACGTTCTTGCCGGGGGAGGGCAGTTTCTCCGCCGTTGTCACGGGGATGGACACGGCATAGCCCACGCCGCCGACGTCGACGACGGCTTCAAGGGGTGTGGCTTCGAGGAGGGTTCCGCTGAGGTGGACGATCATGGTTGTTTTCGCTTCGTGATTCCGGACAACTAAGTGCGCCTATGGCGACTGCTTTCCGCGCAAACCGAGGACGTCTTCCATGCGGTAGATCCCCGGCGTCTTGTCCGCCACCCAGCGGATGGCGCGCAGCGCGCCCGCCGCGAAGATGGCGCGGTCGGAAGCGCGGTGCGTGAGTTCGACGCGGTCCTGCGGACTGATGAAGAAAACGGTGTGCTCCCCGACAATTTCGCCGCCGCGCACGGCGTGCACGCCGATCTCGTCGCGGGTCCGTTCGCCCGTGATGCCTTCGCGGCCGTGCCGGACCACGCCCGCCGAGAGCGACCGCGCCTCGCGGATGGCTTCGACGAGGTTTTCCGCCGTCCCGCTGGGGGCGTCCTTCTTGTGGCGGTGGTGCATCTCCAGCACCTCGGCCTCGTAGGACGCGTCGAGGATCTCCGCCGCGCGCCGTGTCAGCCAGAAGAGCAGGTTGACGCCCACCGAGTAGTTGCCCGACCAGAGGACGGCGCATCGCTTCGCGGCTTCTTCGATGCGGGCGCGCTCTTCGGCGTTGTGGCCCGTCGTTCCAATGAGGAGCGGCACACGGTTCTCCGCGCAAAGGTCCGCGAGGGGCGGCGTCGCCGTGTGGTGGCTGAAGTCGACGACCCCGTCGAGCCCGTTGAGGGAGGACGGCAGCGCGTCCCCCGCGTCGAGACACGGCGAGAATTCGACGCCGTGCTCCGGCGCGAGCCGGATCAATGTCTGTCCCATGCGCCCTTTGGCGCCGTTGAGCAATACCTTCATGCGCAGCCATCCCCACCGATCCGGCGCCGGATGGCAACGGCGATTTTCCGAGGCTGTCCGGCGTGCGGCGGGATTTGCCGGATTCCGGCGGATTTGGCCGCTGAAAGCGCGGGGATGAATCCGATGGAAAGGAAAGATGCTGCCTTCCAATGGTTTACGACAAAAGCCGAAGCGCTGGCACGGAAAACGCGTTCCCTCAATGCTATGGAAATCCTTCTCTATTTTGCGGTCCTTTTCTTTCTTGTTCTTGGGATCGCGGGCGCGGTTGTGCCGATTGTTCCCGGACCGGTTCTCGGATTGGCGGCCCTTTTTCTCCACAAACTGCTGTTGGGCTCCGCATCGGTTTCGTGGTCTTTTCTCGCCTTTGCGGCGCTCGCCGTGGCCGCCGCCACCGTCGTCGACCTCGTCCTCTGCGGCGCGGCCACCCGCTGGTTCGGCGGTACGCGGCAAGGTATCATCGGCGCGGTCTTCGGGCTCGTCGGCGGACTGGTCCTTCTCGGCCCGGTCGGACTGCTCGTCGGCCCGGTGGCGGGCGCGGTCCTCTTCGAATGGATCGAACAGCGCTCCCTTCCCCGCGCCGCCCGCGCCGGAGCGGGCGCTACCGTCGGCGCCCTCGCCGCGGTCCTCGTGCGCGCGGGCGTCGCCCTCGGCCTCCTCCTCGCGTTCCTCGCCGCCGCGTGAGCGCCCCTGCCGTCAAATAAATTATCCAAGAGATGTGTTTGGCAATAATTATATCTACGGGTTGTTCTATTGCGTTAAGTATTTCATTTCTGATTTAAAACTGTGGAGAAATTAACTATGAATTGTGATTTTGGAGCGGGTCCGGGGCTTGCGTGCGGGCGGCGGGGTGGGTGATTGGCTTTGCCATTTGGGGGCGGGGGCGTTTGGCTTCCGCTCCATGAACCGCTTTTACGGGGAATTCGACTACACCCACCTGCCGGGGAAACGCCCAGAGGGGGACCACCGCAATCCATTCCAGGTGGACCGCGACCGCGTGCTTTTTTCCGCGCCCTTCCGGCAGTTGCAGTCGAAGACCCAGGTCTTCCAGTCGGGAGAGTATGACTTCTACCGCACGCGCCTCACGCACACGATCGAAGTAGCCCGCATCGGCCGCTCCATCGCGGAGTACCTGAACCACACGAGCGACCGGCTGCGCCCGGACTTTCAAATCGATCCCGACCTTGTGGAGGGAATCGGCCTTGCGCATGACCTGGGGCATCCGCCCTTCGGGCATATCGGCGAGCGCAAGCTCAATGAACTCATGGCCACTTCGGGCGGGTTCGAGGGCAACGCCCAGACCCTCCGGATCCTCACCGAGCTGATTTACCCGCGCCCCAAGCGACCCTCGGGCATGCGCCCGACGCGGGCCTTTCTCGACGGTACGATGAAATATAAGGCACTGCGGCGTGAGTGCCACGCCGCGCTGCCGGACGGTGCGACGCCCGCCAACCACTTCCTCTACGACGAGCAGGCGCCCTACCGGACGTTTGTCTTTGGCGACGAGTCTGTCGACGTCTCCGGCCCCGCCGCACTCAACGCGCTCAAGAGTCTCGAGTGCCAGATCATGGACTGGGCGGACGACACGGCTTATTCCCTGCATGATATCGTCGACGGCGTGCAGGCGCGCTTCATTTCGCCGGAGTCGCTGCGCGCATGGGCGGAGGTCCAGGACGACCTCAGCAGCTATCAGGGGACGATTCTCGATGAGATGACCGACGAGATTCGGCGGGGCGGATTCGAGCCCCGCGTCGGCATCCGCATCGGCCAGTTCATCAAGGCCTGCTCGCTCGCCCCGGCGGACTCTCCGCTGGCCGACAAAACCAACCGTCACCGCTTCCGTCTTGAGGTCGATCCAAAGGTGCGCGAGGTGTGCGACCTGCACAAGCGCATCGCCTTCGACCTGATCTTCCGTTCGGCCTCGCTCCAGCAGATCGAGTTCAAGGGCGGGTTCGTTCTCGAGCGCCTGCACGAGGCCTACCTGCGGCACGGCATGCCCGGCCCGCAGCGCCGCCTGCGCATCCTGCCCGATCCCTTCGCGGCGTGGGTGGCGGCCGCCGAATCCGACGCGCAGCGCCTGCGCTACCTCTGCGACTTTCTCGCCAACATGACCGACGCCCAGGCCATCCGTGCATACAAACGCCTCTACGACGCCGACTTCGGGTCGGTCATGGATCCGTTTGCCTGACGGGCGGACCGGATCGCCCGGCGTGCTTCCGCGCCGCGGCCTTTACAGTAAATCTGAAAGGGGGGCGACAGTTACGCGGCGTAGGGTAGACAAGTATCCTATGAGTCGCGGGCGCGCCCCGCCATTTTCCGTATGCCTCCCGGACATCCAACCCCATTAATTCCGATCTTCCTCCTTGCGGTGGCCGCGTGGTTGCTGACCGGTTGCGGCGGACGCGCTCCTGCATTGGACGAAGAGCGGGCGCTCGTGTTCCTGAGCGATGCGCACACGGAGGCATCCGTTTTCAACTACAACCGGGCTTACGATTTATATGGGCAGGCGCGGGCCCGCGCGGAGCGCGGGGGCGACACATGGATCGAGTCGACCTTCGGCCTTGCCACGGCCGGCTGGCATCGTCTTCCGCCGAACCGTGCTTCCATCCTTGAGGCAAGGGGTTTGTTCGAGGAGCTGGCCGAGTTATTGCCGGAGAATTCATCGTATTTGCCGCGCGTGCTTTTGAATCTCGGTCGTATAATCGAGTTGCGCAACTTTCCGGGCGACACGGTCGATCCGGAGCTGGCGCGCACGTATTACGAACGCGTCCGCGATAAATGGGAAGGCACGATACACGCCGACGAAGCGGCGGGCAGGATCGCGGCAAACGCTCTCCACTACGTCGACGATCCGGAGCGGGTGCGCGCCGGGCTGGAAGAACTGGAGAGTTACCTTGAGCGTCGCCCGGACTCTCCGATCGCCAATGTGCTCTGGTATTTCCTCGGCGACAAGTATTGGTTTTTTCTCGACGACGCCGAAAAATCGTTCGCGGCCCTCGAGCGGTCGGTCGAGCTGGGACTCGTGGAGCGGGCGCGCGCGTGGCACACCTTCTGGCGTATGGCGCGTATGGCCCGGGAGAACCTCAACGATCCGGTCCTCGCCGCTTCTTACTACGCCCGCATTGTGCAGGAGGCGCCGCGGAGCCCGCGGGTGCATGAGGCGCTGCTCGCGTACAACGAGCTTCGGGAGCGCTATCCCGACGAACTCCCCGAACTGGAATCGTTACCCTTCACACTTTTGCGGAATGACTGACCAACCGGCAAACCCCTCCTTTGCGCGATGAAGAAACCCGAATGGCTCAATCCCAACACCTTCGGAGCTGTCATTCTTTTCGGCAGTTTCCTTGTGAGTATTTGGATCGTCATGGCGCAGACGGGAACGCTCGACCGCTTCACCGGGCGCGAGGAGAGGGTGGTGCGGTTCCTCCACTGGCAGTTGGAGCCGGGCTTCCGCGAGGCGCTGGAAGTCGTGATCCGTGGATACAACGCGCTGCCCCACGTGCAGGAGGCCGGCTACCGGGTGCAACAGATCGCGATTTCGGAAAAGTTCTATAGCCAGTTTCTCAATACGCACCTCATCAGCGGTACGGCGCCGGACCTCAGCACGATGGGCAAGGCGAGTCTCGCCTCGCAGGTGGACCAGTTCTACGAGCCGCTCGCGGCGATCGTCGAGAACCCGAATCCTTACAACACAGAAGAATCGGTTCCGGACCACCTTCCCGAAGAGATCCGGCGGACACTGATCGACGGACCGTGGCGCGAAACCTTTGCCGACGGCTTGGTCAGCGGCTACAACGAGCAGTTGAAGAATTACTACGCTATCCCGGTCTCCAACTGGGGATCCATCCGGTTCTACTACAACCGCGGCTACATCCGGCGCGCGAAGGATGTCGTGCTGGAGGTACTCGACGCGGAGGAGCGCCCGGCATGGGTGGAGACGCGCCTTATTCCGGAGGGCGGAACGACGGAAGACGGCTGGTTGCCGGATACCCCGGAGCTGCGCGAGTGGCTGCGCGGCGAGGAATCGATCGACACCCTCGGTCGGCTCCTGCTCATCTCCGACGCGCTGTGGGAAGTCGCGCGCCGGGAGAACCGGCCCTTCCTCGTGCCGATCTCGGGAAGCAGCTACACGCGCGATCTCTTTGCCGACCGTTACGCGCCCACCTTTCACCACAGTCTTCTGGAGGCCGTCGACAAGGACCACGACTCCGGTATCGGAGCGCTGGAGACCTTCGGCGGATGGGCAACCGGCATGTGGAGTTTCCGCGATGAGCCGATCGAAGCCTACTTCGAGACGCTGCGCGAAGTGGCCTCGCACTTTCCGCGCGGTTTTCTGGGGCTCGACCGCGAGCAGGCCAACCGGCGCTTCATCATGCAGAACGCGGCCATGCTTCTGACCGGTGCATGGGATGCGTCCGGTATTTTCAAGCTGGCCTCGGAACAAGCGAATCCTTTCGAGGTCGGCGTGGCCGTGCTGCCGGTGCCGGGAGCGGGCGAGCGCTTCCATGAGTTTGCCAACCAGCCGCCGAGCGAGGCGGCGCAGACGCTTGGCGTCCCCATGGCCCTCTTCAAGCTCTCCGACATGAAGGACGAGGCCATCGATTTTCTGCATTACCTCACGAGTCATCACGGGAACCAGACGTTCGCCGAACAATCGGGGTGGCTTCCTGCCACGATTGGCGTCGAACCGACCGAAGAGATGCGCCCCTTCATGCCGGAGACGCGCGGTATTATTTCCTCACTGCGCCTCAATTTTGTCGGCGGAAACGTGGCGACGGTCTACCGCGGACAGCTTTACCTCTTTATCGGTGGCGACATCACTTACGATGAGTTTGTGCAGTCCGTGGAGGAGGCGATGGCTGACGAACGCATGGGTGTGAACCGGCTGTGGGCCGAACAGTTTGCGCGTGACCGGCAGGTCGACCGCAACACGCAAATGAGCCTCAGCACCGAGGCGATCCGCTTTCTTTCGGGAATCGATGCGGATGCGGAGGAGCGCTATTACCAAATCCTTCAACGCTCGCTCACGCTTTCCAACGGCAACAACAACCGGATGATGTGGCGCCGGTTTTTCCCCGACGAGCCTCACCCCGAGTTCTGAATCACCGGACGCACTGAACACAATGGTCGCACGCATCACAGCCGGCTTGAGAACTTTTTCGCAGAACCTGCGGTTTTGGTCGATTCTGTACCTGCTCATGTTCCCCACCGTGGTGGGCATGGTTGTCTTCGATTATTACCCGAAGATCGACGTGATTATCATGTCGTTCTTCCGCTGGGAACCGCCCACGCTGATGGAATACATCGGCCTCGGCAACTTCATCGACGCCGCCTCCGATCCGCTTTTCTGGCAGTCCTTCCAGCTCATTCTCATTCTCCTTGTCACGAATTTGCTCAAGATGTGGCCGGCGATCTTCGCGGCCGTCGCCCTGCACCGGATTGTCAACCAGACGCACCGCTACATCTACCAGGTCCTCTTCGTCGTCCCCATGGTTGTGCCCGGTCTCGTCTGGCTCCTCATCTGGAAGAGTTTCTACGACCCCGATTTCGGCATTCTCAACCGCTTCCTCAATGCCACGGGCATGATGACCGTCCTCACCTGGATGGACGGTACCTTCGACGCGCCCGGTGTCATGCCGCGCATTGCCGCCACCCTCAATCCGCTCTTCGACGGATTTGTGAATCCTGTCTTCGGCAACATCTGGGGGTTTCTCGTCTTCGGCGCGATCCTCGCTTCGCTTGCCTCGCGGGGCGCGCCGCAGGAGGGCCGCACGACCGCCAACCTCTGGATGCTTTCGGTCCCTGCGCTCTGGACGGTGGCCTTTCTCACGGGGGTCGCCGGAACGGCTGCAGGATTTCTCACTGTATTCGGCATCTCTATATTCCTCCTCTATAAGCTTGCTGTCATCGCGGGCGGGTTCTGGGTGCTCTGGTTTATCTGGATCAGCAGCCTGTGCGCGCTTTTCTTCAGCAAGCCGGTCTACATCACGGTCCTGCCGCTTGTCGGTATCCTTGTCGTGGAGGTTCTCTACCGACGCCTCGAATACTTTACGGCGCGCGAGTCCGCCCGGTGGGTGGCGTGGATACTCCTCACCGCCGCGTCCTTCCTTGTCGTCTTCGGCATGATCTGGACGCACCCGACGGGTCAGTTTGTCGAAGGTTCGCCCGCTTGGCTGGGCAACACCGATCTGGTGATTCCCGCCATTATTTTCTGGGGTTTCCCGTGGGTCGGGACGATCGGGGTGCTGATCTATCTCTCCGGTCTCCAGCAGATTTCGCAGGACGTCTACGAGGCGGCGGAACTCGACGGTGTCGGCCCCATTGGAATGCTCTTCCGCATCGAGCTGCCGCTGATGATGACGCAGGTGCGCATCAACCTGATTTTTATGACGATCGGGACGCTCACAACGTATGAGTTTTTCCTGCTCCTTCTCGGTCCCGACGGCGGGCCCGGCAACAAGGGCATGGTACCGGGACTCTACATGTATAAACGGGCGTTCGAGGACGGACACTTCGGCTATGCCTGCGCCCTCGGGATGGTCCTGTTTTTCATCGTCCTTGGTCTGACGATCATCTATAACAAGTACGTCCGCGTGGAGAAGTAAGCATGTCGACCAAACGCAGATCCAAGACAGCTGAGTTTCTGAAGCACGGATACCTCTGGTTCATCCTCGGCACGGCGTTCTATCCGCTCTTCGTGATGGTGGTCGTGAGTTTCAAGACCAACGAGCAGTACCAGCTCAATCCGTGGTTTTTCGACGCCATCCACACATGGCAGTGGCAAAACTGGGCCGTGGCGTGGAACATTGTCAGCACTTACATCGCGAACTCCATCGTCACCAGTGTCGCAGCGGTCATCTTTTCGCTGATCATGACGGTTCTCACGAGCTACGTCCTTGCGCGCTACCGCTTTCCCGGGCGCAACGTGGTGTATTACTCGGTCATTGCCTCGATGTTCCTGCCGAGCACGGCGGCGACGCTCGTGACCCTTTTCGCCCTCCTCGAGAACCTCAACCTGATCAACAGCCTGTGGGCGCTCATCATCGTGGGCGCGGCGGGCGGCCAGGTCGTGGGGATTTTTATCCTCAAGCAATTCATCGAGGACATTCCCAAGGAGTTGTTCGAGTCCGCCCAGATCGACGGCGCGGGCCACCTTTCGCAGATTCGGCACATCGTCCTTCCCATGTCGGGCGGCATTCTTTCCACCGTTGCCATCATGAAGTTCCTCGGCGTGTGGAACAACGTCATTCTCCCGCTCGTCATCATGCGCGACGACGAGAAATTCACGGTGCCGGTAGGGCTCCTGTACCTTGAGGGCGAATACGTGAAGCAGTGGGGTGAGATGATGGCGGGCTATGCCATCGCCTCCGTGCCCCTTATCGTCCTTTTCCTTTTCACGATGCGGCTCTTCGTCAAGGGCCTCGCCGCCGGCGCCGTGAAGGGATGACCGGAGGACGCCTTTCGTCCCGCGTCGGGATGCGGGAGCTTGTCCTCAGGAGACTTTTATAACAGAAGATGAATACGGTTGTTGAAGAATCGGTGCGCAATGCGCCGGAAAAGAACGGGGCTCCGGATTTCTCCGAAGTCCTCGCCGCGGCGGGCCCCGGAACGCGAGTCCGCATCCCGGCGGGCGTTTATCACGAGCCCCTCGTCATCAGACGCGGCGGCGAGGCCGGCAATCCGCTGCGGATCGAAGCCGCCGGGGACGGCGAGGCCGTGTTCTCGGGGTCGGACCGGATGACGGACTGGACGCTCGCGGGTGCGAACCGCTACCGCACGGCCTTCCGCATGGAGGCGGAGCAACGCCTCGAGAAGCATTTCGGTGTTATCACGCTGCCGGTACAGATCTGGGTGGACGGCCGCCGGTTGCGCCTCGTGGATTCGCCTGACGAACTCACCGCGAACTCATTCGCTTACGACGGCGCGGATTTGTGGATGCAGCTGGAGGACGGGTTGGATCCATACCAGAGCGATGTGCAGGTGGCGAGGCGCGGGAACATGCTCCGCCTCGAAGCGGACCACGTCATCCTCACCGGCATCACCGTGACGCGTTGTGCGGCGTCCGTGCAGGTCGGGGCGGCGGAAGTCCGCGGCGACCATGTGACGGTGGAGGACTGCGGCTTTTCCGACACGGCGGGCGGCGTGGGGGTGAAATTCCGCGGGCGCCACCTCACGGTCCGGCGCAATGAAATCCACCACAACGGCCAGATGGGCTTCGCCTTTCTCGGGGTGCGCTCCGTTTTCGAGGAAAACTTCGTCCACGACAACGACCTCCGCAATTTCTGCGACCATCCTGTGGCGGAGTGGAACGTGTGGGAAAGCGGCGGGGGCAAGGTGGCGTATTCGCGCGACTGCGTCTTCCGGCGCAACCGCTTTGTCGACAACCGGCACGGCCCCGGATTGTGGCTCGACATCGACAACTACCGCAACCGCATCGAATCGAATTATTTCGCCCGCAACGGACACAGCTCGATCATGGTCGAGATCTCCTACGACAATGTCGTGTGCAACAACATTATTGTCGATACCCTGCAATCCAACTATTCGGGCAGCGGAATCCTTGTGCAGCTCTCAAGCCGCACGCGCGTCTACCACAACCTCGTCTACCGCGCCGCCGGATACGGGGTACACCTCCGTTGGCATGTGCGCCAGCGCGACATCCATCCATACAATCCCGCCGATCCCGAGGCGTTTGCGCGCAAGCACGGATTCCGGCAGGAGGACTGGATGGCCCCGGACGGAGACTACCCGGTGAAGGAGAACGACGTGCGCAACAATGTGCTCGTCGACTGCCTCGGTGGCAGCCTCTTCATCGACTTCCATTCTTCCCTCACCGAGAGCAACACAAGCGATTACAACCTCCACTGGAACAGCCGCTCGCTCCATCCCATGGCCGGAGGCCACCGCCTCCTCGAATGGCAGGCGATAACCGGACTGGACGAGCACAGCATCTATTCGAAAGAGATGCACCGCGGGCCGCTCTTCATCGATCCGGACAACGGTGATTTCCGCCCCCATGCGGAGGGTCCGCTTGCCCGGCGGGTGCCCTGTGTCGAAGCGGTCGGGGCCGATTTCCTCGGGCGGGCGCGGGAGGCGGATGCCACGCCCGGTCCCTTCGAGATGGCGTGAGGGGGGCGCGCGGGCGCCGCCCGCGTCCGGCGAACCATGCCATGCCCCAAACATGGCACAGACATTCCTTGTGGTTCTCTCCGCGCTCCGTTGGGCGCGTGATTCCCGGTTCTGGCGGATTGCATGCGCGGCGGCGGTGCGTATTGCATGGGGGGAATGCGAGTTTTCCGGTCCGAGTTCTTCAACGATTACACGACCTACAGCTTCGGCTACTGCGAGTACGCGGAGCCGGAAGACGGGGAGTCCGTGGATCCGTGCTACGATGCCGGTTTTCTGCCCTACAGCGGGGACACGCGGATAAAGGCGGATATTTTCTACCGCGCGCGCAGTCTGCGCGTCGATCTGGAGCGGATGCGCTTCGACAAGAAACGGCGCTACCAGCAGCGGGCGGTGGAAAGGGAGACCGTGGAGTTCCGCGCGGAGCCGAAGGACGCCTTTCTCAAGCGGGCGGGGCGGCGGTTCCGCGCCGACGCTATCGCGTGGATCGAACAGCGCTTCGAGCAGGCTTACCTGAACGACGCGCGGCTCGACTACGTCCTTGAAAAGGATTTTCTCAACACCGTGCTGTGCGCCTCTCTTGGCGGTCGACCCGTGGCCTACGCGCTCGTTTGCCGTTGGGAGGAGGGCTTTCATTTTTGGTATTCTTTCTACGACTCGGCGCGGCACACGAAGCTCTCTCTCGGTAAGTGGCTCATGGGAAGGGCGCTGGAGTGGGGGCGCGGCGAGGGCCTGCGGCACGGCTACCTCGGCACCGGCTACGGCGCGAAGAGCGCCTACAAGACGCAGGGTATCGAAGGAGCTTCGTTTCACGACGGAAACGCTTGGGTGAGCGACAAGGAGCGGCTCACCTACCTCCAGCAGCGCGACGCCTTGCGCCCGGCGCTGCGCACGGATTTGTTCAAGGAAGGGCTTTTCGGGGTATGAGGGCCCCGGCGTCGCGCCTTACGCCCACTCGGGCGGGTTCTGGCAATCGGCGCGGAGCACGCCGATGCACGGCAGGTTGCGGTAGTCCTCCGCGAAATCAAGACCGTAGCCGACGACGAATTCGTCCGGTATGGAAAAGCCGACATAGTCGGGCCGGGCGGAGACCTCGCGACGGCCCAGCTTTTCGAGGAGGACGCCGAAGCGCAGCGAGGCCGGACCCAGTTTGCGGATCTCCGCGGTCACGCGCTCGAAGGTGTGCCCGGTGTCGAGGATGTCGTCGATGATCAGCACGTGGCGGCCGCGCAGGTCGAGGCGCAGCATGTCGATGATCTCGGGCTCCTGCACGGGTGTCGTGTCGTTGCGGTAGCTGGAGACGCGCATGCAGTCCACCTGCACCGGCACCGTGATTTCGCGCAGCAGGTCGGAAACAAATAGGAGAGCCCCGTTGATCACCGCGATAATCGTCAGGCTGCCGCCCCCGGCATAGTCCCGGCTGATCTGCGCCCCGAGGGCGCGCACACGCCGCTGGATCTCGTCTTCGGAGACAAGGACGCGCGCGAGATCCCCGGCCATGGGCATGGACGGATGGCTGCCGCCCGCTTCCGCAGGCGGCGGTTCGGCGGCGGAAGCGTGGATTTTCCGGGGGTTGGATTTGCTCAAGGCGTCTTTGGCCACAATGGCTTCTTTGCAGAGGGAATCGCCGGGGCTGGCAAGAGAATCCGTGGTTGACACGCCGGAATCTAATAAAGATGATCACATCATGGAATAAGTCGTCGGCCTGGCCTTCTGATCCTTCAGGGCAGTTGGTTCTCAACTTTTCCTGCCTTTCACTAACGTCAATCATCACAAACACCACCTACCGCATATGAAATCAATCGCACTTCTCTTCGGCGGCGCCGCGCTCGCCTACGCTGTTGTCACTACCGCCGGAACCGGCGGCGGCTGCTGCGCGCTCGATGCCGCCGCCCTTTTCCCGGCCAAGGCAAACGCGGAAAAGACCGTCGCGGTCTCCGCCTGTTCAGCCTCGGCTCAAAATGTCAACGCCGCCGCCCAGTCCTGCCCGGCCTCGGCGGTTCTCGCTTCCGCCCCCGCTGAGAAAGCCCGTTCCGTCAAGGCGAGCGGTTGCTGCGCGGGTGATGCCGTCGCCGAAAAAGCGTCCGCCAAGAAGGCGGAAGCGTCGGCCTGTTCCGCCTCGGCGGTGCTCGCTTCGGCCAAGTCGGCCTCGTGTGGTTCCTCTTGCGGTGACAAGGCGCAGGCGGCCTCCGCGAAGGCGGAAGACTGCGCGACGGCCTGTTCGGCCACGGTTGAACAGGCGTCCATTAAGGGCGTCGACCGCGGCGCGACTGCGGCGAAAGCCGGAGAGGCCCGCGGTGAAGTCGCCGCCTCCTGCTGCGCGGGAGACGAATTAGCTGCCTCCGGCTCCGGTGCGCAAGCCGTTCTGGCCGCTGTTTCCAGCGGAGACGAGTGCGGCGAGTGCAAATGCGACAAGGAGTGCTGCGCGGGCGACGACTGCTGCAAGAAAAAGGCTGAGGGCACGCAGGTGAAAGCCAAGGCGACCACCTGCTGCGAAGTCGCCGCTGAACTCGCCCAAGCCGGTAGCTGATTCCGCCGTCCGTTGCGTTCCGGTTCCGTCCGGAGCGCCTGCAATTCAAGTTTTTTCACCGCCCCCCGGCCTCTGTGGCCGCGGGGCGGTTTTCTTTTCGCGTGACGGGGACGGCGCCGCTTCTACCGGCGCCTTTTGGCGGATGACAACGACGGCTCCCGAGATGACGAGCAGGCAGGCGACCCAGAAATAGGGCGCGGGCACCTCGGTGAAGACAAAGAACGCGAGGATGCCCGCGAAGACGAACTGATGCAGGTTGACGATGGCGACCGTCTGCCCGCGCATGTGGCGCAGGGACCAGTTGATGATGCTGTGCCCGAGAACAGTCGGTATCGCCCCGAGCGCGAGGATGCAGAACAGCTCGCGGTGGATGTCCGGCCCGATGACGTTCCCGACGCCGCCGAAGGGAAAGGCCAGAGCCGCCCCGCCGAGGGCGAAAACCGAGGCGAGGAGGTAGACCGGCACGACGTAGAGGTAGACGGACGGGATATCGCGGTTGCGGCGGGCCGCCGTGAGGTAGAGGGCGTAGCCGAGCATCGAGAGAAAGCAGACGGCGTCGCCGAGGGCATACTCCGCGCTGAGGCGGAAATCGCCGACGCCGAGGAGAACGACGCCGGTGAGCGCGAAAACCGTTCCCGCAATCTCCGGGCGCGTGAGCCGCTCGCGCAGGAGAAACCAGAGCGTGAACGGCATCGCCACCGGCACCATGTTGACGATGAGCGTGGCGTTCGCGGCCGGTGTCATGCGCGCGCCCATGATCCAGCTGACAAAGTGCAGCGCGAGAAAGAGGGCGGGGGGCACGATCTTGCGGACGAACGCGGCGTCCATGCGGAAGCGGTGTTGCTCTTTCGCGCGCAGGTAGAAGGGCAGGAGGAAGAGACCGCCGAGGATCAGGCGGTAGGCGGTCAGCATGACCGGATCCGTTTCACTCCACCGGATGAAAATGACCGACGTGGCGCACGAGAACACGCCGAAGATGAGGATGAGAAATACCATGGACCAGTAGCACCCTGCGCTGTGCACCCGCCGTCCGCAAGCGTCACCACGTGGCGACGGAGCCCCGCCTTCGTCGATCCCGCGGCGGAGCAGGTCGGCCCGGCAAATCCCGGCCACGCCCGGCCTTGCCTTAAGGCATCCGATATGCTGGATTCGGGCAGATTATGATTCCCCTTGAATTGTTGAGTCTGCACAAATCGGCTCCCCACGCACGCGTATGGACTCCCGTGTTTCAGGACGAACTGAAGCAGCGGGGCAATTACCGGCTGTTCGAAAACACGCGCGACTGGGATGACCGGCGCCTTGCGGAAACGGTGCGTGGCGCCGATGTCCTCGTAACGGCGTGGGACGCCCCCGCGCTGCCCGCGTCCCTCGCCGACGATCCGGGCCGCCTGCGCTACATCTGCCACGTCAACGGCGCCATCCGCAGCTACGTGCCGCGGGCGCTCGTGGAGCGCGGGATGACGGTTTCCAACTGGGGTCCGGCGCCCGCGCGCCGCGTTGCCGAGGGCGCCCTCGCGCTCCTTCTCGGCAGCCTCAAGCAGCTCCCCGCGCACGTCATCGCAAAGCGCGCGGGCGAGTGGCGCGTGCCGCGGCCCGATTGGTCGGGTTCGGTCGACGGACTCCGCCTCGGCGTTTTCGGCCTCGGTGTCATTGGGCGGGCCTTTGTCGAGTTCGTGCGCCCGCTCGGCCCGGACCTCGTCGGCTACGATCCCCACCTCACCGACTGGCCGGAGGGGGTGAGGCGGGCCGCCTCCCTCGACGATCTCTTCACGGATTGCGACGCGATCATCATCGCCGCTGGTCTCAACGACGAGACGCGCCGCAGCGTCGACGCCCGCCGCCTCGCCATGCTCCCGGAAGGCGGCATCATCGTTAATGTCGCGCGCGGCGGCATCGTCGACCAAGAGGCGCTTCTCGCCGAGGTGCGGAACGGCCGGCTCCGCGCCGGTCTCGATGTTCTCGACACCAAGGGTAAGGACTGGTTTGAGCCGGACGATCCCGCACGCCAACTGCCGAACCTCATCCTCACCGCCCACGTCGTCGCCGCCAACGGATGGAACGCTGCCCTGCGCGGCGCGGCGGGCGAACTGCTCGACTTCCACCGCATCTGCCTCGACAATATCGACCGCTTCCGCGCGGGCGATCCCGTGGAGCATGCCTTCGATATCAAACGCTATGACCTCTCCACCTGAGACCTCCGCCCCGTTTCTCCGCGACATCTACCTCGCCAGCGTCGCGCTCGAGCCCAACCGCTGGAAGAGCGGCGACAAACGCCGTCCCAGCCTGCGACTCGACGACTTCTCCGCCGCCGCCGCGCAGGCCGGTTTTACCGGATGGGAACTCTGGGAGGATCACCTCTTCCTCAACCCCGACGGTGAATTGGCGTCCCTCACACAGACCGGCCTGCCGGTGCGTGTATTCAATACCTATGCCATTCCCGGTGTGTCGGCCCCGGAGCGCATGGACGCCGTCGCCGAGGCCATCGCCGGTCTCGGCCCCTCCGTCTGCGGGGTGAAGTTCAACCTCGGCTCCGCCAAAGACGCCGACGCCGACCCCGGTGCGCAGACCGAGGCCGCGCTGCGCTGGGCGGAGCGCCTGCCGGATCATGTCCGGCTTCTGTGCGAATGTCATCCAGGGACTGTCATTGAAGAGCCGGCCGCCGCCGCGCGGGCCTTCGCTGCCTGGCCAGGCGAACGATTCGGGGCCATCGTGCATCCCTTCGGGCAACCGCCGGGTCGCCTCGGCGAATGGTTTGACGCCCTCGGCGACCGCATCGAACACCTTCACATCCAGGCGCGCAACGTGCGGCGGGAATGGTCGCCGCTCGCCGAAATGGAGTCGACCCTGCGCGAGGCCCTCGCGGAGTTGAGTGCCCGCGGGTTCCTCGGCACCGCCGCCCTCGAATTTGTCCACGGCCTCGGCCGCCCCGGCGAGTCGCCCGAAACCCTCTTCAAACAGGCCCGCGCCGACATCGCCGCCCTCCGTAAGTGCGGTTGGTGAACCCCGCCATCGCCCCCCGTCGAATCTCCGCGGAAGATTCGCTTCGTAGCGACGGTTTCTTTTTCAACAAAAGCTGTTGACCCCTCCCGTGCAAAGTGTCTCCTTCTTCGTTTTTTCCGTTCGGCGAGATAGCTCAGTTGGTAGAGCAGAGGACTGAAAATCCTTGTGTCCCCGGTTCGATTCCGGGTCTCGCCACCACTTTTATAAAGCCCGTATTTTAAGCAACTTGCGGTTTTTTTTTGTGTGGGGCGACGAGGGCCGGACGACTGACAAACGGATTACGCGGCGGAGGATTGCGCGTCCTTTCAACACGGAAACGCAAAGCCGGGATCGGCGGAAGCGTGCGCTCCGCCGCTACGCGGCGTTTCCTCCGCGAATTGCGTTGACGCGGGAGAAAGTTCAGAAAATTCTGAACTCTCTTATCCTTCCCGGAACATGAACGGAGCCGCTGAAAGTCAGGTGCCGCTGCCGGAGTCCGCTGCCGCGGGCGCGGGCAGCGCGTGGGAGCGCGAGGTGGTTGATTTCTACATCCACTTGGCGCAGGCGTTTTCGCTGCCGAAATCGGTCGGGGCGATCTTCGGAGTGCTGTTCGCCTCGCCGCGGCCGCTCTCGCTCGACGACATCGTGGAGCGTCTTTCGATCTCGAAGGGTTCGGCGAGTTCGGGGCTGAAGCTCCTCCAGCGCGTGGGGGCGGTGCAGCCGACCTACGAGCCGGGCGACCGGCGCACCCGTTACGTTCCGGAGATGTCCATCCGCCGCCTCCTCACCGGCCTGCTCCAGGAAACGGTGACGCCGCACCTGCGCCGCGGCGCGGAGCAACTGGAGTCCCTTGCCCCGCTCCTCGACGAATACCCGCCGGAGGAGCGCAAGGTTCTCGCCGCCCGCCTGCGCGCCCTCAATACATGGCAGGGCAAAGCGAAGCGGCTTCTGCCCTTTGTCCTTGGATTTCTGGGACGTCCCCTGCGCCGCGCGAAGGCAGCTTCCGAAAGCGGCACCGACGCCTGAACGCGCGGCGCGCCTGTCTGCGGCCCAAATCACTTTCAATGTCCCCGCTTGGTTTTTCGCCGTATTCCGCGCGATCCCGACCAAAGGCGGCAGCGTAGCCGCACCCATCCCGTGCGCAGTGCGCAGGGCAGTTTCGGGTTGATTTTCGAGGAATTCCCCTACCATCCTGCTTTCTTCCTGACTCGTTTCCCCTCATGCAGATCGTCCTTGTCTATATTTTGTTCGCATTGCTGATGGTCGTGCCCGTGTTCCTCGGCGTGCGGCTGTTGTTCGTGGACGCCGACCACATTCAGGAGTGGTCGGGCTTCCGTTTGACCCTGCCGGTGTGTGCCCGTATCCGCCGCCTTGCTCAGGTTCTCGGCCTCGTCCTCATCGCGGCCGGGGTTTACTTCGGCGTTCATTACGTCTTTTAAGGTGTCGCGGCCGGCCGGCCGCTGGAAGGAAACACCCGTGCGGGTCTGGATCTGCAATCCGTTTGACGATATACCCGGCGAAGGGCCGCCCCTGCGCTACCACACGCTGTGCCGCGTCATGGCCGGGGCCGGGCACGAGGTGACGTGGTGGAGCGCCGGTTTCTCCCACCGGCGCAAGGCGCGCCGGGCGGTGCCGTCGGGAGGGGATCTGCCGTTCGCGCTGCGACTGCTTCCGGTACGGCCGTATGCGCGCAATGTAGGCATGGCGCGTTTCCTGAGCCACCGCGACTACGCGCGGGCGCTCTGGCGGACCGCCCGCGCGGAGGTGGCGGCGGGGCGGACCGCTCCGCCGGAGTGCGTTTTCGTGAGCCTGCCGCCGCTGGACACGGCCGGGGTGGCCCGGCGCCTGCGCCGAACCTTCGGTTGCCGCGTGGTCGTCGATGTGATGGACGCTTGGCCCGAGACTTTTGAGCGGGTGCTTCCGGGGCCGCCGGGGCTGCGGCGATTGGCGGGCGCTGTCCTCCTCGCGCCGCTCTACCGTGCGGCCCGCCGCGCCTGCCGTGAGGCCGACCGCATTTCCGCCGCATCGCGGGCCTACCTTGATCTTGCGCGGCGTTACGGGGCGACGGTCCCGCTGCACCTTTGTTATCACTGCATGGAGATCGGTCCGCCGCCGCTGGTGCGCACGCGTGGGTCGAAGGAACCGCTGCGTCTTGTCTACATCGGGGCAATGGAGCGTACCTATGATCTGGAGACACTTCTTCTCGCTGTGGCGGATGCGCGGAGCGGGGGCATGGACGTCACCCTCGACCTCGCGGGCGGCGGCACTCTGGAGGCGGGGCTTCGGAATCTCGGACAGGCGCTCGGTCTCATGGATGCGGGTCATGCGCGCTTCCACGGTCTGCTCGACCGTTCCGCCCTCGATGCGCTCCTCGGCGGCGCGCACGCGGGGGTGGTACCCATGGATCCCGCCTCGGGCGTGGGCGTGCCCTACAAGGCGGCGGACTACGCGGCGGCGGGATTGCCCATGCTCAGTTGCCTCGGCAACGAACTCGGCGACCTCCTCGAGGAATTCCGTGCGGGCACACCCTACGCCTTCCGCGACGCGCCCTCTCTGGTCGCCGCCATGCGCGCTTACTACGACGACAACGACCGCCTCGGCGAGCACAGCGCGGCGGCACGCACGCTCGCCGAAGCCCGCTTCGACCGTGCGCGCGAATACCCAAAACTCGCCGAATTCATCGTTGCCCCGTAGCGACGAAGCCCCGCCTCCGTCGACCCCGCGGCCAAGCCGGCCGGCCCGTCCATCCCGGTGCACGCCCCTCCAAATCGCCGCACACCCTCCCCGTCGAATCTTCGGGGGAATTCCGCTACTCACCATGGAAATCGCATTTGTTCTCACGACCGTGGAAACCGAACTGGGCGGGATCGCGCGCAGCGTGCCCGCGCTGGCCGCCGCCGCCGCGCGCGCGGGTGTGCCGGTGCGGGTCTTTGCCGTCGAGGCACCGCGCATGACGGTGGGGAGCGAGCTGTTCGCGGGGGAGGGGAGCCGGTTATGCCGCGACCGCACGGAATTACGCGCGGTGCTGTCACGATGGGCGTCCGGTGGCGGGGCGGGGCGGGTCCTCTACCACGCGGGTGTGTGGGATCCGCTCAATCATTTTGTCGCCCGGCTCGGACGGCGGCGGGGGATTCCGGTGATCGCCTCGCCACGCAGCATGCTCGATCCGTGGGCGCTTCAACACCGCCGGTGGAAAAAGCGCGCGGCGTGGTGGCTTTACGCCCGGCGCGGGTTTCTCGGGGCGGCGGCGGTGCATGCCACGGCGGACCTCGAAGCCCGGCATGTGCGCGCGGCGGGCTACACCGGACCGGTCTTCGTCGTGCCCAACGGCATCGAGTTTCCTCCGGAAATCCCTCGCCGCCCGGACCGGCCGCCCGGCGCGCCGAGGCGCATCCTTTTTCTCTCCCGCATCCACGAGAAGAAGGGACTGCCGGACCTCATTGCCGCTTTCGGGCGCGCCGCCCCCCGGACCTGGGAACTCGTCGTCGCGGGGAACGACGACGGCGGGCACGAGGCGGTGTGCCGCGCCCTCGCCGCCGAGCAGTCCAACGCCGCACGCATCCGCTTCCACGGACCGGTGGCGGACGCGGACAAGTGGGCGCTCTATGCTTCCGCCGATCTCTTCGTCCTGCCGTCCTACTCCGAGAATTTCGGTCTCGTCGTGGGCGAGGCGCTCGCCGCCGGTGTGCCCGTCATCACAACCACGGCGGCTCCATGGGACGACATGCTCCGGCGCGGCTGCGGCTGGTGGATCCCGCCCGGCCCGGACCCGCTCGCCGCCGTCCTCCGTGAAGCCTGCGCTCTCTCCGTCGCGGATCGCGCGGCCATGGGCAGGCGCGGCGCGCACTGGGTGCGCTCGGTCTTCGGGTGGGACGGCGTCGCCCGACAATTCGTCGGCGCGCTATCGAATCTTCGGGAAAAATCCGCTACGTAGCGACGGAGCCGCGCCTCCGTCGATCCCCGCGGTGTTTTCCGTCCTTGCCATCGGCTCGCGCACCCGCCATGCCCCTTGCTTTTGTCCGCTGGTGTCCATGGTTACGATTGCGATTCACATTCTTAAAGCCTTTCTTATGATCGTCCCTGCGATTATCGGATTGCGCATCTTTTTCATGAGCCCCGACGCGGCCCAGGACTGGACCGGCTACCGCTTCAGCAAGCGGGACATCCGCCGCTTCCGCTGGATCCTGCGCGTGGTCGGGTTGGCATTGATCGGGATTTCGGCGTATTGCGCGTGGGTGTTTCTCCGGTAGGCGCCGTTCCGCCGCTTTCCGTTGCAATCCGGCGCGAATTCCATTCCCTCTTGCTGACATGGCCCGTATTCTTTTCATTCTCATCAGTGCGACGATCGTCGTGAGCCTTGGCTTGGTCGCTTTCGGCCAGTTCCGCCCGTACCCCGAGGGCTCGCTCGACAAACCCCTCAAGGAGGCCCTGCCGCGCGCCGCCGATTTCGGCTGGGAACAGCGCGACGTTCCCCTCGGCCCGACCGAGTCGGTCATCGACCGCTCCGAGCGCCTCCTCCAGTTCGACGACTTCGTCCACCGCGAGTATACCCGCGGGCGCCGCAGCTTCACCGTCTATGTCGCCTACTGGAAGCCCGGTGCCATGCCCCCGCGCATCGTCAACCAGCACAACCCGAGCCTCTGTTGGGTCCTCGCGGGCTGGGAGTGCAACGCCCTCGACCCCGTCGTCCACGTCTCCGCGCCGGATATGGAGGTGCAGCCCGCCCAGTGGGGCGAGTTCGAACGCAATGGCTACATCCTCAATACCTACTACTGGCACCTCCTCGACGGCGAAGTCTTCCGCTTCTACAGCGAGTCGGTTCCCGGCCGCATCAAACGCATGGCCACGCAACCGTTCGAGAGCGGCTTCAATACCAAACGGGAACAGTATTTCATCCGCGTTTCCTCCAGCGAACCCCTCGACTTTCTCTGGGACGAACCCTTCTTCCATGCCGTCCTCCGCTCCCTCGAAATGAGCGGCCTCACCACGACCGTCGATTCCTGACATTGTGGCCCCGTCGAATCTTCGGGGAAAATTCGCTACGTAGCGACGGAGCCCCGTCTCCGTCGATTCCGCGGCAAGTCCGGTCGGCCCGAGATCCAAAGGCGCGCCCCGCCCGAAGCGGGTTGCCCCCTCGAATCTTCGTGGAAAATTCGCTACGTAGCGACGGAGCCGCGCCTCCGTCGATTCCCAGCCTTGAATTTCCAGTAAACCCGAACCCCGAACCGTGAACGCCACTACCTCAACCCACCTCGTCATCGGCGCCTCCTCCGGCATCGGCCTTGCCTGTGCCCGCCGGTTGGCGGGGGGGGGGAGCGCCGTCCACGCCGTCGGGCGCGACGCCGCCAAACTCGCCGCTGCCTTTCCGGATCTGCCGCCCGCCGCGCGCACCGCCGCCGACATCACGCTCGCCGCCGACCGCGCCCGGCTTGTCGCCGCTGTTC
This sequence comes from Opitutales bacterium, assembly GCA_007134215.1. Classification (GTDB taxonomy): domain Bacteria; phylum Verrucomicrobiota; class Verrucomicrobiia; order Opitutales; family Oceanipulchritudinaceae; genus SLLG01. The sequence goes on along the minus strand of SLLG01000370.1, from coordinate 2,734 downwards.
CGCCCCTCGACGGGCTCGTCGTCTCCGCCGGCGGCAACACCCCGGCACCCGTCACCGCGCTCACCGCCGACTCCCTCGACGCCCTCACCGCCGTACACCTGCACGCCCCGCTCCTCCTCCTCGCCGCCTGCCTCAAGGCGAAAAAACTCGGGAAAGGGGCGTCTGTCGTCTGGATCGGGTCCGTCGCGGCCCTTGCCGGCGAGCCCGGCAACACCGCCTACACCGCCGCCAAGGCCGGGCTCATGGCCACCGTCCGGCCCCTCGCCCTCGAACTCGCGCCGCGCGGCATCCGCGTCAACGCCGTCGTTCCCGGGCTCGTCGACACCCCCATGACCGACCGCATTTTCGCCGCCCTGCCCGAGGGGACGAAAGCCGCCCAAGCCGCCCGCCATCCCCTCGGCATGCCCTCCGCCGACGATGTCGCCGCCGCCGTTGCCTTCCTCCTCTCGCCCGCCGCCGCCCGCGTCACCGGCACCTGCCTCCCCGTCGACGGCGGCTACCTCGCCGGGTAGGGGATCAGACGGCTCCGTGATCTGACTTCGGAGGCCCCTTCGTCGGCGGCAAGCATCCGCAGGTGCAGCCTGGAAGCCACACGTCGACCATTCCCAACGAACATGAGCCGGACACAAGCCCCGGTTTCCTTGCCGGAGCGGCGGGCAGGGTGGGGAAGCGCGTTGACGATGCGGAAACCATATAGTTCTCTCGATGTATGAAAACCATATCTGTCAATGTATCGGAGCCGGTTTACCGTGATTTTCAGGCCTATGCGCGGCGGACGGACCGCAAGGCGGCGGAGCTGATCCGTGAAGCCATGGATCAATACCGCAAATCGACGATCTTGGAATCAAACTCGACATCGCTGCGGTCCCTTCGACCGCTGACATCGTCTTTCCGGATGAAGCGTCGTGCCGGCTCCAGCGCGACTGGATGCGCGGGCATCGGTTGGGACGGAAGCGGGTGAATGACGCCGCGACCGCCGCCCTTTATTCCCTGCGGACGGCTCGGATAGTCGTCTCCACAAACCAGCGTGACTTTGAAGTGTTCGGCTGTTTCGATATTCTGAATGTCCACACGGCCCGTTTTTTGGATGAAGGCTGAAGTGTTCCGCTCAACCACGGATAAATTGATGAACACTGATAGGGAACAGTCGATTCTGCGTGAGGAATGAACCCGTGCGCCACCTTCTCTATTCACCGCTCGCCTGGCTCCTCGCCGCCAGCCTCCTCCTCTGGGTCTGGACCGCATGGCAATCTCTCCGCCGGCCAGCCAACGCGGAACCCGGAACGCGGAACGCGGAACTCGGAGATCGAAGGTCAGCAATCTCCTTTCAGCGTTTCAGTATTTCCGCCTTTCAGCTTTTCCTCGCGCTCTTCCTCCCCCTCTGGTTCTTCGTCTACACCCTGTCCACGCCCCTCGGCAGCGACAGCCTCCGCCGCTCGCTCACGACCCACTGGCCCGTTCCCGCCGAATTCTCACCCGACTTCATCCTTGTCGCGGCCATGGGCTACGTGCCGAGCGGCGACCACCGGGCCGACGTCCTCCGCGAGGGCACGGCCGCGCGCATTGCCGAAGCGGTGCGCTGGTGGGAACAGCACCCGCACGCTTTCCTTGTCATGCAGGGATCGAGCGGCCGCCCGGAACTCGGCGAAGACCACCAGGGCCGCCTCATGAAGCGCTTCGCCACCGCCTACGGCGTTCCGGAAGAACAGATTCTCCTTGAATCCCGCTCCCGCAACACCCGCGGGCACGTGAAATACTTCCGCGAATTCGAGGGCGTCTCGGCCGACGTCCCCGTCGGCGTTGTCACCTCCGACTGGCACATGCGCCGCACCGCGCGCGAATTCCGCAGCGCCTTCGACAACGTCCACTTCCGCGCCACCTACTCGCCCGTTGTCCGCAGTCCCGCCTTCCGCCACCTCATCCCGGGCGAACGCCACCTCCACGCCAGTTCCATGTACCTCCGCGAATGGTTGGCAATCCTGTATTACCGGGTGCGGAGCTGAGGCGTTCCGGGTTCTGGGTTCGGGGGGTTCCGGGCCGAGCGTTGAGCCCCGCCAAACCGCCGCCCCCCTTCGAATCTTCGGGGAAGCTTCGCTACGCCACACCTCTTGTTCATTTTTTCTTGAACAGACTGAATCTCCTGCCATCGCTTCCTCCCTTCCGTGTCCGCCGGATACCCCAGAGCAATCCCGCGCCCGCAGGTCTTTGGCCGTTCTCCGCCAAACCGACCAAGGGCGGCAGCGTGGGGGGAAAGTGGAAAGCTGAAACACGGAAATACGGAAAAGCTGAAAAAGGGAAGGAAGCAGAGGCTCGCCAACTGCCGTTCCGTGAAGCGTTTTGTGGATCTTGTGCGTTTTGTGGCTGTTTTCCGGTGAGGGCCAATAGCCACAAGAGGCACAGAAGCCACAAGAGGGCGGAAACCGGCGGCCTGAAACCGGAGAGTGGAAGCCTTGCGGGAGTGATGGAGAGGTGGGGTAAAAGGGCGTAACTCCGCTCTGGGCTTTACCCACATGTTATCCCGAAGGGATTCCGCACCAAAGCGAAGGGTTGGCCGCGAGGCCTACCCTGGAATATGGCCGTTCATTCCAGCCTACGCCGAAGGCGTTGCGCACCTCTCCGTGCGCTTGTAGGATCCCCGTCCATGAGTTTCCAGCTTTTCGAGCCCTTCCGAGAATGGGCAAATGTAGCTCGTCGGAGGAAGGGCTCGAAAAAGCCTTCCGGAGTTGCCACTCTG
>SLLG01000288.1 GCA_007134215.1 Opitutales bacterium | reverse complement strand
TGGAGAAATAAACACAGGCAAAAAAGCCAGAGCCAGGACCATGGCTGCACTAAGACCGGCAACGGTAAACACGGCCAACTGGCGCTGTCCAGGCAGACTGGACAAAAGCAGCAGGCTGAATACCCCGGCAGTAGTCAGCCAGCAAAAAAGGATGGGCCTGATAATCCGTCGAAGGGCTCTGCCCGGGTCAGTGCTTTTTTTCAAAGCATAAAAAACATGCAGCCCGTAATCAACCGACAACCCCATGAGCACGGCACCAAACCCAATGGTTATGCCCGAAACTTCCGGCCCTGCAACCATAACCGCGACAAGTCCGGCAAGAACGGCCCATAAGGGAATGGCATATACCAGAGCACCATGCCATGATCGCAAAAATATCAAAAAAATAAGCAGAATGCCAGTTAATGAAACTGCCAGTACTACAGTCAGGTCCTTACGGATGGCGGCAGCATTGGCCGCAGAATAAACGTGTCCACTTAGTATGGATGAGTTCAGATCATCCGGAACAGAGTCATCAATGATCTGTGCCAGATGATCCAGCATTACCTGAGAACCCCCTGAATCAGTCATGGTCACCTTTGGACTTAAAACTATCAGAACGCTTTTCTCATCAGGGCTTAAAAAAATCCCGTCAGCTAAGGATGCCTGTGCTGATTCAATGCCGAAAAGATCGAGATGAGACAGCTTTTCCAGAGCCAGTATTCGAAAACGAAACGGATCAGTTCTGATGATCTCTTTCATGCCCAGTCCGGTCAACCCTGCAAGCTCCCGGCGCGCTTCTTCCAGAGCGGGGCGGACCGCGTCCGGGGAAATCATTTCCCCCAGTCGGTCCAGATCCTGCTTGCTTGAAACAGCAGGCAGTATATTCAGTAAATGTTTTATCGCTTCGCCGGGAGCAGGCTGCTGAAAATCCGTGGACATTGGCTTGAACCATGGAGGCCCGACTGCCTGGGTAATATTTTTTGCAGCATTTGCCATGTCTTTGGGTGTTTTATGCTCTCCTCTTTCAAGGATGATGAGAACTTTGGAAAGAAAAGGAGACTGACTCAGCAGACGAAAGTTTTCAGCAGTACCTGAATCGTCATCAGGAAGCATGGAGTCAATGTTTTCAACTATGCTGATATTGCGCAACAACACCAGGCAGATGAGCAGAAAACCCATCAGAATCAGCCCCATTGTCCATTTTCCGGGCAGAAAAGTAATAAATCGCCTGGTTGGGTGCATGGAGGACATACGCTAAAAGAGCTCAGGAGATAATTTCAGGTTCAAGCTGACATTTTCAAAACGGATCACAGTTTCATCAGAATCATGTTCCAGGATTATGATTTTACTTATGTGCCTGTCTGTTGAGTCAAACATAATTTCTACGCTTGCGATAATCTCCTCAAGCTGACTTACTTTGGGATGCAGAAGAAGGGATATGGGCCGGGATTCAACCAGGGTAATGGAAAAATAACGCTCCAGGGTCCTGGTATCCATGGTGGACCAGGCCAGCATCTGCTCCACTATAACAGACAGAACAGGATCGCGGCTCAGGGGCATGGAATCTGATGCGCCTGACTCCTCATTCCACCTCCGCACGTTTTCGTCATCAGAGGCAAACCCAAAAACAGCCGGGTATTCATAGGCCCAATGTATTTTTCCTGGTACGCAAACAGCGAATGAACCACGCGAAATAAGGGTATGCTCAAACATGGCCAGATTCTTTTCCTGCACAAAAGATCCTGATACTGTCCGGGTTTGCTGGTGAATGACCTGCAACCGCTCCAGCATTTCGCCGGACAATTCTCCGGAGGCTCCCTGTCCAGCAAGTATGCCAAGCAAAACAATGCCCATTATGGCTGACTTTGAAATTATCATGTATCATACTCCGGATCATTGCCTGGAGCCTGCCAGATCTTAAGCTCCCCAGTGGCCAGTACCTGTTCCTGCCGACGCACCAGGGCGTCAATGATTACAAAGCCTGCAAATTCGCCTGTAGGGCGCACCTCTATTACCAGGTTGTCGCCCTCTCTGGCCCTGGCAGACATCTCAAACCGCTTTACCCCCACCAGGTAGCCCGTGACTGAAGGGGTACCCTCTTGCATGCCAATGCTTCCGCTGACCGCGGCAAAGGCCTGGGCCATGAGCTCTATCAGGGCTTCGGAAGCGAGAAATCCGGTTTCATCCACAAAAATACCATCCCTGCTGATCAGTGCTTCAACAGTTCCAGACAAATCTTTTCCTGCCTTCACAACCCTGTCCACCAGACGCATGGGACGCCGGTGAGGTATGATGCCTCTGGCGGAAATGGGATATTGCATACTCATATAATTATCCGGTCGGGATTTTTCCAGCACAGGGGGTCGGAAGCCAGATAATCTCCTGTATGCTGGTAGGCCATGCCCCTGCAACCATAACAGGATTTATGCAGCTCACAATTCCGGCAGGCGCCTTTGATATTTTGACGGATATTTCGCAGTTCCTGAATCACAGGACTTTCACGCAGAATCTGTGCCAGTTTCTGCCTGCGGATATTGCCCACGGCAATATCCACTCCCGGGCAGGGATAGACGTCTCCCTGTACGGTTATGGTGCATGTATACAGATGGCGGGTACAGGTCAGCCCGGCCACAGGAGGGTGAGGCTCCCATTCAATGCCGAAGCTCATTCGGTCAATACCGGACAGAGTCTGAAAAAGAACGTGAAGTTCGTTGGGAGTCACCTGAAGCCCGGGGTTCTTTAAGGCTCGTCCCTGAAGCGTAATTGTCTCAAAATAGGGAACCATATTCTCCTGGCGTATCCAGGTCCACATATCGGGCAGTTCATCAATATTCTGGCGACAGATTATGGTTTGAACCCCCAAAGATAAGCGCCCTGACGGGTAACCTGCATGAAGCAGATGTCCCAGGCCCTGCCTGATCATGTCAAAAGCCCCTTGCTTGTCTGCAAGCAAATCCTGGACATCAGGGCGCATGCTGTTCATTTTTATGACAGGATTTACACCAAGGGCCATAAATTCATCGGCAATCTCCGGAGTAAGCAGCGTTCCATTGGTAAACAAATCAATGGCTGCTCCTTTCTTATGAATATATCGCAAGATGGGCATAATTTGCGGATAGGCCAGGGGCTCACCTCCTCCAAGGACAATAATCCGCCTGGCACCCAGTTCCAGCGCCTGGTCAACAACTCCGGTTATTTCAGTGATATTCAGCTCGTTTTCCATGGCAGTTCCTGACTCTGCGTAGCAATAGATACAACGAAGATTGCACGCCCTGGACAGTTCCAGCTCCATTGAAAGAAGATGGCCGGAAAGCCTTGCCTGCTCAATATCATCAACTGAAAAGTGAGTCCCCCATGACGGTTTGCATTCATTCATCAAATTTATCCCGGTAATCAAAAAATTGCACAGGCTTTCTTTTGCCCTGGACCAATGTTCTGGCCTGAACAGTATCCGGATCAGCCAGGACCACCTCCGGCTTGATCCGGGTTTTTGCGGAAATTTGCTCAGAAAGCATAAAGGGAGTAAGATCTGGATCCCGTACTCCGGCCACCACCCTGACTTCATCGGACAGGGCATACTGTCCCCTGACCTCAATATAAAAATTAACCACTCCAGGGATTTCCTGAAGTGCGGAAAAAATGGCCGCAGGGAAAACCGTAGTTCCCCTGATCTTCAAAAGTTGAGACTTTCTTCCCATGATGGACCCCAGCCGGGCAGAATTTCGGCCGCACTTGCAGGGTTGATCATGCAAAACAGCCACGTCTCCCGTCCTGAAACGAAGCAATGGCATGCCCCGAACTCCAAGGGGGGTGACCACCACATCTCCGGGAGTCCCGGGTTGGACCGGCTGACCATTGTCGTCAAGGATCTCAACCAGAATAAGATCCGGATGGACATGCCCGCCAGTATGCTCAGGACACTCACAAAAAGTCGTGGCCATTTCAGTACTGGCATAAGTACCGAATACTTGTGCACCCCAGAGTTCTTCCAATTTTCGCCCCAGGGAAGAAAGGGAAAAGTCCTGCTCCCGGACTGGCTCTCCGATACAAACCAAGCGCGTTACACCCAAACCTCCGGGATCGGTCCCATCCTCTGCCAGTCGCCGGCCAATGGC
>SLLG01000028.1 GCA_007134215.1 Opitutales bacterium | reverse complement strand
CAATCGCGCTAACGGAGCTTCTTTTACACCACTTTGTTCAGAATTTAATTCTATTACTAATATTTTGCTATGCTATTTATTTTACACCACTGGATTGACCTTATATTTTTAAGCTTCACTTTTTTTATTGTTTTATTTAACAAGGCATCTGCATAACAGATAATAGACACTCAAATTTTACGGCATCAGGGATAGGCTAATTCATGCGGAAGTATAATCACGATTTAAATCTTCGGATTAGTTTTGATAAGTAAGGTTTGGATGTATAATAGTAATGTATTATGCTGTCAATTATATTCAATTCACAAGGGGGACATTCCTTATAAATGGTTTCATATTTATCTCGCACTTCAAATATATTAAAATGCTTTTCTGCATAACAACGAATGAAGTTTTTCATATTTGAAAGCATTTTTTGATTCGTTAATATATTTTTTACTCTTAGATATTCTGCTTCTAGTGAGATGCCATGAACGACTGTGCGAGATGAAAAGTTATACTCAAGGAAAGTTTCAATATTATCTTTAGTTACTAGAACCGGCATAGATAAACCTTCTACCGGGGCAAGAAGTGCACACCCTTGAATAGCAGCTTCCATTGCTCCCCGACCTGTTCCAACTACAACATCTGCTATGTTAATAAGGCGTGATGCGTTAACGGTATATTTGTCATCAGTCACTATTTTGACATATATTGGAGCTTGTTTGATGATTTCTTCATAAACATCACTATCTTTAGTTCCTATAACTAAGAGGCTAACTTTTAACCCATCTTTTCTAAGACACTTCACAATATTTATTGAGTCCATAATGCTTTTTTTATGTAGTTTACTAAAACGAGAGATCCGCAAAAGAATTGTTGCTTCAGGGTCTATTCCTTTTTTTAGTTCTTTTATGGCAATTTGATCCTGCTCAGTCGCGCACACCCGGTTAGGTATATGCAAAAGGTTTGTTCTCTGGTGTTTACGTGATTTATTAAAATAGTGCATATCTTCTAAGCTGAATACAACAAGAGTACGTGTTTTGGGATAATATTTTTTTGGTATAGGTCCACCACATTTTGTGAGCAAAGCAGGAACTTTAGTTATATTGGAGGTAATTCTTGCAAAGAAATCAGCGTTATCATCAAAGGAATGGATCACATCTATATTGTTTTCTTTAACTATACTAATTATTTTTCGAACTGATTCATAAGTGGGGAATCGAGTTGTGATTGGAAAATAGTTTTGCATATTTTTAAATACTGGTGATACATCTGTCCCGATACTAGCAATAAATACTCTATTCGTTTTATTCATTTCGTCAGCTGTTGTCTTTAGACTATAATAATGCCCACCTTTTCCTTGTTTAAGACAAGAGATTAAATAGAGTATATTCATACTTAGTTTTGAGCTTACCTCCTTGTTCTTCAAGTATTCCAAAGTTTAAAAGTCATATCTCAGAAGAATAATCGCGATCTTGAGGCAAAAATATTACTTCTCTTTCCAAGTGAACTCCATATTTACTAAATACCGTTTCTTGAGCTAGCTTGATCAACTCCATTACGTCCCGTGATGTAGCTGTTCCATCATTTATGATCCAGTTTGCGTGCTTCTTGCTAATTTCAGCACCCCCAATTTTATAACCTTTTAACCCAGCGTTATCAATATACCAGCCGGCAGGTTTCCCCCCTTCTGGTTGCTTGAAAACACTGCCAGCAGTTGCCTGGTAGAGTGGAAATTTTATCTGTCGATTTTTGAGTATTTCTCGCTCCCTTTTTTTTATGCTTTCATAACTGGCAGTCGAACCTTTAAAAACCGCATCGATAACAATTATATTATTTTTATTTACTTCAGAATACCTGTAAGAAAAGTGCATTTCATTGGCTGATACTGTGTAAATCGAGCTGCTTCTTAAATCAAATGCAGTTATTGCTTCCAAAATATCTGAAACTGATGGCCCATTAACACCGCCTATCCCTGCATTACAAGCAATGCCTCCTCCAACTGTTCCAGGTATCCCTATCATGAACTCAAACTTTGATAAATGATTTTTTCTTGCCGAAATCGCAAGGTTGGGTAATAGGCAAGCCGCACCTGCTTTTATATACTCCCTATTAATCACAGAAATCTCACTAAATGAGCCTTGGAGGCTAACCACGATACCTTCATAACCTTGATCATCGATTAGAATATTTGAACCGTTACCAATAACAAATAGTGGGATACTATTAATCCTTGCAAAGCTAGCTACACTGGTCAATTCTTCCTTGGTTCTAGGTGTAACAAATATCTTAGCTGGACCACCAATTTTCCAAGTCGTGTGGGGGGCCAATTTAACTCCATAATGAGGCTCTCTATTATAATTTGGTATTACCAATTTATTCACTATATATGCTTCCTCCAACGGTGTTTACCTTTCTGATAAAATCGTTGTAGCCCCTCTCTATTTGCCAGGCATCGAGAATGTTCGTATCTCCTGATGCAACAAGACCGGCCAAGAACAAGGCAGCTCCTGCTCGTAAATCAACTGCCTTAACTGTTTCACCCTTTAAAGGATTCCCACCAAGGATTTTAAGCATATTGCCGTTTATTTCATAATTTAACCCCATTTTAGATAGCTCTTTTACGTAATCATAGCGACCTGGAAATCTTAGATCTATTATCCTGGACTCCCCATTTGCGCATGCGCCAAAGATTGCGAAAAGTGGCTGCATATCTGAGTTGATTCCGGGAAATGGTCCTGTACTGATTTCAACTGGATAACAACGGCCACCCCTAACAATTAGGCTGTTTTCACCTTTGTAGAATTCTGCTCCACTTTCGCGGAGAAAAATTAAAGGAACTTCAAGATGTTTGTATGGAAAGTCAAGTATTTCAAGGTCTCCATCTGTAATTACTGCTGCAACAACCCATGTTATTGCTTCCATATTATCAGGAATCACATTATGAGAAGTTCCTCTTAGGCCCTTAGAACCTCTAATTTCTATATGTTCTTGACCAAAAACTCTGATATTGGCACCCATTTTATTTAGGCAGCTAATTAAATCAATAATTTCGGGGCGAATATGTGGGTTCCAGACCCTGGTAATTCCTTCAGCCAATGAGCCACATATTATTGCATTTTCTGTTGCCCCGGTAGAACGGATTGGCAAAATAATTTCATTACCTCTTAAGCCATTCGCAGCTTTCGCATACAACATGCCTTTGTCTTCCCAAACTTCGGCACCTAATCGCTGTAACAGCATTACATGCAAGTCATATTTTCTTTCACCTATCTGGCATCCCCCGGGCAAAGGCACAGCTCCATAACCGGTTCGCGCAACTAATGCGCCAAGAATTAATAGCGTATTACGGATTGTACGTTCTTGCCAATGTAAAATAGACTGCAAGCCCTCAGGTTTTTCCTTGATCACTATTTTGTTTTTGGAAACTTGACAGTCTTTACCAAGCATATCTAGCATAGATACATGTATTTTTGCATCTAGAATACCCTCCGGGTAGTTATTAATTATTATTTCTTGCTCAGTTAACAATGAAGCAGCTAACAATCTTAAAGCACTATTTTTTGCGCCGCTCAATTGTATCTTACCTACAAGACGGGAAGGTTGAATTATATATTTAGATACCTCATCTTTGAATGTCAAAAGAAGCACCACCCATAACTTTAATTATTCTTTTTCAACAACTACCCTTTTGCCGAGCAACGCGGATTTAAGACTCCTGAGGTCCTTTTTTTCTATGATGAATATTAAAACCGAATAGCAGACCATTCCAGATAATATTGAGCATACCAAAACAAATATTTTGTCATATTCAAGTAGTAAATATTGTATTGCAAGCACTGCTAAAGCCATGATAATTGAAGCAAAGATGATTTTTCTCATAGAGAACCATAAGTCAAATAATTTCCCTTTGAGTTCATGAATAGACAAGTATTGTAAAATAAGTACTTTGGTTACTTGATAAAGTGCATACAACGCAATCACGTAAGTCATACCAAGTGAACTGAAAAGAAACAAAGATATTAAATATGCGACATTGAACAAATCAACGGCAAATACGATAT
>SLLG01000282.1 GCA_007134215.1 Opitutales bacterium | reverse complement strand
GCGAGTTCCTTGTCAACGACGCCGATGCCCGCAGCGTCTATCTCGGTGAGGAGTTTCAGTTGTAGGCTCAGATCCCCATCTTGGATTTGAAGGTCTGGGCGGCGCGGCGGGACATCTGCACTTTCTCGCCGTCCCTGAGGGTGACGAGGAGGCCGCCGTTGAACCACGGCTGGATGTTTTTGATCCACTTGAGGTTGATCATTTGTTTGCGGTTGGCACGGAAGAAAAGTCGAGCGGGGAGGCGCTGCTCTATGTAATTGAGGGTGCGGCTGATGAGCTGTTTCTCGTTGTCGAAGAAAAAGCGCACGTAGTTGTCCTCGCTCTCAAGGAGGCGGAGCTTCTCGTATTCGACGAACCAGCAGCTGTCGCCGTCTTTGATGAAGATCTGGTCGTATTCGTTTTCCTCGTTGATCGTGGTCGCCGCGTTGGAGATGCGCTCGTATTTTTCGAGGCGTGTGCGGATGGCTTCGAGCAGCTCGCGGGGCTGAAATGGCTTGGTGAGGTAGTCGTCGGCGCCGAGTCCGAGTCCCTCGCGGATGTCGGCGGGATCCGTTTTCGCGGAAAGGAAGAGAAAGGGCACGACAGCGGTGGTGGGATCGGCCTGGAGGGCCTCGAAGACGCCGTAGCCGTCGACCTCCGGCATCATGATGTCGCAGACGATGAGGTCCGGGTTGTTGCTGCGGGCGGCTTCGATGCCGACGCTCCCGTTCTCGGCGGTTTGCACGGAAAAGCCGTTGGCTTCGAGGAGATCGACGAGGGGGAGGCGGACCTGTTCGTCGTCTTCGATCACAAGGATGTTTGTCATTGATGCGTGGCTTGGAATTCGGTGGGCGTGTCGGCGGGCAGGTGCACCTCGAAGCGTGACCCTTTGCCCAAGGTTGAGCTAAAGCGTATCTTGCCGGAGTGCAATTCGGCTGAACGTTTCGCGATGTAGAGGCCGAGCCCGGTGCCTTTGACGGTGCCCACATTGCGCGCGCGGTGGAAGGGCTCGAAGAGGTCGGCGTGGTCCTCCTCCGGAATGCCGATCCCGCGGTCCTCGACAGTCATGCGGAGGACGGATCCCTCTCTCCCGACATGGAAGCAGGCGGCCTCGCCGGGCGGTGAGTACTTGATCGCGTTGGAGAGGAGGTTGTGGAAGATGTGGTTGAGCAGCGCGGTATCGAGCCGGAACCGCCCGCCCGGCGGCAGATCGTTGGAAAACCGGATGCGTTCCGCTCCGTGGATGGTGCGCAGTTCCTCCACAAGGCTTTCGCAAAACGCGGCGAGGTCGACGGGTTTGGGATCGAAGGGCAGCTTGCCCGCCTCGCTCCGGCTGACGAAGAGCACGTCGTCGAGCATGTCGTTCATTCGCTTGAGGGCATTCTCAATATTGGCGAAGTGGCGCTCGCGTTTCGCGGGCGTCACGGAGTTGCCGTAGTCGCGCAGGAAGCTGGCGGAGGCCCGGATGCCGGTCATGGGGGTCCGGAACTCATGGCTGACCATCCGGATAAAGCGCGTTTTGATCTCGTTGAGCTGCTTCTCCTTTTCGAGGGCGCGCCGCATCTCCTCGGCCGCATGCACGCGGGGTGTGACATCGCGGATCACGGCGATGATCCGGGCGGGGGCGGTCTCGTCTTCAAGCGGCAGAGGTGACTCCGTCGCTTCGACCCACAGCGTTTTGCCGTCGCGCCCGTGCATTTCAAAGGTCGTTGTGATGCTTTCCCCCGATTCGATGACACCGCGCCACCGCGCGGCGAGCGCCTGTGCGTCGCCGCTGTGGATGAGGGCGGCGAACGAGCGGTCCGTGACGTCGGAGGGCGCCGTGCCGAAGAGGCGCTCGCAGGACGGCGAGGCGTAGTCTATGGTGCCGTCCGCATCGAAGCGGAGAATGACATCGTCGATACTGTCTGCGAGAAGGCGGTAGCGCCGTTCCGAAGCCTCGAGCCGCGTCCGGTCGAGGACACGGTCGGTGACATCGATTTGGATACCGATGAAATGGGTCAGTTCGCCCTCCGCCGTTCGCACCGGCGAGATGTGCAGTTCGTTCCAGAAGAGGGAGCCGTCCTTGCGGTAGTTGCGCAGGCGCACGTTGCATGGCTCGCCCTCGCGCAAGGCTTTGCGCAGGATGTCGAGCTGGTCTTGGTCGCGGTCGTGCGCCTGGAGGAAGCGGCAACTGCGGCCGACCGCTTCCTTGGCGGAAAAGCCCGTAATGCGTTCGAATCCGCGGTTGACGTAAATGAGGGGGAGGTCGGGGTGGCGGGCGTCGGCGATGGTTACACCCGAGGCGACGCTGGCAATGGCCTCGTTGCGCAGGTTGATGTCTTCCATGGCGCGCATGCGCTCGGAGAGATCTCGTAGGAGGATCACATGCACGCTCCGCCCGTCCAAGGAGGCAACGCGGGCAGTCAGTTCGCAGGGAAGGGGGGCTGCCCGCGCACGCTCGAGGGAGACATCAATGTAACCGAAGGTCTCTTCGTCGTCTTTCGCATGCAAGGCGGACTCGACCCACGCCCGGTCCTGCGCCGCGACCAAGCCGGTGAACGGCATGCCGCGCAGTTCCGCCGTGCTCCGCCTTGTCCACTCGGCGGCGCGCTCGTTGGCATCAAGGACAGTGCCGTCGCCGGCGTCCGCCACGAAGACGGCGTCATTCGCCATCCGGAAAAGCAGGTCGAAGCTCAGATCGGCGTTCACGGAACGGAAGGATGCGCCGTGGCCCGGCTTTGTCAACGGGCCGGGTTTTGACCAACCCATCTAGTCAATGCCCAGCCACCAGAGGCCGACACGGATCCACACCGGTATCGTGAGGATGGAGCAGAGCGTGGTGAAGAGGATCACTTGCACGGCCACGCGGGTGTCACCGCCGAAATGCCGGGCGACGACGAGAGGGAATAGGCCCGCGGGCATTGCGGCCTGCACGGCCATGACGCGGCGCAGCTCTTCCATGCTCTCGGGCACGAGACGGGCGAGAAGGAGGAAGAGGACGGGCAGGAGCATGAGCCTGGTGAAACAGGCGGCGAGGGGCACGCGCGGCCGGGTGAGAAGGCCGCGGTCGTTTGCAAGGTCGGCGAGAGTGGCCCCGGCGAGAAGGAGACCGAGCGGAATGGCGCAGGCGGCGAGAAACTCGATCGTGCGTGTGGCGAAAGCGGGCACGGCTTCCCCGTAACCGAGGCCGTTGACCGTGAGCGCAACGACGAGGGCAATGACGGGCGGATTGAGGATGCGCCGCCACGACTCGCGCGAGAAACTGCCGGTGACGATGAGAATACCAAGACTCCAGAAAGCCAGCTCGACACCGAGGTTGTGGACGAGGAGCACGCCGACGGTCTCGGGTCCGGGAAAGAGCGCGAGAACAATGGGGATGGGGATGTAGCCGTAGTTGTAGATTCCGTTGGTGAAGCTGAAGGTGCGGCGGCCCGTGCCTACGCGCATGCCGAAGAGCGGCGCGAGAAACCACGCCACGGCGTAGCCGAGGACAACCGTGCCGCAACCCACGAGCGGCGGGATGAGAACATTGCCGGGTGTCGTGAGGGCGGGATTGCCGAGGACAAAGCGCAGCATGAGCGCCGGATAGAGCACCGTGACGATCAGCCGCATGAGGTTGGCGTCGGCGGCGTCGCTGAGGACGCGCCCCTTGCGCAGGGCGAAGCCAATGCCGATAACAACGAAAACAGGCGCGATTGCCTCAAGGATGAGCGTCGGGGAGATCACGGCAGGGATGCGGCGGTTCCGGCTACGGGGAGGCGGAGGTTGTGGAGGATTGCGCGTGCCTCCGTCGTCATCGGTTTGTGTACACGATGGACCCGCTGCCGTGCGGGTAGGATTTCGTTGCAGAGGCGTTCGGCCCGAGGGACGTCCATGGAAGGGGAACGTGCCGCTTGGAAACCGTGCGGTCAAACGCCTTCAACAGCGACCTGTCGGCGGTCAAACGGTAGCACGGAGGTGGATCCGGGGAGTTGTTTGACGGGGAATTTGCCAAGGACCGTACAGAAAAAGCCCCTCCCGGCAAAGGGAGGGGCTTGGACATACCCCGTGTGTTACCCCAAAACTGGATCCTTATTCCGCGATGGAAACGCCAATTCTGTAGTAGAGGCCGCTGCCAGCTTCCGGACCGTCAAGGATGAGGGAGACCTCGTTGCCGTCACCGGCGATGGGATCGCCCACAGGCTC
>SLLG01000038.1 GCA_007134215.1 Opitutales bacterium | reverse complement strand
AGGGTGTTGCGGCAGTTGAGGTGACGGTTGCGGCTGCGGACGTCGTCGTGGGTGAGAAGGACCTGGGCAACGCCGATGCCGTGCCTGCGGAAGCCGTCGCGCCACGTCTGCATGAGGATTGTCTGCCCGACAGCGGCGCACGCCTGAAGCGAGGCGAGATCGGAAGGCCGACGCGCCATGCCGAGGTTGCCGACGCCGAGTCCGATCGCGCCGGAACTGACGATGACGACCTCGATGCCGCGGGCGCGCAGCTCGGTGATCTGGTCGCAGAGGCTGCGGATCCGCTCTTCGTTGAGCGTGCCGTCCGCGTGCGTGAGCGTGTGGGTGCCCAGCTTGACGACAATCCGGCGGGCGTTGTGGCGAAGAAAGTCCATGCGCGCGGAGAGCGTCTCCGCCGCAGAACCGTCCGAAGCGCCGGGACCCTCAACGGAAGGATGTGTCTTCAAGCCTGCAGAAGTTCTTTTTCCTTGGCCTCGAGAGCCTCGTTGATACGTCCAACGTATTTGTCGGTGAGGGCCTGAACTTCCTTCTCGAAGATTTTGATGTTGTCATCCGACTCGTGGCCGTCGGCTTTGATTTTCTTGATGCCCTCCATGGCGTGCTGACGGGCCTGGCGGATGCTCACACGTCCGTCTTCGGCGTGGCCGGAGCAGATTTTGGCGAGGTCCCGGCGGCGGTCGCCGGAGAGTTCCGGCACGGGAACGATGATGTTGGTACCGCGCACGACGGGATTGAGACCGAGGTTGGCATTGCGGATGGCGTTCTCGATCGGCTTGGACGTGCTCTTGTCCCACGGCTGGACGGAGAGCGTGCGGGAGTCGGGCGTCGTAATGGCGGCGAGTTCGCGCAGGGCCATGCTCGTCCCGTAGGCCTCGACCGGCACTTGCAGGTTTTCGATCATCGCGGGGGTCGCCTTGCCGGTGTGCAGGTTTGCGAATTCGTGCAAGGTGTGGTTGAGCGCCTTTTCCATGCTTTCCTCGGCTTCGAGGATGATTTCGTCAAAATCCATTGCCATATTTGTGTCCTTTCCGTGCGGTTCGGGAATTGTGAAAGAGAGGCCAAGAAAAGGAGGACTCCAACAAACTGGCAAGACTCTTTCGGGAGCCGCTCCACAGGCAGCTGATTACAGTTGCGGTTTGCATCAGGATAGATTATTGTCCTTCCAGCGTGGTTATTCCTTCATCATTTATGATTTCGGCACGATCATTGTTGTTGGTTTTCTTCGTTTGCACGGCATACAACCTCGTAAACGGGCAATCCGGTGGCCCGCCAACAACCCTTCCCCTCGCCCGAGCCGGTGAGCCCACTCTCCACGGCATCCCGTCCGTCAGTTTCGATCCGCCCGGACTCTTCCTCACGTGGGAGGACGATCCCGCACGGTCGATGGTCATCGACTGGCACACACACCACACTCAGACGACCCCGAACATCGAATACCGTCGGCGTAACCAAGGGGAGTGGACCGCAGTCTCCAAACAGTCTCTTCGTTTCCCCCACTCCGACCATTGGGTGCACCGTGTCCGGCTGCAAGGCCTCCGCCCCGCCACAATCTACGAGTTTCGCTGGGGCGCGGGAAGCGCCGTCTACCACTTCCAAACGATGCCCGAACAAGCGGACGGCGAACCCGTGCGCGTGGTCTTCGGGGGTGACACCATGCACCGGCGGTCGATGATGGACGCGATGAATCGCGTCGCCGCCGCGACGAATCCGGATTTCATCGTGTGGGGCGGGGACTTCGCCTACGCGGACGGAAGGCCTGACCGCGCCCACTTCTGGGTCGATTGGTTTTCCTCGATCAAAGAGACGCTCATCACACCGGACCGCCGCGTGATTCCCATTGTCTTGACGATCGGCAATCATGAAATCCAAAAAGGCCGCGACGCCGGGAGTGTGAACTATGAAGCAACAGACGCCTACCGCGCTGAAGTCGCCCCGTATTTTTTCGGTCTCTTCGCTTTCCCCGGCCAACCCGGATACGGTGCGCTGGAATTCGGAGACTACCTGACGCTACTCCTCCTCGACTCCGCCCATGCCAATCCGGTGGACGGAGCGCAGACCCAATGGCTCCGCGAGCGCCTCTCCACCGCGAGCGGAACACGTCATGTAATCCCAGTCTATCATGTTTCGGCGTATCCGTCGTTCTATTCCTACTCAGGCCGCATCGCGACCGCGATTCGGCGTCATTGGGTTCCGCTGTTCGAACAACACGAGGTGCGGCTGGTTTTCGAACACGACGACCACACGTACAAGCGCACGTTTCCCGTGCGCCGGGGCATCGTGGATTTTGACGGCATCGTCTACATGGGCGGAGGCGCATGGGGCGTCGATACACGCAAACCCGATCCGCCGGAACGGCGGTGGTTCCTCGTCGAGTCCAATGACCTGCATCACTGTATCGTCGCTGACATTGACCGAGATTCGATCAATCTGAGAGTTCTCGATTTGAACGGCGATGTAATGGACCGTCTTTCGATTCCGCCGTATGATGACAATATGCACACAGCAGTGAAGCAAATCTTCCCGCTGGCCTACCCGGTCGGGAACGGGTTCTGGTATTCCGACTGGTTCGGGCTTTTCAACACGAGCCGCCTTCCATGGATTCACCACGACGAGCATGGGTGGCTTTTCGTGCGCGGACGCGCTGAACAAGTGATATGGTTTCACGATCCGGGAAATGGTTTCGGGTGGTTCTGGACGAACCCGGGAATCTATCCCAACCTCTTCCGCATGCGCCACCGCGACTGGGTGCGCCTGGACCCCGAATCGGGGCAATTGGTCCGCGGCCTTTGGTTTTTCGGTCTGAGCGACAACGTCGGCTGGCTGGCCAATCCGCATCCGGAACCGGAGTTTTGAGTCCCGCACCGATCCCCAATCGACAGAGGGGCGGCTTCGTCGCTAGCGGGCAAAGACGGCTAGCCATCCGCCCATGGCCGCCGCTCCTCAGCGCAGGAGGGAAGCCATCTCCGGATTGCGCCGGTAGAGCAGGCCCGTCTTCCCCGTGCTCCCCACAACCTCCGCGCCGACGCGCGCGGCGAGTTCGTCGAGGAGGCGCGCGCGTTCCGCGCGTTCGCCGACAAGCAGACGCACCTTCACGAGCTGCTCCCGTTTGAGCAGGTCGTCAACATTGGAGACAAAGCCCCCGGCGAGGCCACCCTTGCCGAGGGTGGCGTCGTCGCCGCGTCGCATGGCGAGCCCCCTCAGCTTGGAGCGGTCGGCGCCTTTCAATTGGGGAGCGTCTTCCATAGTCGGTCAGGCCTTGCCCTTGAGGCGCTTGTGGTAGTGCTGGATGGGCCGCACATTGAGCTTGTGCTGCCGCAGGGATACGAGGGCGAGGGCGGTTGTACGCGCCCCGCTGAGCGTCGTCATGATGGGGATGCCGTGCTTCATGGCCTCGGCCCGGATCGTGTTTTCGTTGAGGCGCGGGATCATGCCGCTGGGCGTATTGACGATCATCTGCACGTCGCCGTTCTTGATGAGGTCGACGACATTGGGGCGGCCCTCGTTGATCTTGTGCACGTGTTTCGCCGGCACATGGTTTGCCTTGAGGATCTCCAGCGTCCCCGAGGTGGAGATGATCGTGAAGCCGAGCGCGGCGAAGCGCCGGGCGATGTCGACGGCGCGCGTCTTGTCGGCGTCCTTCACGGAGAGGAAGATCGAGCCGCTTTCGGGCAGGGACGGACCGACGGCCATCTGCGTTTTGGCAAAAGCGATGCCGAGATCGTCGTCGATGCCCATTACCTCGCCGGTGGAGCGCATTTCCGGGCTCAGCGTGATGGGCGAACCGGGGAAGCGGACAAAGGGGAAGACCGACTCCTTGACGGACCAGTAGTCGGGGACGATTTCGCGCGTGAAGCCGAGTTCCTTGAGCGTGGCCCCGGCCATCACCTGTGCGGCGAGTTTGGCGAGGGGCACGCCGATGGCCTTGGAGACAAAGGGGACGGTGCGGCTGGCGCGCGGATTGACCTCAAGGATGTAGAGGTCGCTGTCCTTTATGGCATACTGGATGTTCATGAGGCCGACGACCTTCAACTCGCGTGCGAGCGCGCAGGTGGCCGCGCGCACGTCGTTGAGGAGCTTGCGCCCGAGGGTGTGGGGCGGCATGACCATGGCGGCGTCGCCGGAATGCACGCCCGCGAACTCAATGTGCTCGAGCATGCCGCCGATGACCGTGGTTTCGCCGTCGGAAACAGCGTCGACGTCCAGCTCGATGGCGTCTTCGAGAAACTTGTCGAGGAGAACCGGCTTGCCGGGCGCGACATCGAAGGCCTCGCGCACGACGCGCTTCATTTCCTCCTCGCTGTAGAGAATGAACATTCCGCGGCCGCCGAGGACAAAACTCGGGCGCAAGAGTATCGGAAAACCGATACGTTTGGCCTCCTCCAACGCCTCCTCGACGGTATGGGCGATGCTGTTGACGGGCTGTTTGAGGCCGATCTTGTCGAGAATGTCTTTGAAGAGACGGCGGTCCTCCGCCGTGTCGATCATCTCCGGCGAGGTGCCGATGATGTTGACGCCCGCCTCCTTGAGTTGGGTGGCAAGGTTGAGAGGCGTCTGCCCGCCGAACTGCACGATGGCCCCCTCGCAGCCCTCCTGGCGGTAGATTTCGAGGACATCCTCCAGCGTGAGCGGCTCGAAGTAGAGGCGGTCGGAGGTATCGTAGTCGGTCGAGACCGTCTCCGGATTGCTGTTGACCATGACGGTCTCAAATCCGGCCTCGCGCAGGGCAAAGCTGGCATGCACACAACAGTAGTCGAACTCGATTCCCTGCCCGATGCGATTGGGGCCGCCGCCGAGGATCATGATTTTACGGCGGTCGCCCGGGCGGATTTCGTTTTCGTCGCCGTATGTAGAATAATAATACGGCGTGAAGGCCTCGAACTCCGCTGCACAGGTGTCGACGAGGCGGTAAACCGTCTCGATTTTGTGCTCGCGGCGCAAGTCGCGCACCGCGTCGGCCGAAAGCTTGGTGAGGTTGGCTATCTGGACGTCGGTGTAGCCCGCTTCCTTGGCACGGCGCAGGAGCCTGCCGTCAAGCGATGCGCCCACGGCCTCGAGGCGGCGCTCCATCTCAACGAGCTGATGCAACTGCACAAGGAACCAGCGGTCGATCTGGGTGAGCGTGAAGACCTCTTCGACCGACATGCCCGCGCGGAAGGCATAGCGGATGAAATGCGGACGCATGCAGGTCGGGCGCGAGAGGCCGACCTTGATTTCGTCGACAAGGGTCACCTCGTCGCCGCCCCATTTGCCGCCGCCGCCGAAGCCGAGCGATCCGACTTCGAGAGAGCGCAACGCCTTCTGGAATGACTCCTTGAAGGTCCGCCCGATGGCCATGGCCTCGCCCACGGATTTCATGGAGGAGGTCAGCGTGTCGTCGGTGTTCGGGAATTTCTCGAAAGTGAACCGCGGGATCTTGACGACGACGTAGTCGATGGACGGCTCGAAACTCGCGGGGGTCTCGCGTGTGATGTCGTTCTGCAGCTCGTCGAGGGTGTAGCCGACGGCGAGCTTCGCGGCGATCTTTGCGATGGGAAAACCGGTCGCCTTGGAGGCCAGCGCGGAGGAACGGCTCACGCGCGGGTTCATCTCGATGACGACCATGCGCCCATTCTCCGGGTCGACCGAAAACTGTATGTTCGAACCCCCCGTTTCGACCCCGACCTCGCGGATGCAGGCGAAGGAAGCGTCCCGCATGAGCTGGTATTCCTTGTCCGTCAGCGTCAAGGCGGGCGCCACCGTGATGGAGTCACCCGTGTGCACGCCCATGGGGTCGAAATTCTCGATGGAGCAGATGACGACGCACTGATCCTTGCAGTCGCGCATGACCTCCATCTCGAATTCCTTCCAGCCGAGGAGGCATTCCTCGATCATAACCTCGTGCACGGGACTGGCGTCGAGGCCGCGCTGGATCAGCTCCTCGAAATCCTCCTTGTTGTAGGCCACGCCGCCACCCGTGCCCCCGAGCGTGAAACTCGGGCGGCTGATAACAGGGAAGCTGCCGATCTCCTCCATGGCCTTGCGCGCCTCCTCCATCGAGCCGACGACCGAGCTACGGGCGACATCAAGGCCGATTTTCTGCATGGCCTCCTTGAAGAGTTCGCGGTCCTCCCCTTTCTGGATGGCGTCGTACTTCGCGCCGATCATCTCGATGCCGTGCTTCTGGAGGATGCCTTCCTCATAGAGCTTGCAGGCAAGGTTGAGGGCGGTCTGCCCCCCGAGTGTGGGCAACAGGGCGTCGGGCTTCTCGCGCTCGATGATCCGCTCGATGACCGGAATCGTAAGCGGCTCGATGTAAGTGACATCGGAGAAATCCGGATCCGTCATGATCGTCGCCGGATTGCTGTTGACCAGCACGACGCGGTACCCTTCCTCCCGCAGGGCTTTACAGGCTTGTGTGCCGCTATAGTCGAATTCACACGCCTGCCCGATCACAATCGGGCCCGAGCCAATAATCAGAATCGTTTCAATGTCCGTACGTTTGGGCATTGAAAGGAGAAATAAGCGTCCCGCTTTCACGCCAAGCAAGGTAATTTTCACATTGTGTTGCGTCCCCCCCGCCCCACCCTCACAGCGACGCCGCACACGCACGCCATTCCCGAACGCCCTCACCGCTGCGGTCGGGACCCGCGGCAAAAAAGCCGCGCCGACGTGCGGAATCACCGGAATCTACTATGCTGCCGTGAAGGAGATATGGCGGGTTGCAATCACAACGCACCGGTACTGGAGGCGGAGGGCCTCTCGAAGAGCTACGCGAACGTTCCCATCCTCGACGGGCTGAGCCTGAGCGTGGCCCGGGGCGAACGCGTCGCGCTCATGGGACCCTCGGGCTCGGGCAAGACATCATTCCTCAACCTCGCGGGCGGCATCGACACGCCCGACAGCGGTTCGCTGCGGTTTGACGGCCGCGAGTTGTCGGAGATGTCGTCCGGCGAACGGGCCGCGCTGCGGCGCACCGCCGTCGGCACCGTCTTTCAATTTTTCCACCTGCTCCCGACCATGACGGCGTCGGAAAACGTGGAAGTGCCCCTGCGGCTCCTCGGCGTGGCCCGCGCCGAGCGCCGGCACCGCGTGCGGGAACTGCTCGAAGAAACGGGGGTCACGCACCGCGCCGACGCCCTCCCCTCGGAAATGAGCGGCGGAGAGATGCAGCGGGTGGCCCTCGCGCGCGCCCTCGCGCCCGCACCGCGCCTGCTTCTTGCCGACGAACCGACCGGCAACCTCGACTCCGTAACGGGCGAGCGCATCCTCGACCTCATCGAATCCGTCTGCCGCCGCCACGGCACCGCCCTGCTTATGGTCACGCATAATCCCGACGCCACACGCATCTGCCACCGCGTTTTGCACATGCTCGACGGACGTATCACCGACGCGGGTGAAATCGCCCCCGCGAGGGGAGGCGCGGAGGAACGCGCATGAGCGGGCCAACGGGCGCTCTGCCGTATCTGCTCGCACGGACGACGCTGCGCCATTGGCGCCGCTCCCCCGGACAGGCCGCCGCCTACATCGCCATCCTCGCTCTCGGCGTCGCCGCCTTTCTCTCCATCCGCATCGCCAACCGCGAGGCGACGGCAAGCTTCAGCGGCTTCACCGCCGCCGCCACCGGCGGCACCGACTGGACGCTCCGCCCGATGGCCGGACGGTTTGATGAACAGGTGCTTTTTCAAGTGCGCGATCTGTTGGATGAGATCGACGTGCACATCCTCCCCGTCCTGGAGGCGACGGTGGTGCCGACGGGGGAAGCCACCGCCCCGGCCGCGGCAGACGGGCTTCCGCGCGCGCTGCGCATCCTCGGACTCGATCTCCTCGCGCTGGGCAACCTTTTCCCCGACGACCGGGGGCAGCGCGTCCTCACGGCGGCGGCGGACACGGCGGATGTCGACGATATCTGGGAACTTCTGCGCGACCCGCGCGCCATCTACATCAGCGCGGCGCTAGCGAGGCAGACGGGGCTGGAAACAGGCGACACCCTGCCCGCCCTTGTCGACGACCGGAGCGTCGTCCTGCGCGTGCGGGGTATCCTGCCCGTCCTCCCTGGTGCGGGACCGCCCCCGCCCGGTCTCGCCCTGATGGACATCGCGGCGCTCCAGGCGCTTCTCGGCGCGGAGGGGCGCGTCGGGCGAATCGAGTTCATCGTGCCGGACGGTCCCGTGCGCGAAGCCGGACTCGCCGCCTTGCGCCAACGCCTCGCGGAGGGTGAAGGCACATTCTGGCTCAGCCAGCCGCCCGAGAATGAGGCGGAGACAGCCGCCCGCATGACGGCGGCCTTCCGCCTCAACCTTGCCGTGCTCGGCCTCATCGCCCTGCTCGTCGGGCTCTACCTCATCGCCCAAGGCATGGACGCCGCCGTCGTGAGGCGGCGGCAGGAGATCGCCATCCTCCGTTCGCTGGGAGTGACGGAGGGAGCGGTCGCGCGGCTTTGGCTGGGCGAACTCCTGCTCCTCGGTATCCTCGCCGGTACCTTCGGATCGCTCCTCGGCTACGCCCTTGCCCATGCCGCCGTCGGCGCGGTGGGCGAGACGGTCTCGGCGCTCTACCGCGTGTCCGATCCGGGGCGGCCCCGCCTCCTCGGCAGCGACTTCGCCCTCGGCATGGCCCTCGGCCTCGGCGGGAGCCTGCTCGGAGGCTGGCTGCCCGTGCGCGACGCCGCGCGCACGCCCCCGGCACAAGTCCTCGCACGCGGCAACTTCAGCCCCGGCTTCGGATTCTTCCGCCGCCACGCCCTCGGCTGGAGCGCGGTCGCGCTCGGGGCGGTCCTCGCACTGCTGCCGCCCGTCACGCTCGACGGCGGGGCGCGCTTCCCGCTGGCGGGCTACACCGCCGCGTTTCTCTGGCTCATCGGCGGCACCATCCTCGCGGCGGGCCTGCTTGCTCCCGTCGCCCGCGCCCTCTCCGCACTGCCCGTCGGCGGTGCGCCGTGGGCCGTCGCCCTTTCGCGCCTGCGGCGGCCCGGCAGCCGGCACCGCCTCGCCGTCGCCGGGCTGTATATCGCCGTCGGCATGGCCGCCGCCATGAATATTCTTGTCGGCAGCTTCGAGCACACGATGGAGCGCTGGATCGAGACCCGCTTCCGGGCGGATGTCTACGTGAGCCCCCTCGGACGCGCGGGAGCGGACGCCGGAGGCGTGTTGCGCGAAGACACATGGCGCGCCATCGCCGCCATGCCCGAAGTCGAGGCCCACGACCCCTTCCGCACCGAGCGGATCACCCTCGACGGTATCGACACCTTTCTCGCCGGCAGCGACTTCGCCCTCCTCGGCACGCGCCAGCGTCTGCTCTGGTTGCACGGTCCCCTGCCGGACGGGCGCACTCCCTCCGGCGTCGACGCCCCCGCCGTCGCCTCGGAGAGTTTCGTGCGCCGCTTCGGCGTCGCCCCCGGCGATACCGTGACGGTGCCCACTCCCGCAGGCCAACGCCGTCTGTTTATCCAGGGCGTGCAGGCCGACTACGGCAACGAACGCGGATCGCTCCTTGTCGATTTCGCACGGTTCGCCGAATGGTGGGGCGACGCCGGGCTCACCAACCTCACTCTCTTTCTCCGTCCGGAGACCGACGCGGGCGCCTTCGCCCGACAGATCGAAGAAACCTGGCCGGTCCTCAATGCGCGCGACAACGCCAGCCTGCGCGCCGCCATCCTCACCGTCTTCCGCCAAACCTTTGCCACCACGCACGCCCTGCGGATCATTGCCGTGGCCGTCGCCCTCGCCGGCCTTGTCCTCGCCCTCGCCACCCTCCTGCGCGAGGACGCGCGCGGGCTCGCCACACTCCGCGCCCTCGGATTCACCCGCCGCGAAATCGCACGCTGTACTTTGTTCGAGGGACTCGGCATCACCCTCGCCGGACTTCTCGGCGGACTGCTCCTCAGCGGCGCGCTCGGCGCCCTCCTCGTCTACGTCATCAACCGCCAGTCCTTCGGCTGGACGCTTCTCTTCCGCGTCCCTGCCGGGGATTTGCTTCAGCTTGCCCTCGCCCTCACCGCCGCCGCGGCCCTCGCCGCCTACTTCACCGGCCTGCGGGCCGCACGATGATTCTGAGCCGCCTCCCACAGCGCATTTTGGTACCCCCCCGGCAACACGTGATGCCGGCGCGCAGGCGCATGCGGGTTGCGCGGATCCCGTGACAACCCGTTCGCCGGGAAGACCTAAAACCACGCCCAGCGTTTGCCCGCCTTCGGCATCTTCCGCGCCAGCGCCTACGGCAGGCAAACACCCGGTCACCCTTCTGCCCGGTCCTTTTCATGCACCGCCCGCACTTCCGCCAAATGAGCTTTCAAATCCTCCAGCATGGACCGCGGCAGCGGCACGCACCGGTCCTTGGCGTCCTTGCCCGCACGATACGTCGGCCAAAGTGCGCCGCGAACCGGCGCAGCCATCCGATATACGACTCCTCCGTGCGGTACGCCATGTGGCGCACCCGCATCAACCGGACCGTCTCCGGCAGATCCGCGCCCGCCAGCACCCCTGCCCAACCGGGAAAAGAAACCGCTTTCATGTCACCCGTATGCTGATCATCCGTTCACATCCGTCAGGCGTGAATCGTCCCGGAAATACCCGAACACGCGCGCGTTTTCGGAGACATTCTGGCACACTCGGAAGCGGGGCGCACTCCCGCCGGGCACGAGACAATCCGTAGATGATTCATTGAAAAAACCATACCCCCTCCCTCAGATTTCACCGCACGAGAAAAAATCAATCAGCTTCTCTTGACGTTATAACGTTTTAACTCCATCGTGAGGATATGAAACGGGCAACAGTATATTTTGATGAAGATCTTCACCGGGCATTGAAAGTGAAGGCGGCGGAGGCGTCATCATCAGTTTCTGATCTAGTGAATGAAGCTATTCGCCAGTCATTCGCTGAGGATCTCGAAGATCTGCAGGCATTTAGAGATCGGGCAGATGAACCGACTGTAGATTTCGAGGAGTTCCTGAAAAGGCTGAAGGCAAATGGTAAATTATAGAATTCAGATCCGGCGCTCCGCCGAAAAGGAACTCGAAAGGATCTCACAGAAGGACCGAAAAAGAATCATTGAGCGTATCTTGGCGCTGGAGAAGGATCCTCGTCCCGCCGGGGTAAAGAAGCTATCTGGCGAAGAAAAATACCGAGTTCGCCAAGGGGGCTACCGCATCTTGTATGAAATCAACGATGAACTCATCACCATCGTTGTTGTCAGGATAACTCATCGCCGGGATGCCTACCGACACTAAGAGCCGAGAACCGGACGTTGGGCCAGCGTTCATGGTCCGCCAGTGAGCGGCCCTGACCGGGTCGCTTCTTCCGGCGCTTGCGCAGGATACGCCGCAGGCGGCGGCGCAACCTTCCGTCCATTCCGGACAACTGGTAGATGTTAGCCTGTTTGAAGTAGCCAAACCACCCGCGCAGTTTCGGGTTGATCCGATGGATAATGACTTCGAGAGAGCAGCCGCTGGTCGGTTTTATCAACGGCTTGAGCGAGCCTTTGAGCTTCTGTTCGCTCTTAGGCCGCACCAAACGCACCAGACGACCCCGCAGGCTCC
This sequence comes from Opitutales bacterium, assembly GCA_007134215.1. Taxonomy (GTDB): domain Bacteria; phylum Verrucomicrobiota; class Verrucomicrobiia; order Opitutales; family Oceanipulchritudinaceae; genus SLLG01. The sequence continues at coordinate 3,652 of SLLG01000038.1, read as the reverse complement.
GCCGGAAGCGGTATCCAAGGAAGTCGAAGTATGCACGCTTCACCCGCATATCCACGATGCGTGTCTTCTGCGGGTGTAGCGTCAGTCCGGCACTTTCCATCCACCGACGCACCTCCTCCAGAGCGGCTTGCGCTTCTTCAGCACTGCCGCAGAGGATGTCCATGTCATCGGCATAGCGAGTCATCGCATAGCCGAGATTGTCCATCCGCCAGTCCAGTTCGTCGAGATAGAGGTTTGCCAGCAAGGGGCTGAGGACTCTCCTTGCGGCGTGCCGCTCTCACTCTGTTCCACGCGCATCTCTCCCATCACCCCCGATTCAAGGAAACCACGAATCAGGTCGAGTACGCGTCCATCGGCGATCTTCGCCGATACTTTTTCCATCAGCTGGTCGTGAGGAATCGCATCAAAGTAGCCTTTGATGTCCACGTCTGCGACATGCAGCAGCCCGCTCTTAAGCTGGGCGTCCACTCGACGCAACGCGTCCTGACAACAGCGTCCGGGTCGGAACCCGTAGCTGTGGGGATGGAAGCCGATCTCAAAAATCGGTTCTACGACCAAGCGCACCGCCTGTTGCACCACACGGTCTTTCACCGTGGGAATGCCCAGCGGACGCTTTTCCGCGCTCCCCGCCTTGGGTATCCAGACCCGTTTCACTGGCTTGGTCTGGTAGGTCCGGTTCTTCAGTTACCTTCAGCTGCTCTCCCGTTGCTCGTCTCGGGAGGGATTAGACTTTCACTGTCTGATTCCATGGATGTGTGATCGCACTAGTCGGGCAGATTCAGCGACCGATCCGGAACGACCGGAAATCCGCGGCCACCCGCCGACCCGCACCGACGCCGCACACCCACGGCAATTCCAGTCGCCCGCGCCGCCGCCGACCAGGGGCTGAAGCACCCCGGCTACGCTCCGAACCCGCCGCCCGCAGCGCTATCCTTCAGTCGAGCCAGAGGATGTTGGCGGTGTGGTCGCGCTCGACCATGCGTCCGCCCTCCGGGGTGACAATCTCGACGTTCTTGAAAAGGATGTTCTCGGCGTTGGAGATGACACCGGGATCCTCGCCCGCTTCGATGTAGACGTTCTCGAAAATAATGTTGCGTACGGGGGCCTTGGGCAGGCCGAGGATCTGGATGGCGTTGAGGGGGTTGTTGCGCGCGACGAGGTCGCGGATGGTGATGTTGCGGAAGAAGGGCAGTCCCTCTTCTTCCGGCACCGGCTCGGCGAGTTTCTGCCAGTGCAGGGGATACTTTTCCGGCTCGTCGAGGATTTCGCCGTAACTGTATTCGGGATTCCAGTTGGATTCAAAGATGATGGGCCGGCGGACGTTCTCCATCTCGTTGTCGAAGATGTCGATGTGCTCGACCACGCCCCCGCGGTTGGCGGCGGATTTGAAGCGGATGCCGAAGATCGTGCCGATGGCGCGGTTGCCGTAGACCTGCACGTTGCGGATGCTCCCGGACGTCTCGCTGCCGCAGGTGAACATGCCCATGCCCCGCCGGGCGATGTTGTTGCGGATGATGATGTTCTCCGTCGGCAGGTTGACCTTCAGTCCGTCGGAATCACGCCCCGACTTGAGGGTGAAATTGTCGTCGTTGCAGTCGACGTCGCAGTTCTGCACGATGACGTTGCGCGAGGAGTCCATGTTCACGCCGTCGGTGCTCGGCCCGAAGCCCTCGCGGTGCGGCACGCCGTCGATGTTGTTGCGGATCGTGAGCCCGTCGACGAGGACATTGTTGGAATAGACGATGTGGCAGGTCCAGAAGGCAGAGAGCTTGAGATGGAGGTCGCGCACGACGACCCGCTCGGAGTTGTAGACCTGAATGAGAAGCGGCCGCTGCACATCGTAGTCCACGACCCAGCGGAGTCCCTTCGCCTCGTATTCCTCACGGGTTTTCCAATACAGCGGCCAGAAGTGCTCGTTGCCGCGTCCGTTGATGACGCCGTCGCCGGAGAGGACGACGTTGTGCTGGTGGCGCACATTGATGAGCGCGGCGGGCCAGTCCATCTCGATGCCCGCCATGCGGCCCCACACCGTGGGGTAGTCCGCGACGTCGGTCGAGCCGATCAGCTCCGCCCCCTCCGCGACATGAAAGTCGACATTGCTCTTCACGAAGAGCGAGCCGATGAGGTAGCGTCCGGGGCTGACGACGACGCGCCCGCCGCCGTCGCGCGCACACACGTCGATGGCGCGCTGGATGTGCTCGGTCGTCATCTCGGAGGCGTCGTAGATCGCCCCGAAATCGCGCACGTCGTATTCGCGGTCGGGAATCGCCGGAACGGTCATCGCCATTCCGGTGAGGGCTATGAGGAGGGTCGGTGTCATATCGCTGTGATTGTTGTCTGGATCGTTGTGAATATTTGGATTCAAAAGGACCCGCACACGTTGCCGTGTGCGGGTCCGGAATGATATCCCCAGTTACTAACCGATTCTTATTCGGAAAATACGTGCGGCTATCAGGCCTTGCGGCGGCGGCGGTAGACGATGAAGCCGGCCGCGAGCAGACCCAGAATCATGGCGTAGGTCGAAGGCTCGGGCACCGCGACCGCATCCCAACTCGTGCCGAGACGGAACTCGTCGAAAAGGAACTCGGCGCCGCGGGCACCCCAGCCACCGCCGTCGTTACCGGCTTCGAGGCCGAGGGCGACCCACATGTTGTCGCTGAGGCGGCCTGCCTGGGCCGTGGCCGTGACGGAACCGTCATTGATCGTGATGTTGTCGAGATTCGGATTGACAACAATCCGGATCGTCTCCGTCGCGGCGTCATACCAGCCGGCGATCAAGTCGACCTCTTCGTAGTGCTTTTTGCCCGTCGGGGCGTAAGCGACATCGCCGAAGTTGCCGATCGCCCATTCGTCGAACGTATTGCGTCCCGGTTGCGAGTCGTCATTCACCCGACCCGAGCCTTGCCCGATCTGCGCAGGCGCGTTGTGGTCGTTCGCCGCTCCGACATTCTCGCTGTTGAAGCGCATGCCGAAAGCGCGGCGGTATTTGCTCTCGTAGAATCCCGGATCCCAAGCATCACTGTCCTGGGGGCCCACCCGCTGCGAGAGGAACGAGAAGTACACCCGCCCGCCCGCGACCGCGTCGATGACCGGTTGGGTGAACTGCAGCCCCAACGTTACATTCTGACTGTTGTTGGGCGCACCGTCCGGCGCAGTGTTCGGTGCCGCCGCAATAAACGCATGACCCGGTGTCGTCGGGAGGACGTTTCCATTGCGGTCCGTGTAACCCAACCCGCCTGACTGCCAAGCGGAATTGCCGTTACTGTGCTGGGGTTGACGCGTAACCGACCACGAGCCGGTGACACCGACAGCGCCGGTGCTGTTCGCGGAGTTGAGGCCTGCGATGGGATCGCCGGGCGACGCCGATCCGCCGTAGCCGAACCCTTCATACGCCAACAACGTGCCCTGGGCCTGCAAGGAGGCGATCGCGGCGAGAGCGGCGCAGGACGCCAACGCCACGATGTGTTTTTTCTGATACAGCAGTGGTCTCTTCATAGGTATTATTTTGTTTTTGGTTTGGAGTGCGCGGGTAGCGCCGTCCTTCGACGCCACACACACGAGAGGTATTTTCGATTTGAAAGACCTGAAGGCTAGGTGGCGCGATGCACCGCGGCAAGAAAAATCTTCATTTTTTTCAGATGAAATTTTTGGT
>SLLG01000122.1 GCA_007134215.1 Opitutales bacterium | reverse complement strand
CGCGGCGGGGGCTTTTTTGTGCACGCCGGCTTCATGTCCGCGTGAAGACCGGGCATTGTCCGCGTAGTCGGATGGCTTGTCGTCCAACCGGTAGAACCGGGCGCGTAGCCTCCCTATACGCCCCGGCTAATGGAATCTATACCGCCGCGTTCCAGCCGGGGGGCCAAGACCAACGACGCTCATATATGCGCCGCGGGAACCTGCGCACCGCTTTCGTCAAGCCCCGACGCTTTCGCGGCGGTCGGCGGGGCGGATCTCGTGGAAGGCGTAGAAACGGTCGGCGCCTTCGGTGCCCATGTAGCGCCGGAGGGTCTTTTCGTTCGTTTTCGCGAGGTCGACGAGGACGAGCCCGTCGATGCAGTCGCTGAACTCCGGATCGACGTTGAAGCTGAGGATCGTGGCGTTGAGCTTGAGGTATTGCCGCAGGAGCACGGGCACGCCCCGTTCCTCCCGTTCAATCTCGGAAATGAGCGCGGAAACATCATCGATGTCCTCCACCGCCCGCCGGAAGGAGCGGCGGTCGAGCCCGCCGAAAGAGCGCGAGCGCGGCGGCTTGCGCGCGCGCACTTTGTCCGCCAGCTCGGGATCGAGGGAATGCTCCTTCAGGTACATGACAATGAGGTTCTTCGAGAGGCTGTCGTACTCGCGGCTGATGGACACCGGCCCGAAGAGCACACGGTAGCGCGGATTCCGCGCGATGAATTGCCCGATGCCGCGCCAGATTAGCCCGAGAGAGAGGGGCTTTCGCTGGTAGGCGGCGACCACGAAAGAACGCCCCAGCTCAATGGCCGGATCGAGCTGGCGGAGGACACCCGGCTTGTAACGGAAAAGCGTCGAGGTGTAGAAACCCGGATCGCCGTGCTCGGCGAGGATCTCGTCGGAAAGCCCGAGGCGGTAAGCCCCGACGACCTCTGCCGCCGCCCGGTTCCACATAAAGAGCTGGATGTAGTAGGCGTCAAAGCGGTCGAGGTCGCGCCCTAGGCCCGTGCCCTCGCCCACCTCGCGGAAAGTGATCTCGCGCAGACGCCCGATCTCGTCAAGCAGACGCGGCACCTGAAAAGCACGCGCGAAATAGACGGCGAAATCCCCCTGCTCGGCGAGCAACTGTTCGGTCGGCAGCCGACGCACCTCTTCGGCCATGGCATCCTTCGGCGGTCCCGCAGGAACGGGTTGCGCCTGCGGCGGGCGGCGGCGCGCGAAGCGGAAACTCGTCTTCTCCGCGATCCGGCGGTTGCGGAGGATGTAGGTTTTGAGACGAAGATAGTCGGTGGCGTGCTCCGCCGTGCCGAACCGCGCCAGCCGCGCCGGGCCGATGGGATGGCCGACACGGAGCGAAACCTCGCGGCCGCGCATGCGCAGCAACTCGCGCGGGAGCAACAGCGTGCGGATTCGCGGGTGCAAGAGCCCGAGGACCTGGAAAAGAAACGAGTTCCGTCCCTCGAAATACACCGGCACAACCGTCGCCCCGGAACGCCGCACCAGTCCCGCTACCGTCGGCGACCACGCCGGATCGGTCACGCGCCGGTTGCGCGGATGAAAATGCGAAACCGTGCCCGACGGAAAAACCCCGAGCGCATGGCCCGCGCGCAGCCATGCAAGGCACGCGCGCATGCCGCCGAGGTTATTCTTCTTCGCCTCCGCCCCGCCGAAAGGATCGACCTCGATGATGAGCGCCTCGATGCCCCGGATGCGCGCAAGCAGGTAGTTGCCCAGCAGTTTCCCGTCCGGGCGCACGCGTTGCAGCAAATCGCCGAGGACAACCCCGTCGAGTGCCCCGAAGGAATGGTTGGCGACGAGGACCACCGGCCCCGTCCTCGGAATGCGCGCTAGATCCGCTTCCGACACGCGGTAGCGCACCCGCAGGACGTCCAGTCCCGCCCGGAAAAAGCGCTCCGGCGCGGGGTCGAGGGCACGCAGTTCCCGGTAGGCCCCGTTGAGCGCGCGCATGCGGATCAGCGGCTCCGCGAGCCCGCACACTCCCCGGACCAACAGCCGCAGCACCGGATTGCGGACCAACCCTCCGATGTCCACCAAATCTTCGCGCACTGCGGAATCGCCGCTGGGAGCCATGATGTTACAAGGAGTTGACACGCCCCCGCAGCAAAGCGAGCAAATTCGGAACTCCGCAGCCCGTGTGAACTCTCCGTGACACCGCAACCGGATCGTCACACCGACGGTCGGCCCCGCTGGCGCAACTGAACAACAACCAACACACGATGAATATACGCGCATTTCAATTCTGGCACCGCTGGCTGCTCGCAATCAGCATCCTGCAAATCTTCGTCGGTCTGCTCGTCGCCCTCGCTCCGGACAGCGCTCTCTTCGCCGCCCGTCGTAACACCCGCTGGCACTTGCATTCACCGCGGAACCCTGCGAAGATACCTTAAACACGGAAACACGAACCCCGCCTGTTATGAATCGAATTCTCTTCCGCACCTTCGTCTGCCTCCCCGCCCTCGGCTTTCTCGCCGCCTGCGCGCCGGAGGAACGCGAACCCGAAGCCCCCATGAATATCGGCTACGAAATCACGGTCCGCTCGCTCGGATACGACCTGTCCCTGCAGGAACTGCGCGAGTCGGAAAACACCCTCTGGACACTCGCCGAGCTCACCCCGCCCGCCGGGATGGCCGGAATGGCGCTGGACACGCTGCGCCTCGACATCAACGTCGCGCCCACCGAGAAGACAGTGCGCCACATTATCGTGGGTTCTGTCGACTGGACGTACGAGGCGCCGGAGGAAATCGTCTTCGTCACGACTCCGGAGGAAGCTCCCGAGGATTTTCTGCAAGCCGATGTCGTCTGGGACCGCGAGGACCCGACGCTTGAGCTGCCTTTCACCGATCCGCAGCGTTGACGCGCGCGGACAGGCCGCGCAACCGCACCCCCTATCCCTCCTCCCGGAGCAGAAGCAAGGGTGAATGGCTCGCAATCCGGCGGCTGTTGAGAAGACCGGTCGCGAGCGTGAGCAATGCCATGACGAGAACGGACAGCGCGATGAGTCCGGGACTGAAGGCAAAATCGCTCTCGAACACATAGCGCGACAAGCCCCACCCGGCACCCGCCGCGAGGATCGCGCCGACAAGTCCGGCGCAGGCACCGACCAGCGCGTATTCGACGGCCATGACGGACCGAATCAATCCCGCCCGCGCGCCCAATGTGCGCAGCAGCGCACTCTCACGGATGCGCTGGTAGCGGCTCGTGACTATGGCGGCGGCGAGGACCAGCAATCCGGTCAGAATCGTAAAGGCGGCCATAAACTGGACGACAAAGCCGGCACGCCCGAGAAGGTCGTCTATGGTTTCAAAGACAAGCGTCAGGTCGATGACGCTGAGGTTTGGAAAGGCACCGACGATCCCCTGCTGGAGCCCGGCGGTCTGCGCGCGGTCGGTCACACGCGTTGTCACCGCGAAAATCGTCGGCGCGGCCTCAATGGTGCCGGGCGCAAACACAACCCCGAAGTTCTGACGGCCCGCCTGCCAGTTCACCGTCCGGCTGCTTGTCACGATGGTCTCGACGGGCACCCCCTGGACGTCCCAGCGGAGGCGGTCGCCCACGCTTGCGCCCATGTCGGCGAGCATGTTTTCCGCTATGGACACCGAATACGGCTCGCCCCCGGTATGACGGGAAACCCACTCACCCTCGGCAACGGACTCGTTGTCGAGAAGGCTGCCCCGATAGGTCGTGCGGAATTCCCAGCGTGTCACCCATTCGCGCACCTCCACGCCAGGATCGCGCCGCAGCTCCGTCATGGACCGCCCGTTCACCGCGCTGAGCCGCATTGTGATAATGGGCAGCCGGTCCCATACCTCATGGCCCCGATCCCCCAAAAATGCTTCCACTTCCTCCAGCTGGTCGGGCTGCACGTCGAGGAGCACGACGTTGGCGGCGTCTCCCGTGTCTGTGAGACCTACCTGGTCCAGCAGATTGGCTCGGGCGAGAAAGAGCGTGTTGATCAGAAAGGCCCCCATGCCAAGCGTGACGACAAGGTAGATCGTTCGGTTCTGTGGGCGGTGCAGGTTGCCGAGGGCAAGGCGCCAGGCAAAAGGACCCCCGCGCGGCGTGACCGCACGCAGAAGCCGGCGCAGGGCGGCGGCGAAGAGCGCGAGCAAGGCCAGCGTGACCGCGAACCCGAGCGTAAACGCCAGTCCGTGCCCGAACCGCTCTGTCTG
>SLLG01000344.1 GCA_007134215.1 Opitutales bacterium | reverse complement strand
CCCAGGTTTACAGGGGAAAGGAAAAAACATGAAGAAGGAGAAGACGATCATCCGTTACGGAGAGGCATTCAAGCGTCAGGTTGTGTCGGAGATCGAAAGTGGACGGCATAGCGGCCCGTATGCGGCGTCGCGTGCCTACGGAATCAAGGGCAGCCAGACAGTGGATCGCTGGTTGCGGCGTTACGGAGAGGTGGACAAACTGCCTCGGCGCGTGACGATCACAACGATGCAAGAAGAAGACGAAAAGAAGGTGCTGCGCAAGCGTGTGCGCGAGCTGGAGCGGGCCTTGGCGGAAGCGTATATGAAGGGTCTGTTGAGCGAATCGTATCTGCAGATCGCCTGCAAAAATCTGGGGATGGATCCGGAGGAGTTCAAAAAAAAACACGCCACGCGGCTATTGGAAAAGCCCTTCGGAGAGGAGCCACGGTGAGCGGGTGCATCTTGAGCGGGCTTTGCCGGGCGGCCGGGATCAGCCGTCAGGGCTATCACAAGCAGCGCCGCGAGCGTGAGCGTGAGGAAGTGGACGAGGCGCTGATCATCTCGCTTGTGCGGGCCCTACGAGCGAAGCACCCGCGTCTGGGCGGGCGCAAGGTGCTCATGCAGGTCCACGATCGTCTGAGGGGTGCCGGCATAATCATCGGAAGGGACCGCTTTTTTGCGGTGCTGAGGAAATGGGGCCTTCTCGTTGAGCCGAAGAGGCGTGCTGCACGCACCACTGACAGCCGGCACGCGCTTCCACTGTATCGTAATCTCTTGTTTGAGCGCAAACCGACGGCACCTCACCAGGTGTGGGTCTCGGACATCACCTACATTCGCACCGATGGCGGGTTCCTCTATCTCTCACTGGTCAGCGATCTGTATTCGCGCGAGGTGGTCGGCTGGAACCTGGACAGGAGTCTTGATGCGGCCGCAAGCGTGAAGGCTTTGCGCATGGCCATGGCACAGCTGCCCGCCAACCGCTGGCCTGTCCACCACAGCGACCGCGGCAGCCAGTACTGTTGCCGTGAGTATGTAGATGTCCTGCGCGAACGCGGCCTGTCTATCAGCATGACCGAGGAAAACCACTGCTACGAGAACAGCCACGCGGAGCGTATCAACGGTATCCTCAAACTCGAATACAACCTCGACCTGGGCTTCCGCAACGAACGACAGGCTCGGGCAGGGGTAAGCGAGGCAATCTTCCTCTACAATCATGAGCGGCCTCACACCGCTCTGAAGATGAAAGTTCCGGCAGCGGTGCATCGTGATGCGGCCTGAAACAAATCTATTCCACCGGTCGCTGCGCTCCCTCCCCTTGGCCTCCGGCCACCCTGCGGGACGGGGAGGAGCGCGCAGCGACCGGTGGGGGGTGCCCGGCCGGAGGCCGCGGCCCCAGACCAATAAGATCAACCCAATCAACAAAAACACCTGTCAACTTTTAATCAGGACGTGACAAACATACCGCCTACTATCACCCGCCGTCCCACCTTGTGACAATAGGCTGTGGTGCACTCCATGCCGATCGGCCCGGTCGAGCCCGCTCAAACAAAGCCCTCGGGGACAAGGAAGGGGTGGATTTTGGTGCCGAAAACCACGGAAGTGTTCAACTTGGGTCAGCAGCGGATCACGACGCTCTACATGCTGATCAACGGGAAGATCCCGCCTTTGGTGAGGCCGGGCGCCGCGCGGGACTGTTGCCTCCGCCGACAGGCCGCGCTTAATCGAATTCCCTGGCCTTCTCGAAGACCTCTTTGACGGCGGCCTCGGCCTGTTCGACGGACTTTGTCCGCGGATCGCGGAGGAGGATTTCGACGGTGAGCGACGGATCGCGTTGGAGAAAGGCCTCCAGCGCCCACTCCATGCGGAGGATGCGGGGGAGGAGGAACCACTGGATGACGCGCGCGGGCAGCGCCGGATCGATTTTCTCGGGGTGCATGCCGTCCTTGTTCACGGTCACGGGGACCTCGACGGCGACGTCGGCGGCCACGCCCGGAATGAGCGTGCCGTTGGGCAGGTTGGCTACGAGCCTCGTCTCGACGTTGTTCACGATGGCGTTGATGAAGGGGATATGCTGCTCACCGCTCAATGATTTCGCGTCGAAAGTGTTCTTTAGATCGGGGGCGATATCGGGGGGAAGCTCCGTCATATATTGGGTAAGAATATCCTTGAGCGATTCACCCGGAGAGGCTTCCACCCGTTCCGCGAGTTGCCGCAAGGTTTCCACGAACAAGCCCAGCATCTTCTCATAACAAGGCCAGCCGATCGTTGAATCGGCGCCGCCCCATGGCTCGCCAAACCATTTCTTCTTTGTCGCATTGTCGTAGTGCCAGGCCCAGCCTCCCCCGTTGCGGATGGAATCGCCCACCGGCATACGTCCGAAGAATTCAAACATGGCCTTCGCCGCAGGGGAGAGGGCGACGTCGAAGGGATTGGCCGGCTTCCACCCGGTTTGTTCGGCGAAATACTTCTTCATCCGCGGGTTGGCATCTTCACCTTCATAGAGAAAGCGGTTGACCCAAATGCCGTGGTTCACACCGGCGACCTGCCAGTCGACCTTCGCCGGGTTCAACTCAAGGGCCTTGAAGATCTCCTCGATCTCGTGATAACCGTGGCAGAAACCGACGACCTTGGCCCGCGAATGCCGTGTGAGCAGGGTCGTCCCCTCAAAGACCGGATTCGAGGCAAGCAGATACCACGCATTCGGCGCATGCTTCTCAATGGTCCGCGCGACCTTCAGCATGAAGCCGAACTGGTTCCAATTGGTCAGCGTGTAATAGTCCGAGACCATGTTGAATTCCTGCGCGTCGATGCCCCGGAAATAGCCGTGTTTCTCGCCGATCTTCCGCACCTCCTCGAGAAAGGTGTGCCCGCCCACAAGCGCGGTGTTGATGACAAAATCAGCACCTTCGACGGCCTCTATCAGATCCGTCGTCTTGCGGAAGGTCACGGGGAAATCGAGTTCCGAGGCCTGCTTGGATGCGAGCGTGAGGACGGTCCGAAGTCTGCCTTCGTCCCGGTCCATCAGCGTGATTGTGCTGCCTGCAAGCTCCGGTGTCTTGCAGATGTCGTTCACCAGACGCATGGAAAACACGGCGCTGCCCGCACCGATGACTGTAATGTTCACTCCGTTCATGATATCATTTCTCCTTGTATTCGTTTGTATAGACCGATGATCGACGCCTCCCACCGGCGGACTACAACTCGACGACAACCTCGTTCTCCGCCGCCGCCTGCTCTTCGGGAATCAAGTTGCCCGGCAGGGGTGCGCCGTTGAGTGTGACCGACTTCACTCCGCAGCCGGTCCGGCTACGGTTGCGCACGGTGACGCGATATGTTTTGCCGCGGAAGACGCGCTTGATTTTCACCGCTTCCCACTGTGCGGGAATGCACGGGTCGAGGACAAGGCCCGCGAGGGTGGGTTTGACGCCGAAGAAATACTCGGTGAGGGCGGCCATGGAGGCCCCTGCGGTACCGGTGAGCCACGAGTTGGAGGCGCGCCCCGGACACACCGGATTCTCGTCGCTGACAATACTCTGGCAGTAGACGTAGGGCTCGACCTTGTGGATTTCCGCGCGGTCGTTCCGGTTGAGCGGGTTAATTCTCTGAAAGACATCGTGGATCGCGGAGCCGCGCCCGAGAACGCCGTAGGCCATCATCAACCATGCGTTGGACTGGGTGAAGACGCCGCCGTTTTCTTTGGTGCCGAGGTTGTAACGGGTGATGATGCCGAGGGCTTTGTTGTACTTCGAATACGAGGGCGAGAGCAGCTTCACGCCGTCGCGGCAGAAGAGCATTTCTTCGACGTGCCGCATCGCGCTCTGCGCCCTCTCCGCATCGGCGACGCCCCCGATGACGCACCATGACTGGGGGTTGAGGAATAGCTGGCCGTCGTCGGACTGGTGCGAACCAACGGGTGCGAGGTTGTCATCGTAAGCCCGGAGGTACCATTTTCCGTCCCAGCCGTGTTCGTTGAGGGCAGCGGCGACCTCGTCGCGCCGCGATTTCAAGAGAGTGATCTGCGCGGCGTGGTCGCGCTCCGGCGGAAGGGCGCCAAGCAATTCGATGAGTTCGTTGGATGCCCAGCAATAGAGCGCGCCAATGAAGATGGACTCGGCCGCGCGGTTCGGGCCGCGCAGGAGCAGGGTGTCGTTCCAGTCGGCGTCGAGGACAAGGGGAATGCCGTGTTCGCCACGGTGGTTGTAGATGTAGTCGAGCGCGCGGCAGATGTGCTCGTAGACCGTTCCGCTTCCCTCTCCGTCGCCGTAGGGGATATCCTCGTCGAGGAAGGATACCTCGCCTGTTTCCCGGATGTAGTGGCAGACGAGCGGCACGATCTTGATCGGGTCGTCGGAGAACTCCGGCTGCTTTTTCTCACCCGTGTGCGGAAAGAAGACATGGTATACGTTCCCCGTCGAGAGCTGGTAGCTGAGCAGGAGCCGTATCTTTTCCCGCGCCTGGTCCGGTATGGTGTGAATGACGCCGTGGGTGTCCTGGCAGGTGTCGCGGTAGCCGACGCCCCGCCCCAGCCCGGTTTCCCAAAAGGAGGCGTATCGCGACCAGTCGAAGGTCATCTTGCACTGGTACTGGTGGAAGGCGTTGAAGAAGTCGTCGAGATTGCGGTCGGGTGTCTCCACCTGGAATTTGTCGACAAAACCGGCCCAATGGTCCTTCACGGCGGCGAGCGCACGGTTGACGGAAGCATTATCGCTGTACTCCGCAATAAGCTCCTTTCCCTCATCTTTGCTCACGCAATAGCCCATCATCACAGCCAGCTCGACGGTCTCGCCCGGCTTGACGGACACCGGAGTCCGCAGGGCACCGCAGGCATTGCCCCCGCGCATCTGCGAGTTGGTGAGGCGGCCCCGTTCGAGCCCGGCGGGGTTGTCCTCGGAGCGGTAGTTGCCGATGAAGACGTCGCGGTCCATCTCGTAGCTGTCGACCCCGCGGTTCATCGCGAAAAAGCCCCAGCCCGGACGGTCTCCCCGGTAGTAAGGATCGGGACTCCCCACAATCGGATGGCGCTCAAGGTATTTGTTGAAGATGATTCCGTCCTCGTGATCCGCCATGACATTATTGGGGACCCACTGGATATTCAAATCCTCGTTCACGTTCCAAAAGGAGAACTCCACATACGAGTAGAGATCGAGCTTCTTCGTTTCACCGCCGGTATTGTGCAGCGCCACCTTCCAGATCTCGATATTCCCCTCAAGAGGAACGAAATAGGTCACTACCGCCTTGACTCCTCCATGTTCACCCTCGATGCGGGTATAGCCCATGCCGTGGGCGCAACGGTAGGCGCCGATATCCTTCATCAGGGGCACTAACATGGGAGACCAGTAGTCGCTGCCTTCCTTGATGTAGATATATCGCCCCGGCCGGTCGGCGGGGACGTTGTTGAAGCGGTAGCGGTTGACCCGGAAATCTCTCGGATCGCGGAAAAAACTGTAGCCTCCCGCTGTGTGGGAGATCAGGCAGGTGTACGATTTGTTGGATAGATAATTGCCCCATGGCGCCGGCAGGCGCGGGTCAACGATTTGGTATTCCCTGTGTTCTCTGTCGTAATGTCCGTATTTCATCTTTATTCCTCCAAAATTCCGGGACTCCAGAACCAACCGGCGGCAGGATCAGCGGAGTAGACCCATGCGCGAAGCGCGTGAACGTAGACCCACGGGGCGTGCAGGATATTCACCCAGCCGAGGCGGTCCGCGTCGTAGTATTCCCCGCCCGCATCGACCGCTTTGCGGTCGCCCCAGGCGGGTAGCGCTTCCAGTGTGTAGTTGATTGTCAGCGTTGGATAGGACGTCTCCGCACGTCCGTGGCGGCCGCGGAACTCCAGTCCGGCTCCGGGCACACTTTCGTCACCCACGAGAATCCATCCGTGATTGGTATCCGGCGAGGATTGCCAGAGCCGCAGATCGCCGACCATTGCGGGGTCTTCGATCCGCACAGACCCGAGGCGCGGTGTCTCCCCGCCGACAAGGACCACAGCGGAGGGCGCATGCGCAAAATCGCCGCCGGGCACATTCCATGATGTTTGGGCGTACTCACTGTGAAACCATGTGGCATCGCCGGCGGCGGCGGCCGCCCCGGACGCGCCGCTTCCCGTCGATGTGCCTTCGCTCCATGCCCCGCCGACGCGGTGAAGGGAAACCGGGAGCGGTCCCCCGTCGGCCATGGGTCCCTTTGCCTCGAGGACGAGCGCGAGCGAAGCGCCGACAATCGTCGCTTGGGCAGGTAATGCGGAAAGGTCGAACTGAAGAAGCGACCGGCGCGCCAACGCGTCCGGTTCGGGAAGACGGCCGACGAAGAGGTTTCCGCGGGCATTGGCCCACTCCCGCTCTTCGTAGAGCACGGATGTCTGGAAGACCGACCTCCTGAAGGCAAGGCTTTCAAGGGCCGACGCATAATCAAAATAACGCGAACCCCGGTTCAAGTAGCGGTTCGCCGAATACTTCCGCAGGTAGGAACGGTTGCCGCGGAAAGAAGGGATCTCTTCCGCAAGCTCCCGGGTGTTCGTGCCGATGACGAGCTTCCCGTGGTTCCAGACGAGAATCTCCTCCCGCGGGTCGCCCAGCACATCCATTGCGAGGGAATAGTTGTAGACACCCGGCATCGGCGCATACCATGCGTTGGAAACAAGGACGGCGCCCGTCTTGTCGAGAATGACGCCCCGGTCCACCATAATGTGCGTTTTGTTGCGGTCACCGTCCACGTCGACGGGCATCACCGAAAGGTGTGACTGATAACTCCGGATGATCCCGCCGGCGTGGTCGATGAGGTAAAAGCGGGCATTCGTCTCGGAAGATTTCTCCTCCGCGAGAATTTGAACCCCCGGGAATCCGGAGTCGAAGCGTCCCGCATGCAACATCTGGGGATTTCGAACGGGGCTTCCCGAAGGGATTTCCCAGATCATCGTGAATTCAAATGTCTCGGGATTGATGTTATACATCCGCATTCCGACTTCCCCGCAGATGACGATCTCTTTGCCCGGATAGTCCGGATGGAAATCGCCGCAGACAAGGCTGTCGACATGATCGTTCATACCCTTCAGCAGTTCATGGATGAGGTTTCCCTGCCCGTCGTAGAGCTTCTTGCCGATAAAGACCTCATCGGTTCCGTCGCCGTTCAGGTCGTGGGGCCAGATGTAATGGCCGTCGCCGGGGATCCACCAGTTCGGGCCTGTGTTGGGTCCGGAATCGTGAACCCAAAGGAGATTGAGTTCGGCATCGTAAGCACGGGCTTGGTTGAGGACATCATCCGCGCCGATGATGATGCACGGCTCGTCGGGAGAATTCAGGTAGGCGATGGAAATGAGGCCCCGCCTCGCGTGGTTTCCGGGGCCGGAAGGAGTAAACCAAAGCGCTGTCTCGCGGAGCAGGGCACCGGTTTCACCGTCAATAATCGTGAGGTAGGGCGTCGAACTGATGCCGCCTTTCTGCAATACCGTGACAACCTCTGCCCGGCCGTTGTTGTTCATGTCCCAAACAGCGGGAATCCAGGGATGCCATGGAGCGGCATTTGGAATACCGTTGGGGTTGATCTTGGACCATAGAAAATCGCCTTCATGGCTGTAAGCCTTGACGAACATCGTCCCGTGAAAAAAGACCCAGTCCATCCGTCCGTCCCCGTTGAGGTCTCCCGGCACCATGCGCGGCGCATCCAGCCCGGCAGGGAGTTCCGAAGTGTCGATGGCGATCTCCGCCGCTTTCTGGAACGTCGCGCAGTCCGCCGCAAGAGCGGTGAGAAAGACGCCGCACAGAATAGAAAATGGATTGATTCGCCGGTTCTTCATAAAGTTATGGGGTAATGCATTCGGTTTCTAAAAACGGGTGCGCAGTTCCCGTCGCGTGCCCGCGCGCGCGGATTCGTATGCGTTCTCAATGATTTCGACAACGTGCCGCCCGTGCTCGACCGAAATCGCCGGTTCGGTATCGTCGACGATACAATCGACCATGTGCATGATATCGGCGTAGACGTGCGGCTCCAGCAACTCTGCGTGGGCGCCGTCGAGGCAGGGTAGGTCTGAGATCGGCACGGGGATGCGACGCGGTGATCTTCCCCGCTCCTTGAGAATAAACTCCACCGGCCAGCCCGAGGGCATGTGAATCGCGCCGCTTTCAAGGGATGCCTTTTCCCCGGCCACGGCGAACTGCCCCCACTGCAGCGAGTCCGGCACAACGGCGTCGCATCCGTTGGCAAAGGCGAAATGTCCGTCGCCGAAATCAAGCAGAATGAGCGTGTTGTCGTCGCATTCGCGTCGCATCGTCCCGCCCGGCACAGGCGCCTCCGGCACTACGGTGGCGGAAAGCGCCGTGACATACCGGGCCGGACCGAAGACTCCCGTGAGCGCGGCAAGGGAATAAACCGTGACGGTGTTAAGCGGTCCCCCGCCCTCCCGCAAATACCATGGATACTCAGAGCCGCGCCCGGCGTTGTTGGTGAACGTCCAGAAGACATGCCCGAGAGCGCCTTCGCGCACGAGACGGGCGGTCTCGCGGAAGAACGGCGCGAACATCTGGCCCGGCGCGGCACCCGCCTTCAACCCGCTTGCGCGGACCGCCGCGACGAGTTCGTCGGCTTCCGCAAGTGTGGCCGTCATCGCTTTTTGAACATAGATGTGCTTGCCCGCCTCCAGTGCCCGCAGGGCGAAGGGCGCGTGAAGCTGCATGGGCAGAAGAAGGAGAACCAGTTCCACGTTTTCATCGGCCAGCAGATCACCATAATCGGTATAGCGGGCGGGAACGTTGTAGCGCTGTCGCGCTGTCTCCACTTTCTCCGCTTCGTTGTCGCACACGGCGACGATGCGGGCGCGCGTGCGGGCATCCGCCTGCTCAAAATGCGGCAGGACCATGTTGCCGAGATCCCCGCACCCAACGAGGCCGATGCCGACCGGACGGCTGTTATTTCGTCTCATGTGAAATCGATGGTGTATCCGTGTTTACCCTTGCGCCGGGCCGCTGGCGGACGCCAGTCGAGGCGGCCTCGAAGACTGCGTCGATCACATCATAAACATGCCGCACCAGCCCGGGAGGAAAGGCCGGTTCCGCACCCCCGGTTATGCACCCGGCAAAATGCAGAACATCGCACCACACGTGCGGATTGGGCATTCCATCGTCAAAGCCCTTCGCCTCTTCACTTCCGAGCACGTCGACGCGCTCCAACTCCTGACCACTTGGTCCAAACAAGGTGTAGCCGGCGGGGCAGGCATCCCAACGTCCCCCGAACGTTTCGAGAACGCCCCCGAGACCGAATATCCGGAGCGGAGGCGCCGCCTCGGGACATGGGCACCACGCCTCGTGAACCGAGACCAAGGCACCGTTTTCAAAGCGGAGGAGGGCCGCCGTGTTGTCGTCCTCCGCAACCTCAATCCGCTCCCCCTGCCAGAAGCGGTGACCGACGGTTATCCCGGAAAAGGCGCACACCGATTCCACCCGGCCAAGAATGGAAATGAGCGTGACGAGGCTGTAGATTCCGTGGTCGCGCAAGGGACCGTCGCCGGACTGGTAACGCCAACCCGGGTGCTTCGCCGCCTCCACGTCCATACCGCTCCATCCCATAAAGGGAGCCGTTGCGAAGTACACCGTGCCTAGCTTGCCTTCACCGACCAATGCCGCCATCCGCCGTATCGTCGGATAGGCGGCCTGCACCGGCGCAGCGGCAAAGACCAAGCCCCGCTCCGCCGCCTCCCGGACGAGCGCATCGACCCCGGAGGCGTCGGCGGCCACCGGTTTCTGAACGTAGACATGCTTTCCCGCCCGCAGTGCGGCAAGTGCCTGGCCGGCATGAAGCTGGGCCGGGCTCAGCACAAGAACGGCCTCGGCGTCGGTTTCGTCGAGCATTTCCGCGTAGTCATCGAAAGCCCGCGCGCCCTCGAAGCGCTCCGCCAATGCACGGTGGTTGCTCCCGCGCGGGTTGTGGAAGCCGCGCAGGGCAAAGCGCCCCCGCCCGGTGTCATTCTCGAATCGGGGCAGGAGCGTCCGCGTCGTCAGATCGCCGCATCCGCTTATGGCGAGGGTTACTTTTTGTTCGCTTCTCATCGTTACCGTTTCCTTACGCAAAGACGGGCAAAGAGCGAAGATCCCGCACTTCAGCCGACAAAAACACAACAGCTAAATCCTAATTAGATTATTTATCAGTTGATGAAATCGACAAAGGCAACCGCAAAACCAACCGGAGACAAAAAATCCGCTCCGGACCCGGATACGGATGAGAGTCACACCGGAAGGTCCGCGAGGATCCCCTCGAAATTCCGCAGGCCGCGCTCAGCGGCAACGAGTGGAGGGGTGGAAGACGGCTCCTGTTCGATAATGAACCACTTCGTCGCTCCGCACGCTCGGCAAAGGGAAATCACTTCCGGCCAGTTGACACGACCTTCCCCGACAAGCGCATCCGTGTCATCCGGCGCGTAATCACGTATGTGAACCATCTTTTGCCGTCCCCGCCACTTACGCATGAGGGCACAGGGGTCGGCGCCGCCGCGCAGAGCATGCCCCACATCAAGCTCCATGAAGACGTTCTGCGCGAGATCCCTGAAAAGCAGCTCGAAAGGAACGGCGCCCTCCACCGGGTAAAACTCCATGTCGTGGTTGTGGTAGCCAAAACGGATGCCCCGCCGCGCCAGCGCGTCTGAAACTTCGTTGATGAAAGCTGCCGCCCGCCGCCAATCCGCCTCCGTCCCCCGCCATGCGTCAGGAAGCACGGCGAGAACGGCGCAGTCGCACTCCAACAAATTCAGAAAATCCGCTGTCTCAGACAACGCCCCACCCTTCAGCCAGTCCAGCGTCACGTGGTAGCCGATACCCTTCAGACCGACGTCGTCCAACATCGCCCGAAGATCCCTGGCGGACCACGGAAAACGGCCGAAAAACTCGACGCCCTCGTAACCCATCCGCGCCACTTCACGCAGCGCGGACGGCAAATCAGCCATGGCCTCATCCCGCACAGAATAAAGCTGCAGGCCTATGGGTTCTCGCTTCATAATCGCGTCGGACGGAAACCCGCCGACAGAAGAAAAGCAAACAGATTCCACCTGACACGGTCAAATGTGCCTATATTTCTAGGCTTTCCCGTTTTTCAGGCGCCCTTCTCTTCAAGGGAGACAAATTACATTGACTTAGCAGGCGGTTTGCATCCAAACACTCCTGATGTCCGCAGGGTGACTTCGAATTCGCCGAACCCGTTCCGCGCGGAACAGCGAGTGAACGATCACAAAACATGTTTTCAGGAAAAAAGCACCTGATCAGCGGTCGTCCGGCCCTGAGAGACCTTTATTGAAAAGCTTATGACGTTTCCAATCCTCGACGAAACCCTTCGTATCGAACGATTGCGCCCGCCCGCGGGCAAGGTGCGCATGGTTCTGGACACCGACACCTACAACGAGGTGGACGACCAGTTCGCGCTCACCTACGCGCTGCAATCGCGCGGGCAGCTCGCCGTCGAAGCCGTCTACGCCGCGCCTTTCACGAACAGCCATGCATCCGATCCCGGCGACGGCATGCGGCAGAGCTACGACGAGATCCTGCGCATCCTCGGGCACCTCGATATTCCGCCCAGCGGGTTCGCCCTGAAAGGCTCCACGGCATACCTGTCCGATGCGGACACCCCGGTAGAAAGCGAGGCCGCCGCCGATCTCGTCGAGCGCGGGATGCGGGAGTCCGACGGGCCGCTCTATGTCGTGGCCATTGGCGCCATCACCAATGTCGCCGCTGCCCTTCTGATGGAACCGCGCTTGGTCGAAAAGGTGGTCGTTCTTTGGTTGGGCGGGCAACCCCTCCATTGGCACAGCGCGAGCCATTTCAACCTCGGCCAGGATCTTCACGCTTCCCGCCTCGTTTTCGACTGCGGCGTTCCGCTTGTCCACTTCCCCTGCGACGGCGTCGCCTCCCACATGCTCACCAACCTCTACGAGATCGACGCCTGCGTCCGGGGCAGAGGTTCCATTGGCGACCACCTCGCCGACACCTATCGGAAGTACTTTGCCGACCACACGGCGCGGACCAAGGAGATCTGGGACATCATCACCATAGGCTACCTCGTCAACCCCGAATGGGTGCGGACGGAACTGGTCCACAGCCCCGTTTTGACCGACCAACTCACATGGAGCATCGATCATTCCCGCCACTTCATCCGGAACGCCACCTGTGTCCGCCGCGATTCCGTCTTCCGCGACATGTTCCAGAAGATGGACTCCGCCGCCCGGCTCTGATATTGACCCGCCTTTTCTCCCATTATACCATGCGCCACTGTCACATAAGCCCTATGAAATTTTGTTCAGAATTCCTTCATCGCCGCTTTCACCACCACCGCCGTATCGTTGGCGCGGCGGTCCTCGCTACCCTTTGCATCGCATGCGGGAGACAAGCGGAGGATCGCCCCCCGCCGACGCAATCCGATCTGACCGAGGCCGCGGAACGCTGCCGGACCATGCTGCAAACGAGCATAGTAGATTTCTACTACCCTCATGCGTTGGACACGGAATACGGCGGCTTTAAAGAACTTCACCACGACGGGGCTTTTGTTCACAGGGGGGAACGATTTGTGCTCATGCAAGCACGGCAGCTTTGGTCTTTCAGCCACTTTGCCCTCGCCGGCCTCCAGAAGGAGGAGTCTCTGGCGGCGGCGAAATCGGGCTTTGATTATCTCCAGCGGCACCTGCTCGACCGCGCCCACGGCGGATATTACGCGAAGGTGACGGACGCGGGGGAACCGATCGACAAACGCAAACACGTCTACCAGCAATCGTTTGTCGTCTACGCTCTGGCGGCCTACCACCGCGCATCGCAGGACCCCGCGGCGCTCGAAGCCGCGCGTGAACTCTTCCTCATACTCGAAGAGAAGGCCTATGACCCGCGCCACGGAGGCTATAACGAGTTCTTTTACGACGAC
Source organism: Opitutales bacterium (assembly GCA_007134215.1). Taxonomy (GTDB): domain Bacteria; phylum Verrucomicrobiota; class Verrucomicrobiia; order Opitutales; family Oceanipulchritudinaceae; genus SLLG01. The sequence goes on along the minus strand of SLLG01000344.1, from coordinate 2,450 downwards.
TGGACACCGATCACCGATCCCGAGGAGCCCACCTATATAGCCCCGCCGGGTCAGAAATCCTTCAATGCCCACCTGCACCTCATGGAGGGATTCGCAGAACTCTACCGTGTTTGGCCGGACGACCTCCTGCGCCAACGCATCGCCGAACTGATCGCGGTCAACACGCACGCCGTGCAGTACCCAAGAGTCAATCAGAACATCGACTTCTGGTACGATGATTGGACGCTCATTCCCGATCCCGCCAACCAGCGCACGAGCTACGGACATGACATCGAGGGGGTGTGGCTAACCCTCGACGCCGCCGATGCCATCGCTCTGCCACGCTCTGTCCTCCGCGGTTGGGCAGAATCGCTGACCGATTCGGTTCTCGCCAAAGGCTGGGACCGGAGACACGGGGGCATTTTCGCGACAGGACCACTGGGACAGCCCGCCGACGAACTCCGGAAAACATGGTGGGCACAGGCCGAAGCCCTCCTCGGTTTCGCCTACCTCTTCGAATTCACGGAAAATGCGATCTATTTCGACTATTTCCTGCGAACCCTCGATTTCATCGAGGATCACCTGATCGCACCGCAGGGCGGCTGGTGGAGCGAGGTCGATCCCGACGGCACCCCTGCGCACGACGCGATCCTGAGCAGCGAATGGCAAGGCGCTTACCACAGTGGGCGCGCACTGCTCTTCTCGGCCGAGATTCTGGAACGCATGGCGCGGTGAGAAATGTTCCAGCATCATGGAGAACCATGAATACACGAAACCCCTCATTGAAGAAGTCCCTCCGCCGTTTCATACATTCCGTCGCATGGCTTTCCGCGCTTGCTTTCGTATGCGCGGGAGAGGCTTCTCCGGACGAAGACAAGGGCAACTTGCCGCCGATCTCCCGAGGACTCCCGTCACAGGCCGCTCTCTGCGCCATGAGCAACGCCGGGGACGAAACTTGGATGGAATTCCCCGCGCTCGGACGCACCTTTGCGGAACACGATCCGTGGTTGTGGCCCGAATCCCTGCGCCGGTGGCTCTACATCCTGGACCACGGGCCGGAAGGCACATGGATGTATGTCGCGACGGAGTCGACCGGCAACGGCGACCCCGTTGATCCCGCCTTGGAGCCCGGAGCGGCCGGAGAAGCAACCGTCACTGTTTCCACCTACGGCGAGCTTACCGCCGCCGTGGCAGTCGCCGGACCGGGCACCATCATCGAACTGGAGGATGGAATCTACGCCGGCTCAAGGATCACCGTCACGCGCAGCGGAACTGAAGAGGAACCCATTGTCATACGCGCCGCCAACCTTCTCGGGGCGAACATTCCGAATACGTTTCAGATCTATGGAGCCAACATCGTCATCCGCGGGCTCGAATTCATCACCCCGCTTTCGGCCAGCACGCTGGAGATGCGCAACGACAATGTGCAGGTTTGGCGCTGCCGCTTCAAATCGCTCGGCGGAACCTCCATCTACATCGGCCTCTCCACACGTTGCCGCGTGATGTACTGCGAATTCTCCTCACAGGACGCCTCCGACTGGTGGCAGGCAACGAACAGCTGCATCCGCAGCGGCGGGGGCTCCGACCAGGCTTACGATGTGGAGATTGGGTATTGTTATTTTCATGACATGCCCGGCAAACCGGTGGGAGCGCCCTATTCCGCCCGCGGCCGGAACCTGATTGTCACCGCGCCCGGAAACACCGGTGCCACCCTCGACACAAACTGGCACATCCACCACTGCCTCGCCGTGGATACCGGTAACTGCCGCTTCAGTATCAATTCCTCCGGCAACCTCGTGGAATTTGTGACGGTCACCGGCCGCACCGGCAACAACGAAGTGACCGCCTCCACCGACGTCAGTGTCCGCTTCGGCGCGAACAACGTCATCCGCGGCTGCTGGAAGGAGGACGCCGATGGTTTTCTCGTCTGGGACCAAAACAACACCCTCATCGGGTGCAAGACGGTCAACAGCCAACCGTCGAGAATTGCCCGTGGCGACAACCTCCAATCCGGCGGCCTGCAGTACCCCCAGGCGCGGAATACGAAAGTGGTCGCCTGTGATTTTGACGCCCTGCATGTCGGTGCCTTCTCGTGGGCCGGTTCCCTGCCCGTTGTCGACACACGCATCGAAAACCACACCGGCAGCGTTTCTCTCCAGCACGAGACGGGCACCGTGCAAACGGACGAAATGACCGAAACACCGGTGACTCCGGTCAAGATCCTCCCCGAATGGGTGGGACCCCATGGCACCGGCCGCCCGTAAGTAAGCGCAAGTGTTCGCAGGCGGCTGATTTCTGGAAAGTGTAGGCCGCACTCCGTGTCGGCGGACGACCCATCCGGTCTAAGCCCGCCCCTGTGATCGCCAATGATCCATCCATCCGCAACCACGGGCCGGACGGACCTTCGGCTCCACATCAAGGTAAAGAATCGTCTCGGCATCCTCTCCATAGGGACCGACCACCGCCTCCTT
>SLLG01000247.1 GCA_007134215.1 Opitutales bacterium | reverse complement strand
GGGGCGGGGGGCTTCCAGCCGCGCGAGGCAAGGGTGGCCGACTTTACCGGCGACGGCCGCCCCGATATCGCGCTGCTCATCCACGACCGGCTGCTCATCTATCCGGGCGGCGGACGCTGACCTTCGTTTACGGCGTCGCTGCGGGTCGGCGGGTGTGGCCGCGGGGTTCCGGCCGTATCGGGTCGGGCGCTGAAGCAGCCCGACTACGTTGGGGGCGGGCTTCAGAAGTACCCGTCGGCCCTCAGCGCTCGTCCGTCTCGAACGCGGCGACGCGGCCCTCGCGGAATTCGACGACCTGGCGTGTGTAGGGCCGCCGCACGACATAGGTGTGCGGGTGGGCGATGTAATGGTGGCGGGTCATGACGTAGCGCCCGAGGCCGGGATGATAGTAGTAGCGCGGCCGGAAGTGGTGGCGCGGGAAGGTGTCGACAAACTCCCGTTCATAGCCGAGGTAGATCCAACGCTCGGTTTCGCTGTCCTCGCGCACAAGGCGCGTCCTGCGGTCGGGGTTGCCCCATGCGATGCGCACGATTTCCGGGGTGTCGCCTACCGCGATGCGGCCGTCGAGCACGCGCTCGCGCTCGGCGGCGTCCATGCCTTCGAGGACGCTCGGGGCGGCTTCCGCCCGCTTTTCCGGCGTGGAGGCGCAGCCCGCGAGGAACAGCGCGGCGGCGGTGACGAAGTAAAGGAACCAACGGGGGTGACGTTTCATGGCATACGGGGTTACGAAGGGCGGGGCGGCTGTGGATTCATCTTTCTATGTCAAAGCGATTCCTCGACGGAGTGCACCTCGCCGTCGCGGAAGATCACGCGGGCCTGCTCGCTGGTTCCGCCGCCGGTGGAGACGCCCACGCCCGTGCCCACGGTTGTGCGCCCGGCGCCGCGCGCGCCGCCGAGGCCGACAGAGACGCGCGGCCGCGAGCGGGTGTAGATCCAGACAGTCTCGTGGGACTGGCCCGTCACGCGCGTGCGGGTGCGGTCCGGCTCGCCAAGGGCGAAGCGCACCATGTCTTTGTCGTCGCCGGGTTCGACCGTCCCGGCGAGGAGCCTCTCCTGCACCTCGGGTGGGTAGGAGGTGAAGAGCGCGCTGTCGGCCTGGGCGCGTTGCGTCGGCGTCGACTGGCATCCGGCGAGAAAGAGAACCATGAGAACAGCCGCCGTCCAACAGCGGGCACTGGGGTAGCGTGTGAACATGCAACGAACTTATGGCGGTTCGCCTGGAAAATCAAGGGTTGCGGCGAGTGGCGCGTCCGCCCTTTGCCTGCTGCGGACCGCGACCGTCCGCCGGTCTTGTCAGGCGCCTCCGTATCTGTATCGCTTGTGGGATGAGCAGTCCGGCAATCCGCCGCGCCGCACCGCGCCTCGGGATCTTCGGCGGCACTTTTGACCCGGTGCACGCGGGACACCTCATTGTTGCGCAGGACATTCTGGAGCGGGCCGGGCTGGACCACATCGTCTTCGTCCCGGCGGCGCGCAATCCGCTGAAGGCGGAGGGACCGCTCGCCTCCGGCGCGGACCGTGCGGAGATGCTGCGTGCCGCCCTGCGCGGGATGGAGAATTTTTCGGTGTCGACGGCGGACATCGGCCGTCCGCCCCCGAGTTATGCGCTGGACACGGTGGCGGCGGTGCGGCGGGAGTGGCCGACGGCCGGGATTTCATGGATCATCGGGCACGACCAACTCCCTGACCTCCACCGGTGGCACCGGATCGACGATCTTGCCGCCGAGGTCGATTTTCTCGTTCTCCGCCGTCCGGGCGAAACCGCGGAGCTGCCAGAGCGTCCGGGCCTGCGCCTGCGCGCCGTGGACACCCGGCTCATTGAGCTGAGTTCGACGGAAATCCGCGGCCGGATTGCGTCGGGTAAGTCGGTTGACTTTTTCGTTCCTTCGGCTGTTATTGAAGTCATAAAGAAAAACCGCCTTTACGCAACCGCCCGATTCTGAACAACCGATTGTGTCTCCTGAAGAACTCCCTGAATTCCTGTGCGCCGCTTGTGAGGCGCTCGACGACAAAAAAGCCGAGGACATCACGGTCCTCCATTTCGGCCCCGACGGACCCATCGCCGATGATTTCATCATTGCGACCGGAACAAGCGAGCCCCACCTGCGGGCGCTTGTGAAGTCGGTCGAGGCCTGCCTCGACAAACAGGGCATGGAGTATATCTCGGCGCAGCGCGGCCTGCGCACGGGGTGGATGGTCATCGACGCGCACGACCTCGTCGTGCATGTGTTCACAAAGGACATGCGGCGCTACTTTAATCTGGAGGGGCTCTGGAAGGACGCGCGGCGCGTCGACTTCGCGCCCGCCGCGGCTGCCGTGCGGGGTTGAGGAGCGGAAGGCACGGTCGCCGTCGCCGTCCATCAGAACAGTTGCGCTCTTCGCGCCGGGGACTACACAGTTCCCGCATCATGGCCGAACCACGGGCGAAAAACTTTATCTACGAACAAATCGACGCGGACCTCGCGGCGGGCCGCCACTCGACGGTGGTGACCCGGTTTCCGCCGGAGCCGAACGGCTATCTGCACATCGGGCACGCGAAGTCGATCTGCCTCAACCACGGCATCGCCGCCGCATACAACGGGCGCTTCCACCTGCGTTTCGACGACACCAACCCGTCGAAAGAGGAGACGCGCTACGTCGAGTCGATCAAAGAAGACCTGCGCTGGCTCGGGGCGGACTGGGGGGACAACCTGTTCTTCGCGAGCGATTACTTCGAACAACTCCACGACTGGGCAGTGCACCTGATCCGGGAGGGCAGGGCCTTTGTCTGCGATCTCTCGGGCGACGAGATCCGCGCCCACCGCGGCACGCTCACGACCCCGGGGCGCGAAAGCCCGTTCCGCGGCCGCTCCGTGGAGGAGAACCTCGATCTCTTCGCCCGTATGCGCGCCGGTGAATTCGGTGACGGCGAAAAGGTCCTGCGCGCCCGCATCGACATGGCGCACCCCAACCTGAACATGCGCGACCCCGTGCTCTACCGCATCCTCCACGCGAAGCACCACCGCACGGGCGATGGATGGTGCATCTACCCGATGTACGACTTCGCGCACGGGCAGAGCGACGCCATCGAGGGCATCACGCACAGCATCTGCACACTTGAGTTCGAGGACCACCGCCCGCTCTACAACTGGTTCATCGATAACCTGCCCGTGCCGCACCGGCCGCGCCAGATCGAGTTCGCGAGGCTCAACCTGACCCACACGGTCATGTCCAAGCGCAGGCTCCTGCAGCTCGTCAACGAGGGGCATGTGGACGGCTGGGACGACCCCCGCATGCCCACCGTCAGCGGTCTGCGGCGGCGCGGCTACACCCCGGAGGCCATCCGCGAATTCTGCGACCGCGTGGGCGTGGCGAAGCGCAATAACACCATCAGCCTCTCTCTCCTTGAGTTTTGCCTGCGGCAGGACCTCGAGGGACGCGCGCCGCGGCGCATGGCCGTGCTCGACCCGCTCAAAGTCGTTATCACCAACTTTCCGGAGGCGACCGAGACCTACGCGGGCCCCAATCATCCCGCCGAGCCCGCCATGGGCGAACGCGAAGTCCCGCTCACCCGCGAAATCTACATCGAGCGCGAGGACTTCATGGAGGATCCGCCGAAGAAATACTTCCGTCTCGCGCCGGGCCGCGAGGTGCGCCTGCGCTACGCCTGCTACATCACCTGCACCGACGTCGTGAAAGACGCCGAAGGCCGCGCCGTCGAGCTGCGCGCGACCTTCGACCCGGAGTCCCGCGGCGGCTCCACGCCCGACAACCGAAAGGTCAAGGGCACCATCCACTGGGTGAGCGCGACGGAGAACGTGCCGCTCGAAGTGCGCCTCTACGAACCGCTCTTCTCCGCGGAGAATCCGGATGACGTGCCGGAGGGCGGCTCCTTCCTCGACAACCTCAATCCGGAGTCCCGCCGCACCGTGGCCGCTTACGGCGAGCCCGCCCTGCGCGGCACCCGCCCCGGCGAACCCGTGCAGTTCGAGCGCAAGGGATACTTTGTCCTCGACGCGGACTGCGCGGAAGACCGCCCGGTCTTCCACCGCAGCGTCACCCTCCGCGACTCCTGGGCCAAGCAGGCGAAGGCCGGAGACTGAGGGCCGGAAAAGGCCTCTCCGCGCCCACCCAGCTGCTTTCCCGTCAAATAATTTAACTATGAGTTTTGTTGTGTCAGTAATTTAACTCTGAGAAATGATAGACTAACCCGGATATAAATAAGTTGACGCCGGGGCAGCTCGACCGGAAGAAGCAATGAATTCATTTACGAGATAAAATTGTCGAATAATTTAATTCCGGGATGGAAATAAATAGGCCATATTTAATTTATTTGACAGCACAGGGGCGGTGGAGAGGACAAAAAAGAGCCGCCTCCCGGATGGGGGAGGCGGCGTGGGTCAAGACAGGCGACGGGCGCGGCGAAAGCTTTAGGGACGGGCGGGTCCGCGTCGGCGGCGGAAGTAGACGAGGCCGAGGGCGATGAGCCCGAAGGCGGCGGCGAAGGCTCGCGGCTCGGGAATGACAGAGAAATTCACGGTCACGCTGTCCGAAGCGGAGGGGCCGTGGAGGCCGCCGATTCCCTGGAAATCGAAGACGAGGGAGTAGTCGCCCTGCTCGGAGAAGCCCCAGTGCCAGTGGGTGTGTCCCCATGCGGGCCAGTCGTGGGCCAGTTCGCCGACGGCGGTCTCGTAAACGATGACGTTCGCGGGCTCGCCTTCGAGCGGATCGCCAGGACGGAAGAGGATGAAGTCCGCGCCCGCCGGCATGGACGAGGCGGCGGTGTCGAGCGTCACCCGCAGGTTGTCGAACTGGGGTACTGCGGTTCCGTTGTCCTCTTCGCGCAGGCGGGCGCGGAATCCGAGGTCGGGCAGGGAGGGAATGCTGTAGCCGGTGCCTGCCGCCGGTGTGACGAAGTAGCCGGTGCCGTTGACTTCGATGAGCGGGGAGGCGGTCAGTTGCACAGTAAGTTCCGTGAAAGTGAAGTCGTCGGCGGACCCGCCGACGCCGCCGGGAGGTGTTCCGTAGGGCGAGTCGAGACCGGTTGCGACGGTGTTTCCTTTTGCGCGGAGAACGGTGTCCCAGCTGTCCGCTGTGCTGTTGTAGAAGAAGGTGAGGTCGGCGCCGCCCTCGGAGAAGGCGATCGACTGCGCGGCGGCGGGCGCGGCGATGGCGGCGGCCAGGCCGACCACGGCTGGAAGCGCTGCTGTGTGGCGTTGGATAGCTTTGTGCATAGTGGTTGTTTTCGAGTTTGGTGTTTTTGTGTTGTCCGGGTGTCCGGCGTCTCCGAAGCCCGGATTCGGGAGCGTTATTGCAAGTGATTTGCGTTTCGGGTCAATCTCCAATTGCAAGTTTCTTGCAATTGGGGGCAAAGGATAGTCGGATGCGCGGTGATGGATGAGGACGACGGACAACCGGTGCGCGGGGCGTTTGCGTGGGCATGCGCCCTTGCGGCGGGCAGCGGCGCGGCGGCGCTTGCCCACCAGCTACTGTGGACGCGGCGCACGGTTGATCTCCTCGGCGCGGGAACGGAGTCGGCGGCGCGGGTGTTCGCGTGTTTCTTTCTCGGACTTGCGTTGGGTTCGGGCCTTGGCGCATGGATCGCGCGGCGCGCGCGGCGTCCATGGCTGACGCTTGGCATTGCGGAGGCGGGGGTGGCGGCACTTTGCCTGCCGGTGGTGTTTTTGCCATTTTGGACTTCAGGTTTGTGGACGGCGCTAGGGCCGGAAATTTTGGAGAATGGAGGGGTCGCGTGGGTCAAACTCGGTCTCTCGCTTCTAACGCTGACACCGCCGGCGGTATTGATGGGGGTGTTTCTGCCCGTCGCAGGCCGCGCGGTTTTCGGGAGTCGGCGTCAGCTCGGGCGTGACGGCCTGTGGCTCTATGCGCTCAACACGCTCGGCGGCGTGGCGGGCATGGCGGCGGTCATCCTCTGGGCGCTTCCCGTGTTCGGGGCGATGGGCGCGATGTGGGCCACGCTCGTGCTCAACGCGGCGGTGGCGGCGGGGTGTTTTGCGGCGCACGCGCGCTTCGGTGCGGTGTCCGGAACCTTGGAGGCGGAGGTTTCTCACCCGCGGCACCTCGTTTCCGCTTGGGTGGCGTTCCTTGCTTTTGCATCGGGCTTTCTCGTTCTCGCCTCCGAGCTGGCCTTCCTGCAGATGCTCCTGCTCGCGGCCCCGCTTTCGCTGTACGCGGCGGCGGGTATGCTCATGACCGTGATCCTGTGCCTCGGTCTTGCCGCTGCAGCGACGCCGCGCCTCCTCCGCGCCGTGGGCGGTCCCGCCCGTTTGCTGCCCTTCGCGCTCGGGGCGTCGGCGCTGGCGACCCTGCTGGCCCCGGTCGTTTTTCATGTTCTGGGCCGCTTCGGGCTCAATCTCTTTGAGGCTGGCGGGACGGTCGCCTTCTTCGCAGCGCTCGCCGGCGTGTCCCTCCTTGTCCTCGGTCCCGTGTTCATTCTCTCCGGGACGGTTTTGCCCGCCGTTTTCGCGGCGCACAGCGAGAGCGCGGGCGACGAACGCGGGCAGGGGTGGGGGTGGATCCTCGCGGCGAACGGACTGGGCGGATTTCTCGGGGCGGAGTTCGCCTACCGCTACCTCATGCCCGCGGCGGGCATATACGGCGCGGTCGCGGTCTGCGCCGCGGTCTATGCCGTGCTCGCGCTTGCGGCGGCGGCGCGGGTTCGCGGGCCGGCCGGAGCGGGGTTTGCAATGGCGTCCGCGGCAGCGGCGGTCCTCGCGTTTGCGCCGGTTTCGGGACTGCCCTGCGTCAATCCTAATGTGCCGGTGCGCGTGTTGCATTCCGAGGCGGGTCGCGAGGGAAGCCTTGCCGTAATCGAGAGTCCGGCGGCGGGCCGCGCCATGCTCCTGCAGAACCAATACATGCTCGGGAGCACGGCGGCGCGCTACGAGCAGGAGCGCCTCGGCCATTTGCCGCTGCTCCTGCACCCCGCGCCACGGCGCGTCGGCTATATCGGCCTCGCCACGGGCATTACTCCCTCGGCCGCGCTGCGGCACGAAGGGGTGGAGCGGATCGATGTGGCCGAGCTTTCGCGGAGCGTCGCGCGGGCGGCGGAAAATTGGTTTGCGGAGTTCAACGGCAGGCTGCACGCCGACCCGCGCGTGCGCCTGTGGCTGGAGGACGGACGCGTCTTTGTCGCCGCGCACAGGGAGGCGTTCGACGTTCTGACGGGCGATCTCTTTCTCCCGTGGGGGCCGGGCGAGGGCCGCCTTTACGCGGTGGAGCACTTCGCCCACTGCCGGGCGGCGCTGCGCCCGGGCGGAGTCTTCGTGCAGTGGCTGCCCATGCACCAGCTCACGCGCGGACAGTTCGCCGCCATCCGGGCCGCCTTCGCGGCGGCCTTCGGGGAGCACGATGTGTTCACGGCGGGCTTCGAGCCGCACACGCCGCTCGTCGCGCTTATCGGCTGGCACGGCGGCGGGCTGGACTGGGAGGTGGTGCGCGCGCGCACCGCCGGGGCCCGCCGGTCGCTCGCCGACCCCGTGCTGCGGCACTCCGAGGGGCTGGCGTTGCTTTACCTCGGGCGCCCGGAGGCACCGGCCGGGGTGTCGCCGAACACCCTCGACAACATGCGTCTCGAGCTGGATGCCGCGCGGCGGCGGATCGGCGGCGGGGCGCCGTACCTCGCAGGCGCGCATTGGCTGGAATTGCGCGCGGAGCTGGCTGCCGTCGCCGGGCCCGGGTCGCCGCCGGGCGCGGACGGCGAACTCGCGGGTTCCGCCGACCACATCGCACGCGCCTCGCTGCGCGTGCGCGCGGGGACGGGCGGCGGAAGGCCGATGCGGGCCTGGCTGCCTGAAGCGCTCCTGCTCGATCCCGGCGCGGACTGGCGGCGCTGGCCGGGCCCCGACCCGCGGTATCATTGAGAATTTCTAAGGAGTCACCTTAAGATGAAGTACTGGAAGTTGATTTTCGTTTCTCTTAGCCTTCCCGCTGCCCTCGCGGCGGAGGGAATGGGCGACGTGGCGGGCCGCATAGTGATGGGGCAGGGCCACCTCGATATTGGTTTCGACTACACGGCGGAGTCGGGCTGGGTGATCCGCCACCGGCACGAGGACAAAGGAGTCCGGTCGCCGGGGGAAGGGCTGCTCTTTGTGCACGACGGCGCTTTTCCGGAGGCGGGCTCGCGGCTCACGCGCCCGGCGGGCGGAGAGTGGGACTTTCTCGGGGTGGCGGCAGGCGAGCCGTTCTGGTTTCTGCCGTCGAGCGAGCGGGCGAGGATTCTCTGGCCGGGTTTCGCGGCGGAGCATACGGACGCCGCGGCGCTTGCTCCGTGGGAGGCCGACGATCCCCGGCGCACGGCGCAGCCGGTTCGCTGGATCGCCGTCGATCTGGTGGACCTTCGGTTCACCGGCGTAGGCACGGGACATATTTCCGTGTGGGTGACGGGTGCGTTCGGCGGCGCGCCTCTGGTCTTCTGGTCGACGGCGGAACCGCACCCGGCGGGCAACCGTTACCTCATGGCGGCGGGTTCGCACAACCACATGTCGTGGGGCTTCAGCGCGCCGGGCGTGTATGAAATCGATGTGCGGGCATCCACCGTTCTGGCGGACGGCTCGGCGAGCGAGAGCGCGGTGCAAACGCTTGTCTTCGTCGTCGGCACGGCGCCGGACCCCGCCCGCTACCCCGAGTGGGCGGCATTGCGCTTTGCGCCGGAGGACCGCGCCGCCGGGCGCGCCGATGCGGACGCCGATCCGGCAGGCACGGGCGTGCCGAACCTCCTTGCCTTTGCGGGCGGAGAGGAGCCGGGGGCATCTCCGGCAGCGGTCATGCCGGCATTGGAACTTTCGGGCGGCGGGATCGAGGTGGTCTTCAAGCGCCGGGCCGATTTGGGCGGCACCGTGTTGCGCGCCGAGCGTTCGGAAGATCTCGCCGTGTGGACCGAAATCGCCCGCGCGACGGGTCCGGATGCGTGGACGGTAACGGAGGGAGAGCCGGTCGTGACCGAGTCGGCCTCCGAAGGGGGCGTGCGCCGCGTCGCGGTTTCCCTGCCGACGGAAAACCGTGCCTTTTTTCGCCTGACGGCCGGTCCGGGCGACGAATGAAGCGGGCGCGCTTGGGTTGACACTATCCGGCGGGCGGGCGTGGATTGAGCTTTCAGCTGTATCGTGGACACTTGCAAACACCATCGGAGCGAACCGGCCCCGCGGAAGGAGCGGCTCTCGCAGGCTCTTGAGGTCCTGAAGGCTCGCGGCCTGCGGATCACGCGCCCGCGCCGCGCACTGCTTGACGCGCTCCTCGACAGCCCGACGCCGCGTTCCGCCGAAGAACTGCGCGAAGACATCGGCGAGGGCGAGGACCTCGTCACCGTCTACCGCAACCTCGATGCCTTCGAGCGGGCGGGACTCGTCCTGCGCGCCCACGCCGAAAACGGCAAGGCGCTCTTTCACCTCTCTTCGGACCACCGGCACTACCATCTTGTCATCTGCCGCGTCTGCCACGAGGCGAAAATCATCGAAGACTGCGACGGCGACCGGTTCGAGCGACTTGCCCGCGATCAGGGCTACAGCGATGTGACGCATACCCTCGAACTCCACGGCGTCTGCGCCAAGTGCGGAGACAAGCGTGTATAGCGAGCGGACCCGGCGGCGGCGGCGTGGTGCGGACACGAGGTCTCGCAACTAATTCGGCGGTGCCCGTTTTTGCAGCCGGCTTTTCCGGGTGCCATTGGAGGCAGGGGTCCGAGGCGAGGCTTGTCAGACGGGGAATTTCGGCGGAAGGTAGTCGCTTCATGAAAAAGAAGTTCTTCATCACCACCGCCATTGACTATGCCAACGGCCGTCCCCACCTCGGGCATGCCTATGAAAAGGTGCTGACCGACGTTGTCGCGCGCTACCGGCGGATGACGGGGGACGAAGTCCACTTTCTCACGGGCATTGACGAGCACGGCCAGAAGGTCACGCAGACGGCGAAGGCGCAGGGTAAAAGCCCGGAGGAACTGACGAACGAGGTCGCGCCCCTCTTTGTCGACCTGTGCAAGACGCTGCTGATCTCGAACGACGATTTCATCCGCACGAGCGAGACGCGGCACACGGACGTGGTGCGCTCTATTTTGCAGGATCTCCATGACCGGGGCGATATCTACAAGGCGCGGTACAACGGTTACTACTCGGTGCGGCAGGAGCAGTTTGTCCTTGAGAAAGAAAGGGTGAACGGCGAGTGGCCGGAAATCTACGGCGAGGTCGTGGAGATCGAGGAGGAGAACTACTTTTTCCGCCTCGGCAAGTACCAGGACTGGCTCGTCTCTTTCCTCAGGGAGAACGAGTTTGTCTTTCCGCTCTTCCGGCAGAAGCAGGTCACCGAGTTTCTCAAGGAGCCGGTCAATGACCTGTGCATCTCGCGCCCGGTGGAGCGCCTGTCGTGGGGGATCCGGCTGCCCTTTGACGAGGATTTCGTCACTTACGTGTGGTTCGACGCACTGATCAACTACATCTCCGCCGTCGGTTACGGCACGGAGCGGTTCGGTGAGTATTGGCCCTGCGACTACCATGTCATCGGCAAAGACATCCTCGTGCCCGCGCACGCTGTCTACTGGCCGATCATGCTCAAGGCGATCGGCGTGCCCCTGCCGAAGTCGCTCCTTGTGCACGGTTGGTGGCACACGGGCGGCGCCAAGCTCTCGAAGAGCAGTGGTGTGAGCATCGACCCGTTTGAGATTTCGAAGGCCTTCGGGCCCGATGCACTGCGCTTTTTCCTCACCCGCGAGATGAACGTGGGGCAGGACAGCGACTTCACGATGGAGCTATTTCTCTCCCGCTACAACGCTGATCTCGCCAACAACTACGGCAACCTCGTCAACCGCCTCCTCAACCTCTCCGGGCGCCACCTCAAGGACGGCCTCGCGGCGGCGACGGTGGACGGCGATCCGGAGCATGAAGTGCGCGCGCTCTGGGAGAAGACGCGCGAAGACATCCTGCGGCTCTACGAAGGCTTTCAGTTCCACACGGCGCTTGAGCGTATTTTCCAATTCATTACCGCGCTCAACCGCTACGCGGAGATCCGCGCCCCGTGGAAGCTCGCGAAGTCGGACAACCCGGACGACCGCGCCGTCCTCGAGACATCGCTCGCCGTTATCGCGGAGGGCGTGCGACTGGCCACGGTAGCGGTCATTCCTGTGATGCCCGGCGTGGCGGAGCGTGTTCTCGGGCTACTTCGCGAGGAGGTGCCGCCGACATGGGAAGGGCAGTTTGACTGGGGCAACCGCCTCGAGGGGCGGACCTTCGGCGAGCGCGCCATTCTCTTTCCCCGGCCGGGTTAAGCTGCCGCTATGGAGATTATCGAGACAAAGCGGCACCGCCGCCCGGAGCGCGCGGACCTCCTGCGCTTTCTCGGCGCGTGCCGCGACGCCGCGGCGGAGGACGGGCACTGGAAAGTGGCGAGCATCACGCTGCGTGTGCGGCACATCGATCCGCTCGCCGTGCTCGAGACCATCTACGAACCGGGCGAGCACCATGCGTATCTGGAAAGTCCGTCAGCGGGCCGGGCTGTTGCGGGGGCCGACGCTGTTGTGCTCGGGGAGTGGTCGGGCGCCGACCGCTTTGAGCGGGCGCGTGCCTTTGCCGACGAAGTGCTCGAGCACACGGTGGCCGTCGGCGATGTGAGCGAGCCGATGGGCGGACCGCATTTTCTCGGTGCGTTCACCTTTCTCGATGACCCCGGCGCGGCCAGTCCGTTTCCCGGTGCGACGGTTTTCCTGCCGCGCTGGCAGGTGGCGCGGTCGGGCGGTGCCTACGTGGCGGTGGCCAACTGCCGGATCGACGCCGGCAGTGACATCGAAGCACTCGTCGACCGAATTTGGGCGGCGCACGGGCGTTTCTCGTCGTTTACCTACGACATACCCGGCGGCGGAGCACCGGGGCCGGCGTGCCTCGAACGCAAGGAAGTGGTGTCGGGCCGGCGGGGTGTGTGCGGGTTCCGCGAGAGGGTGGAGGAGGCCCTGCAACGTATCGAGGCGGGATACTACGAGAAGATCGTCCTCGCCCGCGCGCTCGATCTGCGCTTTTCGGCGCCGTTGCGCCCGCTGGAGACAGCGGACCGCCTGCGCAACCGCTTTCCCAGTTGCCATGTCTTTTCGTATGCCAACCGGTGCGGACAGAGTCTCATCGGGGCCACCCCCGAGTGGCTTGCCGAGACCGATGGTCGCCGTCTGCGCACGGAGGCCATCGCCGGTTCGGCCCCGCGCGGGAGCGGAGCGATGGAGGACGCCCGGCTCGCGGGTCGCCTCTTGCAGAGCGAAAAGGACCGCCGGGAGCACGCGCACGTGGTCGCCTCCATCCGCCGCCGCCTCGCACAGATCGGATTGCGGTGGGACGAAGCCGGGGCGGAGCCGCGGCTGCTCGATTTGCCCAACGTGCGGCACCTCCACACGCCGATTGAGGTGGACCTTCCGGAGAGCGTCGACCTTCTCGCGGTGGCGGCCGCGCTTCACCCGACTTCGGCGGTGGGCGGCACGCCGCGTGGGCGCGCCGTGGCCGACATCGTGGACTTGGAGCCTTTCCCGCGCGGGCTCTACGCCGGGCTGGTCGGCTGGTTCAACCACCGGCGCGCGGGCGAATGGGTCGTGGCCATACGGTCGGCCCTCGTCGACGGGGCGCGGGCGCGGCTATTCGCGGGCGCGGGCATTGTGCGCGGTTCCGATCCGGACCGCGAATACGCCGAGACGGAGGTGAAGATGCGCGCCCTATTGGAGGCCATAACGGAGGAGAATTCCATGTAGTTGCTTTGTCATGAATCCGCGTCCGGAACAACTCACAACGATCAACGGCTTCTGGGGGGCGGCCGCCGCCGGTGTACTGCACGGGCTCGGCGTGCGGCACGTCGTACTTTCGCCGGGCTCCCGGTCGGCGCCGTTGGCGTATGCTTTTTCGGTTCATCCGGGGCTGAGTGTGACGCCCGTGCTCGACGAGCGGTCGGCGGGGTTTTTCGCGCTCGGCCTTGCGCAGCGCACACGTGGGGTGGTTGCCCTGCTGTGCACCTCGGGAACGGCGACCGCCAATTTCCTGCCCGCCGTTATCGAGGCGTCCGGGAGCGGTTGGCCGCTGCTCGTGCTGACGTCGGACCGTCCGCCGGAGCTGCGGCATTGCCGTGCGGGCCAGACAATCGACCAGCTGAAGCTTTTCGGCGGATACACCGCGTTTCATGCCGAGGCACCGGTTCCGGAGAATGAACGCGGCGTGCTTCTCGCGTGGCGGCGGCTCCTTTCGCAGGCCGTCGGCGCGGCGCGCGAAGCTTCGCGGCCCGTCCACCTCAATTGCCCGTTCCGCGAACCGCTCGCTCCGGCGGAGGGCGCTCCGCTCACCTTTGCCGTGCCCTTCGCCGAACTCACGGAGGTTTCCCCGCCGCCCGCGTTTACCGCCCGCCCGGCGGAGCTGCCTGCGCTGCGCGGGCGCGGTCTCATCATCGCGGGGCCGGACCAGCCGGTCGATCCGGCGGCTTACCGTAACGCGGTTTGTTCACTGGCGGCGGCGGCGGGTGCTCCGGTATTCGCCGATGTCCTCAACCCCATGCGGCACGGCGACTGCGGCGGGGACGTTGCGCGGATCGCGCACTACGATGCCATTCTCCGCCGCCCGGATGTAGTGAAGGAGCAACGACCCGCTTGGGTCGTGGTCCTGGGCGAATTGCCGACAAGCAAGGTCTTGCGCGGTTGGCTCGCCGGTCTCGACATCCCGCGCTTTGTGGTGAGCCCGCACGGTGGATTCCGCGACGCCACCCAGGGACGTGCCTTCCACCTGCGCGGGGCGCTGCCGGACATGGTTGACGCATGGGCGGTGGAGCCGGCCCCCGCCGGATACGCTGCCTTTTGGCGGAATCTCGAAAGCACGGCAGCGGATCATCTGATCGAGGGAATGGCGGATGCCGCGCCGGACTTCGAGGGCCGGGTGCATGCTCTTGCGGCGGAGGCGCTGCCCGGAGACGTCGACCTGTTTTTTGCGAGCAGCCTCGCGGTGCGCGACGCGGAGTGGTTTTGGCCCGCTTCGCCGGTGTGGCGGAGCGTGTTCTTCAACCGCGGCGCAAACGGGATCGACGGAACGGTGTCGACCGCCATGGGTGTGGCGGCGGAGGGCGGGCGTGTCTGCCTCTTCTGCGGCGACCTTGCCGCCCTGCACGATGCTTCCGGGTGGCTCAACGCGGGCAGCGTGCGCGGTGCGCTTGCCGTGGTGGTGATCAACAACAGCGGGGGCGGTATCTTCGAACACTTGCCGGTCGCCGGGTGGGAGCCCCCCTATGAGAGAGTTTTTGCTACGCCGCAACACGTGGATTTCGAGGCAATGGCCAAGGCGTTCGGCGTGGGCTACAGGCATGCCCGCGACGCCGGGCAGCTGATGGACAGGCTGTCATGCTTTCCGACGCATGGCGTCCATCTCTTTGAAATCCGGACAGACCGCAAGGCTTCGGCGAAAGCGCGCAAGGCGCTTCTGGAGGCGGCGGCCGATGCCGTGGCCGAAGGAGGCGACTGACACGGCCTCGGCGGATTTCGTCGCGCACATCGGTCCCGTGTCCGGGCTCCGGTCTAGGCCCGCACCGGGAGGTGTTGGGCGACAATTTGGTAGAGGCGCTGGGGATGCACCGGTTTGAGGAGGAGATCGTCAATACCGTTTTCGGACAGACGCTCGCGGCTGTTTTCGGGAACGGAGGCGGTCATTGTGATCACCGGCACGTGCGCACCCATGGTTGTATTTGTCTCACGGATGCGGCGGGCAGTTTCCCATCCGCTCATGCCCGGTAGTTGCAGGTCCATGAGAACGAGATCGAAGTTTTGCTCCTCAAAAGCGGCGAGACCGTGTTCCCCCGAGGCGGCATGAAGCACGTCGACACACCATTTCTCAAGAAACTTGCGTGTGATTTTGGCAATGACGGGATTGTCCTCGACGAGGAGAACACGTCCGCTTAGCGGGCGGAAGCGGAAAGGATTCTGCCACTGGTGGGCCGTGTTTTTGTGTTCCACGCCTTTGTAGGGGATTTCCAGACGGAAGACCGTCCCTTTTCCGCGGGTGCTCTTGCAGGAGATTGTTCCTTCCTGCATCTCCGCGAGGCGTTTCGTGATGGCGAGCCCGAGGCCGGTACCTCCGTAGACGCGGCCCGTGGAAGCCGAAGCTTTACCGAAGGGTTCGAAAAGGTCTTCCATGTGCTCCGGATCAATGCCGATGCCGGAGTCGGCGACGTCGAACCGGAGGGTGGCTTTGCCGCCCGCGGATGAAACCGGAGCCACCCGAACCCGGACCTCGCCGCGTTTTGTGAACTTCACGGCATTGCCGACAAGGTTGAAAAGCATTTGGCTGAGGCGGTTGGCGTCGCCCCGCACGGTCGCCGGAATACCCTCTTCAATCTCGAGCGTGAGCTCAATGGCCTTGCGCCGCTTCT